>CADCOC010000103.1:1970-16428 GCA_902802945.1 uncultured bacterium | reverse complement strand
ACGGCAGGAACACGATGCCGTAGATCGAGGCGGGCTTGCCGTCGAGGGCGCGCAGCGAGTGCGTGACGACGCTGTTGTAGTAGGCCGTGTCGCCCGCGTGCAGCACCGTGGTTTCGGGTCCGTAGGTGAGCTCGATCGTGCCGTCGAGGACGATGATGAGCTCCTCGCCTTCATGGCTCGAGGGCGACGTGGGCGCGTTCGCGGTGAACTCGATGCGGAAGGGGTCCATGTGGCGGTCAGGCTTGCCGATCGCGAGCGAGTAGTAGGCGTAGCCAGCCGGGTTTTCACCTTCGTGGGCCACTTTGACGGAGGAAAGCTGGTCGGCGCGCGTGATGATGGGGTCGGGCTTGAACTGGTCGTCCATGAACGTGCCGAGGCGCTGTCCGAGGGCGCGGGAGAGTTTCGTGAGCACGCCCAGCGCGGGCAGCACCTCGCCGTCCTCGATGGAGGCGATCACCGCCGCCCCCACGCCGCTCTTCTCGGCCAGGTCGGCGAGCGTCATCTTCAGGTTCTCGCGGTACGTCTTGATCCGCTTCCCCACTTTGTTCTCGTTAGCCATTTTCTTCTTCCAATTAGCTGTAAAACGCGCATATTTTACACCAATCCCCCCACACAGGCAAGCAGAAACGGCATATTACGTCCACATTGCAAAGTCCGTCAATAATTACCGTTTTCGCGTCCGATGCCGACGATCGGCGCACGATGCACCGAGTTGCATATCGTGGACGTGAAAAGAAGCTTAAAATGACAGGCCGCATCCCTTGTACCCGTCGGTGAGATTACGGTGCGGAACCCACTTGCGAGCTGAGTGTCAAAACAGGACCTGATTTCTCACTTTTATCAACAGGGTCCCAAGCACGAACCACGAAATTTTGCTATACTACTCGCATCGGAAAAGTAGGAGAAAAAGCAGGAATAGACTGAAACAGACAGAGACCCGTCGCGGCACCTTGCACGGCAGGTCGTTCCGGTAGCGGCGCGCGCCGCGAGGAACAAGCCCCGGATGGGCAACCTACCCTGGGCAGCGTTACGCTACTTGCGTATCGAGCTTCAATTGAAAACTGAGAATCTTCAAGCAGAAAGCGAGATATGCGGGTGCGTCGCGCGGGTAACCGCGCGGCGTGCCTTTTTATCCATGTTTTCTGCAAGGCTTTCTCAGTGCCTCAATTGGAACATTGGATAGAAGGCACGCCGCGTTTTATTTTATCCGCGCGGCACGGCGGGCCAGTTTGGGAAGCGCGGACAGCGGTAGGGTCGGCGCCCCGCGCCGACCGCTGCGGAAAGGCTCAGCAGTGTCGAAGATCTTCGACAACATCGAAACGAAGTTCGAGGACGGGCTTCACGCGATTCTCACGAACGTCGGCGTGCAGCGCGCCGACATCTGCGTGGGGTACTTCAACCTGCGAGGCTGGAAGCTTGTCGCAGACGACATCGAACGCCTGCCCGGGGGCGAGGCGCTTGAAAAGGGGGCCAGCGGCGTGGTCGCGCCCATCCGGCGCATCTGCCGTCTCCTGATCGGCATGCAGCGTCCCGAGCAGGAAGTCGTCCAGGAGATGTACGCCATCGAGAGGCAGCCGGTCGACGCGGAGACTGCGCGCAGGTGGCGCAAGCGGGTGGCCAACGGCTTCCGCCGCCAGCTGACCCTGGGCGTCCCGACGGCGGCGGACGAGCAGACGCTCCAGACCCTTCGCCGCCAGCTCGTCGAGGGCAAGGTGTGCGTGAAGCTCCATCTCCGCTACCCGCTCCACGCGAAGCTGTATCTGGCGCACCGTCCGCAGGACACGTCGAACCCGATCATGTCGATCATGGGCAGCAGCAACCTCACGCTCAGCGGCATGCTCCGCAACGGCGAGCTGAACGCGGAGTTCGGCGACTTCCACGACAACGCGAAATACGCCAAGTGGTTCGACGGCAGGTGGAACGACGCCTATTCGGTCGACATCACGCAGGACCTCGTCGAGGTCCTTGACGAAAGCTGGGCGTCCGTCGAGGGGCCTTCGCCCTACGAGGTGTACCTGAAGGTCATGTACCACCTCAGCCGCGAGGCGCGGCAGGGCGTCTCGGAGTACCACCTGCCGGCCCCGTTCGACAAGGAGCTGTTCGACTTCCAAAAGACGGCAGTGAAACTCGCCGTGCGCCACCTGGAGAAGCGCGGCGGCGCGATGATCGGTGACGTGGTGGGCCTCGGTAAGACGATCACCGCATGCGCCGTGGCGAAGTACTACGAGGAGGTCGTAGGCGCCTCCACGCTTGTGATCTGTCCGCCGAACCTGAAGGCGATGTGGAGGTCCTACGCCGACAAATACGACCTCAAGATGGGCATCCGGTCCATCGCCGACAAGTTCGACCCGCGCAAGGAGCGCTTCTTCAAGCTGGTGATCGTGGACGAAAGCCACAACCTCCGGAACGGCGACGGACAGCGCTACGCGCGGATCAAGGACCTGCTGACTTATCAGGGCAACAAGGTTCTGCTCCTCACCGCCACGCCCTACAACAAGGACTTCTCCGACCTCGCCAACCAGCTCAAGCTCTTCGTCGATCCCGACGAGGACCTGGGCGTCCGCCCGGAACAGCAGATCGCGGCGGAAGGCGGCGAGCAGGCGTTCGCGATCAAGTACGGCGGCGTGCCGACGGGGTCGATCCGCGCCTTCGAGAAGAGCTTCTTCGCCGACGACTGGCGCGACCTGATGAAGCTCTACCTCGTGCGCCGCACGCGCTCGTTCATCAAGAAGCACTACGCCCTCACTGACAAGCACGACGGACGCAAGTACCTGAAGATGCGGGACGGCACGCTGAACTACTTCCCCGACCGCATCCCCAAGACGCTCAAGTTCCGCACGACGCCCGGCGACATGTTCGAGCGCCTCTACTGCGAGCAGATGGTCGATTGGATGGGCGAGCTCGCGCTTCCGCGTTACGGCCTTCAGAAGTACATCGACCCCGAGGCGGCGAAATCCGCCACCGCGAAGGAGAAGCAGATACTCGACAACCTCTCGCGCGCGGGCAAGCGCATGATGGGGTTCTGCCGCAGCGGCTTCTACAAGCGCATGGACTCAAGCGGCGTCGCGTTCCTGATGTCGCTCTACCGTCACGCCGTGCGCAACGCCATGTACCTCCACGCGATCAAGGAAGGTCTCGACCTGCCGGTGCGCGCGTCCGACACCGACGTCGGCAACGGGATCGACGAGGACGAGGACGCGTCCGGCCAGACGCTGTTCACCATCGCGACCGAGCCTTCCGTGTACGCGCAGGCCGGCAAGGACGCCTACAACGACCTCGTGGCGAACGCCCCCGCCTCGGTGAAATGGATCAGCCCGGCGTACTTCAAGAAGTCGCTCGCCGCCACGCTGAGGAAGGACAACAGGATCATCATGGACATGCTCGCCCAGTGCGGCGAGTGGCGTCCGGCCGAGGACGAGAAGCTGAACGCCCTCGAACGCCTCGTCGCGCGGAAGCACGGGGACGAGAAGGTTCTCGTGTTCACGCAGTACTCCGACACCGCCCGCTACGTCGCCGAACAGCTCAAGGCGCGCGGCGTCGCGAACGTCGCCCAGGTTGACGGCTCTTCGGACGACGTCATCGGCGAGGTGAACCGCTTCTCGCCAGTCTCCAACCACATGCCGCCGATCCCGTTCGAGAGCCAGACGCGCGTGATGGTGGCGACGGACATGCTGTCGGAGGGCCAGAACCTGCAGGACGCCCACATCGTGGTGAACTACGACCTCCCCTGGGCCATCATCCGCCTCATTCAGCGCGCAGGCCGCGTGGACCGCATCGGGCAGAAGTCGCCCCAGGTGTACTGCTACTCGTTCTTCCCCCAGGAGGGCATCAACAAGGTGATCCGCCTCCGCGACCGCCTGAACGACCGCATCAACGCCAACGCCGAGACGGTCGGCTCCGACGAGGTGTTCTTCGAGGGCAACAAGCAGAACCTGGAGGACATCTTCAACGAGAAGGCGGGCGTCCTCGACGAGGAGGACGACGGCGAGGTGGACCTCGCCTCGCAGGCGTTCCAGATCTGGGAGAGCGCCACGAAGGACAACCCCGCGCTCAAGGAGAGGATACAGGGACTGGCGGACGTGGTCTACTCCACGAAGCCGGCCGGCGAATACCCTCCGGGCGTGATCACCTACGCCCGCACGAAGAGCGACAGCGACGTGCTCGTCTGGCTCAACGCGGACGGCGGCGTGGCGTCGCAGTCCGTCGGCAAGATCTTCGCCGCGCTCGTCTGCGGCGCCGCTACGCCGAAGCTGCCGCCGCTCGAAAACCACCACGACCTCGTCACGAAGGCCGTCGCGTCCGTCAAGAACGTGCAGTCCGCCGCCGTCGGCGTGCTGGGCTCCAGGTCCTCAACGAAATACCGCATCTTCACGATCCTCCAGAACCGCCTCAAGGAGGACGTGCTGCCGCTCTTCGAGCAGAACCTGAAGGCCGCCGCCGACCAGGTCTACACATACCCGATGAAGGAGACGGCGCGGAACGCGCTCGGCAAGATGCTACAGAAGCGCCTCCCGGTGGACGACATCATCCAGACCGTCCTCGAGTTCCACAAGGACAACGAACTCTGCATCGTGCCCGAGGACGAGGACGTCTCGCCGCTCGCGGTGCGCATCATCTGCTCGATGGGACTGAGGAAGATTGCCACAAATGACAATTGCCACAATTGTTCACAAATCGAAAATACAAATGGGTAGGGCGGTCGCCCCGCGACCGCCGCACCAAAAGGACGAGCAACAATGACCAAAAACGAATTTCTCGGCTATCTTCACGAAGGTGACTTCAGGCAGCTCTTCCTGGAGTGCTTCTGGTCCAATCCCTCGACAACTTCGCCGTACCGTTTCCAGGCCGGCGAGGAGACGTATGAGGTGCAGGAGGTCGCGCAGAAGGGACTCAAGGTGTTCGTCTGCCGGGTGGAGAGGATCCCCGATTCCTCCGTGCGGCGGCTCATCGACGCGAAGCTGCGCAAGCTCAGCCACGACTACTTCATGGTCTTCGTCTCCACGTCCGAACCGTTCCACCACCTGTGGTCCGTGCCCGTCAAGACGGTGGACAAGCGCACCCTTGTCACGGTGGAGTACGACAAGGACGACCAGGCGCTCTTCCTCCTGGAGAAGATGAACGCGATCACGTTCTCCCTCGACGAGGATCCCACGGTCATCGACGTGGCGAACCGGGTCAACGCGGCGTTCCTCGTAAACACCACCGAGGTGACCAAGAAGTTCTACCAGTCCTTCCGCAAGCAGCACGACATGTTCGTGAAGGGAATCGAGAACATCACCGGCAAGGACGACCGCGAGTGGTACGCGTCCGTGATGCTCAACCGGCTCATGTTCTGCTACTTCATCCAGAAGAAGCGCTTCCTCAACTTCGACGAGAACTACCTCGGCAACAAGCTCCGGGAGACGCAGTCGCGGAAGGGCAGGGACAAGTTCTACGAATCGTTCTACCGCAGCTTCCTCAAGCAGCTCTTCAGCGACGGACTCGACAAGCCCGTCGCCGCCCGCTCCGACTACTTCATCAGGAAGTACGGGCGCATTCCGTACCTGAACGGCGGCATGTTCTCGATGCACCAAATCGAGAAAGAGAACAAGGACATCGACATCCCCGACAAGGTGTTCGAGCGCCTTTTCGCCTTCTTCGACGAATGGCACTGGCACCTCGACAACCGCATCACCGCCTCGGGACGCGACATCAACCCCGATGTCCTCGGCTACATCTTCGAGCAGTACATCAACGACCGCGCGCAGATGGGCGCGTACTACACGAAGGAGGACATCACCGAATACATTGGCCGCAACACCATCATCCCGTGGATCTGGATCAAGGCAACGGGGAAGGCGGATGTCGCTTTTGGTAGGGACGGCTCGCCGAGCCGTCCGCTTGGTAGGGCTGGCGCTCCGCGCACGCCGTCACCCATCGACCGCTACATCTTCCCCGCGATGCGCAAGGGCCTCGACCTCCCGCTCCCGCCCGACATCGCGAAAGGCGTCCCCGTCGAACCCCAATCCACCCTCCGCGCCCGCCGCGCCAACTGGAACAAACCCGCGGACGAGAAGTATGCGCTCCCCACCGAAATCTGGCGCGAGACGGTCGCGCGCCGCCAGCGCTGCGACGAAATCCGCTCCATCCTCGGTAGGGCGGTCGTCCCGCGACCGCCGCTTGGTAGGGACGGCTCGCCGAGCCGTCCGCTCACCATCCACGACTTCATCACCTACAACCTCGACATCCGCACCTTCGTCGAGGACGTCATCCGCGACACGCCCGACCACAAACTCGTGCTGCATTTCTACAAGGCGCTGCGCGAGGTGACGATCCTCGATCCCACCTGCGGCTCCGGCGCGTTCCTCTTCGCCGCGCTCAACATCCTCGAACCTCTCTACGAGGCGTGCCTCGACCGCATGGAAGAATTCCACGCCAAGAACCCCAACCTCTTCAAGGATGAACTCGCCGAAATGGTAGGGCGGTCGCCCCGCGACCGCCAATACTTCATCTACAAATCCATCATCCTCCGCAACCTCTACGGCGTGGACATCATGCACGAGGCCACGGAAATCGCGCGACTCCGTCTCTTCCTCAAGATGGTCGCCGTGGTGGATGTGGACGAATACGACCCCAACCTCGGCCTCGACCCGCTCCCCGACATCGACTTCAACATCCGCTGCGGCAACACGCTCGTCGGATATGCCTCTGAAAAGGAAATCGAAAACGCGCTTGTCAACGGCGACATGTTCGCCTACGCCGAGCTGAAGGGCAAGATTGACACCGAACTGGGGAAGGCGTCGATGGCGTTCGACTTCTTCCGCCGCGAACAGCTCAACCTCACGGGCGACCGCCAGCAACTCGTCGCGGCGAAGGAGGAAATCCACAAACGCCTCGCAGTCATCCGCAAACTGCTCGACGACCACCTCTACGCATCCTCCGGCAGCTTGAAGAAAAAGGATGCCTGGCTCCGCGACACCCAGCCGTTCCATTGGTACACCGAGTTCTATCCCATCATGCACCGCCGTGGCGGCTTTGACGTCATCATCGGCAACCCGCCGTATGTTGTGTATACGGATAGCACTTGTAAATACCAAGTTCGGAATTATCAGTCACAAGAATGCGGGAACCTGTTTGCTTTTTGCATAGAACGATCAAGAAGCATCCTCAATGTTAATGGTAGGTTCGGAATGATTGTCCCGATCAGTGCCGTGTCGGCAACAAAAATGCAGCCTATCCAACACATTTTTGCAGGGCCGGATAAGACCTGTTGGATTAGTAATTACTCTTTGCGCCCGGCCAAACTTTTTGAGGGTGCAGAGGCACGTTTGACGATTATAATAAATGTTAAGAATTCTGCTGGCGGGACATTCACCACGAATTATCAGAAGTGGAATGTGGAGTATCGCAGTGTATTGTTCAGGACTGTAACGTATTTTGCTATGCGAAATTGTTCAGGTGTGGGAAGGATTCCGAAATTGTCATCGCCGTTGCAATATGACATTTACGAAAAAACAAAGGTCAAAGCATTTGATGACAATTTCCAGGTTGCGTTGGCTTGCGGGAAGACAAGGTTTGTGGCTTATTATTTTCGTGCGGTCCAATATTGGTTTAAAGTTCTTGATCGCATACCCGTATTTCGTGAAGATGGAGAGGATAGGCAAACTGGTGAAATGAAGCCGATGTATTTCACGAGTGAGCGAAATCGCAATATGGCCATTGCATTGCTTTCGTCGAATCTGTTCTTTATGAATTATATTATGTGGTCTAGTTGTCAGGTTGTAAATTCTCGTGACTTTTGTTTGTCGTTTCCATTTGAGATGATTCCTGCAGGGGTTAGGGATGATTTGTGTTCCCTTGCGAAAGTTTTGCAAAAGGATTACCAGCGACATAGTAAGACGCAAATACGTAACTATTCAAAGCGGGGGCGGAAATTTACAATGGAGAAACAGCTTTTTTATATTAGATATTCCAAACCTATCATCGATGAAATCGACGAGCTGCTGGCGAAGCATTACGGGTTCACGGAGGAGGAGCTTGACTTCATCATCAACTACGACATCAAGTACCGCATGGGCGACGAGCTGAACGCGGGCGAGTGAAAGAGACCGTTTGACGCGGGGCCACTTGGCAAAACGGGTTTCGCCAAATAATCCCGTTCACCCGTCAGGAAATATGGTAAACTAACGGGAAACAGCTATGAATGTTCAAGGACTCATAGAGGCGTTAAAGAGTGGGCTGATGTGGATTTGCCTGTCGGCGCTGGCCGCGATTGCGGTCGGCGTCGTCGGTGCGTGGCTGTATCGTTCGGCACGCAGCGTGGCGGCGTGGGCTTGGCGTTCCCGTTCGTGGTTTGAGAAGGGGGTGTTGATAGGGTTGCTTTCGGTGTGTATTTTGTTTGGTGGCGAGAAGATGAGGAGCGGCGGTGCGCTTGGTGATCGCGCCCTACCGAACGTCACTGTCGAGGAGATTGCGCAGGGGTGGCGGCTTGTTGCCGAGACGAACTGTACGGCGGATGTGTATGCGATGCCGGATGGTGTTTCGCCAACTTTCAACTGGCACAAACGCGGGACGTTCGGGGAGTGGGCGCGGCTTGACCTTGGCGACTTCGCTTTTCCGCTTGGGACGAAAGGCGGGGTGGTTACGTCGTTATCCGTTTTCAATGATGGGAGAATCCGACCGACTCCGCGCGATGTTGCGCATGAGATTTGCGCGGTGGGCATTCCGATGCTTGCCATGCAGGGTGAGAGTAGGTTTTGGGTGGCGGAAACGGCCCGCTCGGCGAGCGGGCCCTACCGGGGGAAGGTATTGACGTGGGAGAACTTCTTTTTGAATGCCGACACCAATGCGCCTGTCAATGCACAGATCGGGCTTTTCCAGAACGGCGATTTCATAACGCGCTCAAACGGCGTGGAGCGGATATACCGTAGAGTTGAGCCGTTCGACTGGGACGGCGACGGGCTTGAAAACACGGTTGACCCCGAACCTCTCGTCGCAGGCCCCGATGCACACGGCACGAATGCGGAGTGGTACAATGTCGTGTGTTCAAATGTGCTGGAGGCGGTTGCCACGACAAGCGCGGCACTCCCGCCTGAACTGACATGGCGCGATGGCGTCAATTCCAACGCCTACTACTTTGTGGATGTGGTGACGGAGCGCGGTCCTGTGCCGATCTACTTCACCGGCGACCGCGACTCGCGCCTCGGCAATCCAGTGGTCGTGGCAAATGCTTTCGAGACCAATCGTGTGCCGCTCCTGATTGGCATCGACTATGCCATCACCTCTCCTGTGCCATTTACGGTGTCGTACCCCGTGGATTACATGTATCCAGTATTGGAGACGAATGAACCTTGCCGCGCAAGCGTTCGCTGGCCGCTGGAGTTCAGCGTGGAGCCGGACGGAAACGGTGGGTACTACCTCAATGTCATCCCATACGATCCGGGCGGTACGTTTCAATGGGGAAATGGTGGTACGGGTGGTTTGCGGTCAGGGGGGATCCGGTCAGGGGAATCGGGTTCGTCGTCATGTGAATACTCCACATACGGGAATTGGCTCGGCTTTATGTGCTTGGGGTCTGACTGTGGGTGCCATGGATGTTCCGTAGACGGGAACTACATAATGGAATGTTCCACGTTCAACCTGCCGACGCTTTTCTGCGGATGTTCATACGACGATTCTCCAGACGGCCCGCCTGACGAACCATACTCCGAAACGCCGTCCGTCTCAATCACCTTCAGCCAGCCCGCCTTGATCTTCGAAGATCGTTATGAGGCGTCGCCCGACAGCTGGGTCGAGAAGCGTTCGACCACGAACGTGCTCACCGTGACTGCGTCCGGCGGGGCCAGTGGCGCCACGTTGATCCTGGCGGCGCAAAACCTTGGTTGCCTCCGGCGCATTGGCGGCGGCCCCGTGTCCTTGCCAGCAGAGCTCGTCCTTGGTCCGTACATGTCGTACAAGGCAACGTTCCGTTGCGAGGGCGCGGAGAACGGAGGAACACCGTCGGTAGGGGGAATAATCTTAGGGCCTGACGGTTCTGACGCGTCATACGCGCAGACATCCGTGGTGCGAGTAGATATTCAACCACAGAAAGAAGCTCCCACAAATCAGTGTCTCCGCCGTCATAAATTCGGAATAGGTGAAGTTGTGTTTGTTTACCAATATCCTACATCCCCCTTGATTACCGTTTCTGCGACTGATGCAAAGATCGGAAGCGCCTCTTTACACCGAATTGAATGGGGAGTGTCCAATGTCGAACATGAACTATCATTTTCATTGAACGATGTCGAATACTGTCCGCTCGTGACAGTCAAGAAACCAACGGCCATTGAAGGATATGATGCGCAAGCGGAAACATACGGACTCCCTACTAATTCCGCTGGGGGACTTAAACTTGTGCAACGGTATAGGGTCCTTCCGTTGGATGTGAGCTTCGAGTGGTTAAAAGTCGAGGAGGTTCCGTGCTATGACGAGATACCGCCGACGGGATATTTTATGTACACACCAACGAACATAGTCTATCGTTCGCATACAAAAACTGCTGGGGCCGGAAAATGGTGGCCAGTTGAGGTGGGCAATTACTATGGTCAGAGTGATGATGTCCGCGACGCTGCGGGAATCAAAGGCGAACTTCCACGCATAACGCCAGAATACAATTTTACGACTAATACGGCTTATGGTTGGATGGACGGGAGCCTTGTCTGGAAAGTTCCATTTGGGTGGAAACATGTGGATGCTCCTGCGCGGGATGAGGCCGTAGGTACTTTCGCAGACGAAACACGGCAAGTCTTTACGATCACGGAAGCCGGCGATTTCAGTGTTCAGAAACTTCAGCACACGGCCATGCGCCAAACTAACTGCGTGGTTACCGTGGATGGGCATGTGGACGATGGAATCCTTGACAATTGAGATTCCCCAAGGAAGGAGCAATGGTATGAAGCAAAAAAAAGTTATGATGGTTCTGATGTCGGCGGTATGGCTTCTAGTACATGGAAGTGAAAATAGCGCTTTGGGAAATGCCTTGACGATAGATAAGAGCGAGGTTGAAAGACTGATCGCGCTCGCGCCCATCATGATGCTTTCGCAGACTAATAATGTAGGCGACTACATGGAAAATGTCTGCAAGACAATCGCGAAGTGCCCTGACGCTCAGATGCGGTACAGTTATTTCCGCAGACTGATGGAGAGTGCTTGTACGGTGGATCTTACGAACATCGCGGATTTGGTACCCCAAGAGAAAACTGAAAATCCGAAAGAGAGTGGCCTTTGGAGTGAATTGTCTAAGGAGCATGCTCGAGAAAGGGCGGTCCAGAATCGTAAATACAGGATTGCAAGTATTCGGGGAGATGGTATTGGGCGTTTGAGAAGAATGGCGGAAAAGGTTTCTGACTGTCTTTTATTGGAAATGCCTGTGCCGGCACCTGGCATTGAATTGTTTGAGCCATATTTTAAGGTTATAGAGAAGCTTAAAAGCGAGGAACTAATAGAGGGACGTGAACAAATGAGCCTTTGCAGGCAATCCGTGGATCAAGTAGAACGCTTATTCAATTTTACACACCTGAAAGTTCTGGAGGTGGCGGAGGTAAAGCCTGATCCGCAAGATCGAGCCGCGGTTGAGGCGCGGTTCAAGCAAGTGGTTGGCAGGCCGATTCGATCTGTTGA
Organism: uncultured bacterium; assembly: GCA_902802945.1. Lineage (GTDB taxonomy): Bacteria > Verrucomicrobiota > Kiritimatiellia > RFP12 > UBA1067 > RUG572. The sequence goes on along the minus strand of CADCOC010000103.1, from coordinate 4,791 downwards.
ACAGTACGAGGTGGATTCACGCCGAAGGGTTATGAAAAACATCCAAGAACAACAAGAGCGCGAAGAGGTGAAGCGAAAACGGCAAGAGCGGTAAAAGAGTCAAGGGAACGTGAAATGAGAATGCGGTATATGATTAGAACGTTGTGCTTGTTGTTTGCACCGCTCGCGCTGTTCGGGGCGCGGGTCGTGCAGTTGCCGACGTTGCTGAGAGGGGAATTGCCAAATAGCGAGGTGGTGACGAACGTTGTGCTCAACGTGGATTACACCAGGCTTGAAAACTTGACGTTTTCGCTGGAACTGAACGGGAGCGCATCAAACAGCCTTTCGATTGCAGTAGGGACGGCGACTGGTGATTCCTTGGCATTGGAGGATGTCGATTTTGAATGGGGCTACGACTGTGGGAAGTGGTTTCACGCTGATACGGAGAATGGCAATGTGGTTGAATGGCCGGAAACAGGTAGCGGGCGCGTCTCGCGCACGTTGACCATCAACCGGAGCGACTTCAAGCCACTGTGGAACCGCTTGCGAATCGTCAAGCGGGGCGTCGGCGAAATCGATGTAGATGCGTCCTATTCCAGAGAGTACACGAAGTTTTACATTCGCCTGAGATAACTTTCGGATTCAAAGAGCCGGACAGGCGACGAGCTGAACGCGGGAGGAAAAATGAATGGAAGAGGATCTCCAGATGCTTGGCGATGCGGCGCTGATGGAGCGGACAAGGGTTGCGTTTCTATCGTCGCGAAGGGTTGTGCCTGCTGCGGTGATGCGGTGCTACGACTGGGCGACGGGGATGAGAGGCGGCGGCTCGGCGGGACGCCTCGCCCCACCATGCGTGGTTGGTGGGTTTCAGAGTGCGTTGGAGCGAGACGTGTTGAAGTTGCTGCTGTCGGATGGCGGGCCGCCGATTGTGATGGTTTTGGCGCGCGGGATGTGGCGGAGCGTGCCGATGGAATATCGCGAGGCGATCAACGCGGGGCGGATGCTGGTTGTGTCGCCGTTCTCGCAAGGTGTCGTCAGGGTGTCGAAGGAGACGGCGGAGAAGCGTAACGGCTGGATTCTCGACCATTGCGAAGAGGCGGTCTTCGCGTCTCTCGATCCAAACGGTTCGCTCGCACGTCTCGTTACCGCCCGCCCGAATCTCCGCTACCAAGTCCTTTGAAGGAAGTTTACTTTTGATGTTTTATAAAACGTTAAGTTCAATTTAATGTTTTATAAAACTTCAAAAGTAAACGGCGTTACGTGTCAACGGTGACCCGCAACGGGCAAGATGCCCGTTGCCCCAGTGCGCCGCCGAGACGGCGGCTGCCCCAGTTAACGCCGCTATGCGAGAGAACCGGCTGCCGCATGGGCGACGAGTTGAACGCGGGGGAGTGAAAGATGCCGTTTGACACAATGACAATCTGGAAAAACTGGTCAGTAAGACCTGTTTTGAAACACGAAAAAGCCATTGCCGCAAGGGCGCGGAAATGGTACACTTTTTGCCGTGAGGAACCAAGTCGGAAACGCGAAGCGCCACCCGTGGCAGGGCGAGAAGGAGGAGCCGTGAAAACGCTGCTCCTGGTGGCTGGCGCTTTCTTCGCGTCGGCGGCGTTTGCAAGGCAGATAGTCATTCCGACGTTGCCTGTGTCGCCGTTTGCCGATACGGAGGTGTCAACGAACGTGGTGATCCACGAGGGGCGCACTGATGTGAGGAACGTGCAGATTCATTTCCAGTTGGAGGGAACGCCGACGAACAATCTTGAAATCGCGTTTGGTTGTGACGCGAACACGAACGGCGTCCTTGACGTTTCGGAGATCGAGACTGTTTACGGCTGGCGCGGCGGTCGCTACTTCGTCGAGAACGTCCGCGCATGGGAGAGGTTTGAAACGCCTGCCGCTGCGTCGGCACTGTGCGGAGTCATCGACATTCAGCTGCATAACGACAAACACTTCGAGCCGAGAAGCTTTGCCGCGACGTGCGGCGGTGAACCGGCTTTCGTCTCTCTTTCCACCACGCCTCCACCGGCATGGCTCTTCAGGAATGAATGGAACATGGTGCGCGTCGTCCGGCGTGGTGCGGGAACGCCGTCCGAGTGGGTGTGGTGCGACGTCAAACACGATTCCTTCGCTATCAGGGTGAGGTGACGCCATGCTTTCAAAATGGTTGACAGAAATCCTTGTGCTGCTGGCGGTAGGTCTCGGCGTTGCGTGTGTCTGCATCTGGCTTCACGAGCATGATATCTACTTGTTTCGCTCGTTCTGGAAGCGGGTGCGCAAGATGTCCATTATCGGACTTTGCGCCGCCGCGTTGTGGGCGGTTCCATTTGTCCAGCTAGGAGGTACTAAGGGCGGCGGCGACGGCGGAGGCTCGAACAATGTGCAGAATGTTGCCAATGTGGAAATGTTGCCAATGGCCAATTCCAATATCCAATTGGGAAATGGCAACATTGGAACTGGCAACAATTTCACAATGGCAACATTAATAACCTCGACGAACACCACGCGCACGATCACGGGCGACGACTTCCGGCGCGGATTCGTCCTGTCGCGCGTCGGCACGGACGAGGCGTTCGACTTCTCCGCGCCCACCGGCGCGACCGTGTGTTCCGACTGGCGCGCGTTCGGCGCGGCAACGGACTGGATTTATGAGAGTGTAAAATGGAAAGTGGAAAGCGTAAAATGGAGGATGGGAAGCGGGGAACAGGAAACAGATGATGAAACGATGTTGCGAATCCATTCCGACGGCTGGGCTGAGGTCAAGGACGGCCCGGTGTTCTATCCGCTCAAGGCCGTCCTTGGAATAGTCCCCGAGGCGAACTGGCCCCAGATTTTACACTTTACA
>CADCOC010000103.1:0-1922 GCA_902802945.1 uncultured bacterium | reverse complement strand
GACGGACAGTTCACCTACCGCTACGACCTCTCGCGATGCGGCGCGCTCGGTGATCGCGCCCTACCGGAGGGTGTCATCACAAATGTTGTTGTAGGCGCGTCGTTCGCGGGCAACGACTGGACGACGAACGCCATCCCCACCAACGTCACCTCGATGACGTTCTATCCGCTCACAGAGAATGACGCCTATAACCAAGACCCGGACAACGATGGATTACTGACCATCGACGAGCTGTTTGTGTACAATACCGATCCGCGCCACTCCGATTCCGACTACGACGGCCTCACTGACTACGAGGAGCTTTTCTTTTACAATTCCGATCCACTCGATCCCAACTCCATCAGCACCACATACTGCGACGGATTTGCCGCGAAGCTCGGAGACCTAGACCCATTCGCCTGTCCAGAGGGATCGACGAACACAATATACGAGCACATCTTCTACACCGGAACGACAAATGCGCCATTCGCCTATCCCGTTGACACCAACGACACTGCCGTGCTGACAATCACCATGAGCGGGAGTGGGGCCGGGCGAATCGTCATCGGCGATATCGTCGTACCCGTGATGGCCCGTCCCGCGTCTCCGCCTCTGCGCGGCTCGGGCGGAGACGCTCCAGCCCCGACAGCCAATAGCGTTCACATTCCCCTGCCGAGGGGCGTGGAATTAAGCATTTGGGGTTCAATCCCTGAGACTTTGCAAGTGGAAATCGACTCGGGGAGCTACACCATCGGGCGTCTTCCGGCCTGGTACACGCTTGAACGCGGGTGGATCGCGTTCCCGAACACCAAGGCGAAGGAGCCGTGCATCCACGACCTCAACGCGAAGAAGCTGCTGGTGCATCTTGACCCCGGCAGAGATGTCAAGGGGCTGGTCTGTACATGGAATGCGACAGACACGATATCCGTCGAGGCGAAATCGGACCTTTCCGCCGAACTGACGGGGAGCTTCCCGCGCTCCTCTACCACCCCGGTAACCTATACGCTGACGCATCCGCGCCACCTTTATGGCCCGACGCAATACACGCAGACGGCGCGGTTCTGCCCCAGGCTCTCCGAAAGCGACGACAATAACCAGCAGGAAGACGACAATGATCTGCCTAAAGACGGGATGCCGGTGGACGGGGAATACGGAGACGAACATGGCTGCTCATGCGAGATGGGCGACTGTTGCGGCAATCCGTGGTGCGATTGCGGATGTGCATGCTGCGGGGCGGGGGAGGATGAAACCCCGGCCAACATCTGCGACGAACACAACTGTCCCTACGACCAGTGCGAAAGCCTCCATCTCGACGCTTACACAAACGCGATGGCTGTCGCTTCGATGGTGGACGTGCTTAAGCTCGACAGGGATCCGGTGTACACAAACACGATCCCGATAGACGTTCCCGACACATGGGTCAAGTGCTGCGAGTGTCCCGACCACAAGACGAACTACGTCGCGCTCGCTGCGAAATCATACAATCTTGCCGTGCGCACGGCGAACGGAGAGCGCTTCGAGCGCACAGTCCACGACTGCAACATCAACGTCCACGGCCTCGCGCCCAGCAGGGACTTCGAGGATTCCGTCCTCGCCCTCTGCAAGACAGGCGTCGTCTACGAGACGCACCGTTACACCGTGCTGGGACTCAAGATCGACCATCCGTATTTCGACATCAAGAAGCTGAACGACCGCAACGCCGAGTTCGGATTCCCCGTCGTCATAGGCACGAACCGCATCTACGGCGCAGATTTCCGGCTCCGCACCGATGTCGACCTCCCAGTCGGCGACATCCATATCGGACTCGACGGCAGCGCGCCCGGCTTCAAGCTCTACCTCGGACAGCCGCTCTATGGCCTTTCGATTGACGGGACGGTTACAGACGAGCCGCTGCTGCTGGCCGATTCCTCCACGGGGAAGTCGTTTGACGTGTCGCTCAAGCA
>CADCOC010000102.1 GCA_902802945.1 uncultured bacterium | reverse complement strand
GCCATCCGTAGTTATTGGCGACATGCGGCAAGTATTTCTGCAGGACGCCGACCGCGCCACCGCATACCCTAATCGTGTCCGCATAGCTGTCCGCCTGCGACAACACAATCGCGGCGCGCGGCTGCTTGCGCCCGGCCTGTTCCGAGAGCGCGGTTTCAAGTATCGCATTTGTGATCCACATCGCCTCCTGCACGCGCCTGTCGCGGATGCCGTGCATGATCACATCGCGAAGGTTGATGAGCACGATTAGGTCGTCAGCCTCCTTGACGTATCGCTTCAGTTCCATGGCCTGTTCTGCAAGGGATTGATCCCCCGCCCCGATGCCGAACGCCGTACGGTACACCTCGCCGGCAAAGTCGAGGAACGACACTTCGCAGATGCTCTCAGGACGCTCTCTCGAGTCTGGCTTACGCCGCCGCAGGGCCCAGTCCAATCCCTGCATCTCGTCTCCGGCAGTGGCCGCCGGCCACTCGCCCTTGCGCATACGCTTTATCTTCTCCGTCACGTACGCCGCCGTTCCGAAGTTCTTCGGCACGAGGAAGTACCCGTCCTCGTCCGGGTACGTGTACAGGTCACCAAGCCCGGCCAGCATCACCGTCTTGCCCGAGCCTTCAACGCCGACTATTGCAACTTTTTTCATTTTGCCAACTCCACGCGCCTACTCGGCAGACCAGTACCCGGCCTTGACCGCGATCCAGTCGCTGTTGCCAACAGGGAGCGACGGAAGCCTTGCCCCGCTTTGGACGTTCGTTTTTTGCATGTCGGTATTCTACCAAATCGCCCCGCGCCGCGCAACAACGAACGCCGCCTAACGCCGCCGTTCGCACCGCCGCAATGTGGATGATTCACCTTACGCTTTCAATGTACGCCAGCAATGCGCCGAGTGGCTTCGACGGCGACGAATGAGCACGCACGTATGTGCGATTGCCGAACACGTACAACGCCTGACGTGCGCGCGTAACTGCCACGTTCACGAGATTGGGCGCACCTTCGTCCACCCACCTGATCTTAGAAGACGGAGAGTTGTCCGTGACTACAAGACTGTAGATCATGACGTCGCGTTCGTCTCCCTGAAACTTGTGGACGGTTGACGCCGTAATGCGCGAGGCGAATTCTTTCGGTATGGCATGGTGCAGACGTTCTGCCTGTGCCTTGAAAGGCGTCACGATCCCGATGGATATGTCCTTGTCGGCCCTCGCAAGCTCAACGGCCTTTGCGATCGCCACGCGCACCTCTTCAACGTTTGCATTGATGCGGTTAGAGACCTGTCGACCATTCACGTTGACCCAGAAACAGCCTTGCTCCTTGATCGGATGGGAGAACGTCCCTGTATGAACGTCCAGACCTCCCAGTTCTCGGTAGAAGAATTTGTTCGAGTATTCAATAATCTGCGGGTGACAGCGATAGTGTCCGTTCAACATCATCGGTTTGTTCCGTCCTCTCGCATGTGTCAGCCAGTCGTGGCACCGATCCCAGAGCGACGTTGCCGCGTACTGCGTCCATGGGGTCTGAATCCCCAGATGCTTCTTGATGGTCCTCTCTTCGTCGTCCTTCAAAGCGGAGATGTGCCTCAGCTGCTTGGGATCGCCGATGACGACGACCTGCCGCGCGCGGAACATGAGGGGCAAGGCCGACGCCACGTCGCACTGGGATGCTTCGTCGATGACCAGCATGTCCACCAGTCCGGATTTCAGCGGAAGTGCGCCCTTCGCGGAAAGGCTTGTAATTGCGATGAGCGGACACGCCTTCAGGAAATTGCGCGTCACATCTATGAACCCTGAGATTTCCTCCCGTCGCCACGGTATGCCGTCTGTTACGTAGTTCCTGAACGAGGAAAACGCCAGCGCCGCGCCACGTTGGGACATACGCACGGCCAGGTCGGCCGCGACATATCCAACGGCATTGTCGCGAATGTCATTTTGCGCATCGACTAGCATGGCGTCCGGCTTTCTCTTGGCGATCTCCTTCAACTCATTACGGCAGTCTTCAAGCGCTTTCTCAGCGGTATCTACACGCTCCTTGGCGTGTGCGATGTCATCCTCAATCCGCGCCTCAAGGTCGGCACGTTCGCGCAGATACGCCTCGCCGTCCGTAAGTACTTGGTCCACTCCGCGATAGTAGTCCGAAATCTCATTGCCGGATTTCATCTCTTCCGCCGCGTACCTTCCCACGCGGTCCTCTACGAGACGGCGGACATCCGTCGGGAAGGCAAGCACGTGGCCGATCGCCTCGGCGGCGTGTCGACGTCTGGTGAACCAGTTGATCCATATCTTGCCAAATCCTGAATACTTCGCGGAGAATTCGTTTCGCCTCGCACGAAAGGCAGTAACAAACACGTCGAGTGCCTCACCGGAGAAGTTGTCAAACACGCGCAACGGCGCATTTTCCGACAGGAACGCCGCCGTCTCGGCATCACCTCGCACGCGCGTGTCCGTAAGGGCTTGCTGCGACACGACGAGCGTCCGCTCCCGAATGGGCAGAACGCCGTTGAGCTCGTCCCGCCTCGCGATCAACCGCCGTGCGGACTTCAACTTGGAGCAGGCCTGCTCATGGCAATATCTGGCGTTCCCCTGGTCTGCCAGTGCGCGTTGCCGCCGCGCGTTGTCCATTTGCGCAAGTCCCAGAAGCGATTGCAGCCGTGGCAAGGTCTGCGCGCTTTTCACCGTGCGCGAACCGAATCGCACACCGAAATATTCCAGTCCCGGCAGACCGTTCAGCCGTTCCAGGACGTTGTCGACGGCCTTGTTGTTCTTACTGGACACGAGCACGGATTTTCCCTTGAGGATCGCATTCGCCACCAGATTGAGGATCACCTGCGTCTTGCCGCATCCTGGCGGTCCGGTAACGACAGAGACATTGTTCCCGAGAGCCATGGCCACGGCATTTCTCTGGGCGGCGTCCATATCGGTCAGAGGCACAAGCTCATCAGGATCGAATACCTCAAGACCGTTCTCGAAAGTCCGGTTCTCCAGGAAGTCGGCAACATTCCCCGCGAGGCGCACTTCTTTTCCGAGCGTCTTCAGTTCGGACACAAGCTGGGAAAGCGACGGATTCTTGGACGTGAGCGCCACCCTGAGCGTCTTCACTATCGAAACGTCCTCTCCCAGCAATTCCATCAACTTTTGTCCTAGCCCGTCAGGTGTCGGCCTCCCTTCATGAAGATATGCATTCAGCGCGTCAACCTGTTCTTCCTCCAGCTCCATGTCGCTGGCTGCCGATGGATTGACGATGAAATCCGACAACGGACATGAAAGTTCGCATTCTGGATTCTTGGGATCATCGTCTTGGATGTCAGCATAAGCATGTACGCAAAGCAACAGAGGATGTTCCTCGTCGCCGTTTCTCACGAACAGCCCCACTGACACATCCTGCGGAAACCTATTCTGGCGGTCTTGTATGCATGCATTTACGAAATCTTCGTTGTCAGCATATCGCGCCAGAAGCATCCCGGCTTTCGATTCCCGCCAAGGCATATCAAACCAGTCCCTCGCTGCAGGTTCCTTTAGCTGTTCAAGTTCCACCACCATACGATAGAACTGCAACATGCGGAGAGTCTCGTCCCCTACAGGCACGGACGAAGGCTGTCTCAGTAATCTTTGAAGTTCGCTCATGCTCGCCTCACATCCACTTGTCGCGCAGATACCAGACCGCGCCGAGGTTCAGCGCCACCATGAACCAGTACACCACCTGATACGACTTCTTCGACGACTTGTGGCGGAAAAGCCGCTGGGCGAGCCACGCCCCCGGCCACCCGCAGCCCAGTTCCAGCGCATGAAGCATCAGCTCCTGTATTCTCCATTTCCCGCGCACAGCCGCGTTCTTGTCAATCGCGTACGCGATCAACGTGACAAGGCTCATGATGCCGTAGATGTATAGAAGTGTCTTCATCGAAGAATTAAAGAATTGAAGAATTGAATGCGCTCACTCCGTTCGCTATTTGGTGAACCCTTGGACGGGGCGAACAGACCGCCCGTTGTAGCGGTAGTAGTCGAACGTGTTGTGGTCGCCCGAATTGAAGTAGAGGCCCCACGCGCCGTTGTCGTCCGAGTCCGGAACGGACGACCAGTAGTTGCCGCCCGAACCGGCATAGTAGAGCGAAGTCCCGCTGCCGTAGCCGGCGCAGGGGAGGAAGATACTTGCTGAAGCGTAAGAACCCCTGCCGCGAACGCTATACCCATTCACTCCATTCACCGACGTCCAACTCCAGTCGCACTTTTCACTGAGATCACTCAGTTCCTGGTCCGTCGGCATGCGCCATTCCCCTCCCCGCTTGACATGCGCCGCATCATGTTCAGGGGCGAGGACACCGTTCTGTGTGATCCAGCCTTCGTTCAGCAAAGTAGATACATCTTTACCGCTAGTCAGAATATTATCTTTCTTGCCAAACAGTTTACTGAATAGATTTGCTTCCTTGAACGAGAAGCCCGACGACGATCCATCGCTCGCCATCCAAACTCCGTCCTTGAATTTGTAGCCGACAGTGTCGCCCCACCAGAAATAAAAACCGAAATTCCACTGATTTTCGGCACCAATGTTCACCTCGGCCCAATACGGGCCACCCTCCCAGAGCTGCACCTTGCCGTGCGCAGAAGATTCATTAGGCCGCGACAAGCGCGGCCCTCCCGGTAGGGCGCACACTCCGGGTGCGCCGTTGTCACGTTGCGGCGCGGCTGGAATCCGCGCCCTACCATCGTCCGGTAGGGCGGTCGCCACCTCTCCACCGCAAATCCACTTCATGATCGGCAAGAGCCCCTGCGCGGTGAAATCGGCTGCCGGCACCATTTTTCCGTCAGCATCGAGCTCAGTCTTGTCCACCGCGCTCGCAGAAAACACGTCTAGCCACCCATAGCTGTTCGCCACGTACGGAAGATATTTCTTCAGGACGCCTTGCGCGCCGCCGCACGCCTTTATCGTCTCCGCGTAACTGTCCGCCTGCGAGAGCACTATCGCCGCACGGGGTGCGTTCTTGCCGGCTTCGTCACCAAGCGCCGTGTCGAGGATTGACTTCGTGATCCACATCGACTCCTGCACGCGCTTGTCCCCGAGGCCATTCGTGATCACGTCCCGTAGGTTGATCAGAACGATCAGCTCATCCGCCCCGCACACGTACTGCTTCAGTTCTTCCGCCTGCTCTTTGAGCGAGGCATCGCCAGAGCCGGAGATGCCGTAAGCCGCGCGGTAGACCTCGCCTGCGAAATCGAGGAACGAGACTTCGCAGACCTTCTCCGCCGGCTTGCGTGCTCCTGGTTCGCGACGCTTCAGCGTCCAGTCGAGGCCCTGCATCTCGTCGCCCGCTGTCGCCGAGGGCCATTCGCCCTTGCGCATGCGCTCGATCTTCTCGGCGACGTACGCCGCCGTTCCGAAGTTCTTCGGCGCGAGGAAGTAACCGTCCTCGTCTGGATACGTGTACAAATCGCCCAGCCCGGCAAGCATCACCGTCTTGCCCGAACCCTCTACACCAACTATCGCTACTTTCCTCATTTCGCCAACTCCACTCGCTTGCCGCTGAAGCCGATACCGTACTTCAGCACGGCGATGCCCGCCACCTCCATCTCGGCCGCATAGCGCTTCTCGTCGATTTGCTTGCGCGCCTGTTTCGCGGCGGCGGCAAGCAAGGCGTCGATGCGCTTCTGCGAGGCACGGGCGGGGATCGCGGGCGACTTCAGCTCGAGGACCACGCCCGGCAGCGTCACGCCCGGACGCGGCTTCATCAGGATGTCGGGGCGTCCGTCGCCCTCCTCGCGGTTCGACGTGATTTCGAACGTGTCGCGGCCGAGGGCAAGGAGACCGAGGAGCAGACCATGGAAGAAGTCCTCCTTCGCCGTGTCGAAGTAGCTGGCGGACGATACGAGGAACGCCTCGACGGCCTTGCGGAACTTCTCGGCGTTCCCACTCGTCAGCGAGTCGAGAATGTCCTGGAGATCGTCGCCCACCGTCGGCGTGCATGTAATCGGATCGAGGATGTCGTCGCGGAACACGCGGACGAGCTCTCGGTTCGGGAACGCCAGAACCGCCTGGTTGTGGTCGTTGGGCCCCGCCAGCACCTTGAGGTATCCCGTGTGCACGAGCAGCGACCAGATGATCTGCGGGTTGTTCTGGATCGTCCCGTACTTCCCGAGTTCAAGGGCACACGGGACGCGCGCTTCCTTCTTCTCAAAGAAATCTGCAAGGCTCTCGCGCATCCTCGGCGTCATGTGCGCCATGACGTCGGCCACCAGGTCGTTGCTGCTGGTGCTTGTCCAGTAGGGGCGTGGCTTGAATCCGTCATCGACATAGTTGAGGACCGACCAGGGGTTGTAGATTTCCGACGGACCGAAGCGGTAGCCGTCGTACCAGTCCTTCACCTCGTCCAGCTTCTCGGGATGTCCGAAGGTGACGAGCATCCCCTGCACCTCTTCCTCTGTGAAGCCGAAGCAGTCGGAGAAGGCGTCGTCGAAGACGGAATAGACCTTCAGGTTGTTGAGACCGGAGAGGACGCCCTCCTTCGCGACGCGCAAAATGCCGGTGATCACGCCGAGGCGGCAGTGCTTGCCGTCCTTCATCGCGCCGGAGAGAAAGTTGCGGAAGAACTGGAGCGCCTCCTCGCCGAATCCGTGCGTTGCCGCGTAGTTGATCGGCGAGTCGTATTCGTCGATCAGGATGACGGGGCGCTCCTTGTAGTGGGCATGGAGCGCGGCGGCCAAATTTCCAAGGCTTGTATCAATGTCCACAGGGATCTTATTCCTGTCAAGAACGTCCTTAAACAAGGACTGCGCATCCTCATCGCAGTCAGGTGCTTCGAACACCTGCCTGTGACGCTTGTATTCAATGCGCACAGCCGCACAGATACCTCGCAACGTGTCCTCCCACGTTTCACTCTTCGCGTCCTTGAACGTGATGAATATAACGGGGTACTTTCCCTGTTCGGCGCGGTGTTTGGGATCCTGCCACACCTTCGTACACTCGAAGAGATGTGCGTTGCTCTCATCCGTCTTCTCGAAGAACGTCTGCAGCATGTTCATCGCGAACGTCTTGCCGAAGCGGCGCGGACGCGTGAAAAGCGCAACTGTGGCATCCTTATCGAGGAGTCCCGATATTAGCTGAGTCTTGTCGGCATGCCAGTTGTGTGTGACGACATGCCCCCAGTCGCTATTGCCAACAGGCAACGTTGGGAAGCCAGCACCGTTCTGGGCGTCATTGTTTGTCATGTCGGTATTCTACCAAATCGCCCCGCGCCGCGCAATATCCAACGCGCACAACATTCCCCTGCGCGTCGAGGACAGTTTTGCTCACGGCCCTTCCACGCTACTTCGCGGACATCCAGTCGAGTACGCCCTGCGCTACAGCTGCGGCGACTTTCTTCTGGCGCTCCGGATCCCAGCTCGCCTCTTCGCCTTCGGGGAGGTTGATGAAGTCGACTTCAATGAGACAACTAGGCACGGCCGGGTTGCGGCACACAGCGAACGACTTCGTCTGCGGCCCGGCGTCCTTGATGTCCGGCAGCGCGGCGGCGATGCGCTTCTGCACGGCCGACGCAAGCGCAAGCCCGCGCGCGTTCGAGGCGTATGTGGTGGTGTGGCGCACCTCGCGCGGGTCACGGTGTGCCGGACTCGCATTGTGGTGTACGCTTATGAAGGCGTCCACGTGTTCGTCGTATGCGAGTTTCGGACGCGAATAGAGCGAGGGGAAGGAATCGTCGTCGCGCGTCATCATCACCTGGAAACCCGCTTTCTTGAGCGCGTCGCGAATCGCTCGCGCCTGGCTGAGGTTCACGTCCTTCTCACACCATCCGTGCGGCGTGCGTGCGCCGGTATCGGATCCGCCGTGTCCGGGATCCACGAGTATGCGCACGGCGGACGGCGGCACGCCGCGCGGTGGGGCTGACGGGAAGCCTACAGTCGGGTCGGGCGCGGGTTGGTCGGCCGACGGCACCGGGACGAGCGGCGTCTTCACGAGCGACGTGGGCGGCAAGAAGCCTATCTTACCGCCTATCCACACGGCAATCCAGTCAGTGCCCTTCACCTCTGCGCCGCGTAGGGTGAACTGCGGCGGCAGATAGTAAAGCGCGTCGCCGTCGTCGGGAACCGGACGCACACGGTTCATGAACAGCGTGCCGCGCGTGCGCCACGCGACGGGCTTGCCAAGGCGCGGGTCGTCGTCAGACGTGACGGGCTTGAAAGGCTTCCAACTGCCCGGTTTTGGCGGCTCCGCCACCACGAAACGGCGCGCGAGACGCTGCTTACCGCAGGTAAGGTGCAGGGTATTCGTGCCGGGCGTGACAGGCACCATCGCTAGGAACGCCCCCGTACGCCACACGTCAGTCGTGGCGCCGTTCACGGTGAGGAGCGTGTTGGTGCAGCTCGCCGCCACTGCGCCGATAACATAAGTACGTTCTACGGCGGGAATTTTCTGGCCCTCTGCGGGGAAGGCCACGGAGAGTGCGGCGGAGACCAACGGGATGCCGGCGGCGAACACGCGTCAGTTCCTCTCGTTGCGGAGCGCTGGGTCGAGGATGTCGCGCAGTTCGTCCGCAAGGTGGTTGAACACCAGAACGAGTATGAAGATGGCGCACGTGACGGCCGTCATCTCCCACCAGATTCCCTGCCAGAGACGCAGACGCGCGTTGTTGATCATCACGCCCCAGCTCGGCTCGCCCTGCACGCCGATGCCGAGGAAGCTGATGAACACCTCGGTGGCGACCGATCCCGGGAAGCGGATCGAGAACTGGATGAGGATGAGGTGGGCGACGTTCGGGAGGATGTGCCGGAACATGATGCGCAGGTGCGAGTAGCCCAAGACACGCGCAGCCTGCACGTAGGCGCGGTCGCGGTGCTTCATCACCTCTGCGCGGATCGTGCGGCACACGCCGACCCACGTCGTAAAGCCTATGCCAAGCAGGATGCCGAGGATGCCCTTGCCGGCGATGAGCGAGATCGCGAGGATGAAGAGAAGTCCCGGCATCGACGCCACCGTTGCGCATAGCCACACGACCACGGAGTCCACCTTCCCGCCGAAATATCCGCCGAGGAGGCCCAGCAGCACGCCGAGGGGAATCGCGATGAGGGACGTGCCGATGCCCACCTGGAAGGAAATCCACGCGCCCTGCACGAGACGCGCCGACACGTCGCGTCCGAGGTTGTCCGTGCCCATCCAGTGCTCCGCCGACGGCGGCTGGTAGCGCGCGTTCACGTTCACGACGTTGTACGCCGGCGTCTCGTCCGCAAGCCGTGCGCGGAGCGACCGTACGCCGCCCCAGGCCGCGCAGAGAAAATAAGCGGCGATTACGAAAAGGCAGAGTTTTCCGCCTACGCTCAGTCTGTTCCAAAGTGCCTTCATACTAGCCTAGCCTCACTCTCGGGTCCAGCGCCGCGTAGGCGAGGTCGGTGACAAGGTTGACGACCTGGTAGAGGAGCGCGCCGAGCAGCACCACGGCGCGCACGACCGCAAGGTCGGCGGAGTTGATTGCGTTGAGGGACACGCTTCCCAGCCCGGGGATTCCAAAGAACGTCTCGAGGAGGAGCGATCCCGTGAAGAGGTACGGTATTGACAGCGACACGAAAGTGATGATCGGGATGAGCGAATTGCGCAGCACGTGCTTCACGAGGATCGTCGTGCGGGAAAGTCCCTTCGCGCGCGCGGTACGCACGTACGGCTTGTAAATCTCGTCCAGCACCGCAGTGCGGAAGAAGCGTATGTCCACGCCGAGCGAGGACAGCACGCCGATCATCGCGGGCAACACTATGTAGAACGCGCTCTCGTACCCCCAGATCGGGAAGATGCGCCACTTGTACGCGAGGAAGAACTGACCCGCAAGCACCCACACCACGTAGTTGACGCTCATAAGCACGGTGCTCATCACGAGCACGCTCTTGTCGAACGCGCTGCCGCGCAGCGCCGCGCAGCCGAGCGCAAGCGCGAGCCCCACGAGCGTGCCGCAGATGAGCATTGGCACCGTAAGTGATAGCGACGGCAACACACCGCGCTTCAGAACGTCGATCACCGGCTCGCGGTGTTCGGTGGACATGCCGAACTCGCCCTTCGCGACGTTCTTCACGAAGTTGAAGAACTGCGAGTCGAACAACGACTCGTCTTTCCGCGTGTTGAGGATGAGGGGCTTGTCGTAACCGTAGCGTTTGTTGAACGCCTCGATGGACGCCTTTGTCGCGTTCTTCCCCAGCACGACCTGGGCGGACGAACCGCCCACGACGTTGAAGAGCACGAAAGTGAGCAACAGGATTCCAATGGTCGTCGGAATCAGTTCTAGCAATCGTCTGGCAGCGTATCGAAACATAATGTCAAGCCTCAACAGCCTTTCTCAGGGAATCAGCAACGGCGGCAGGATCGCAGGCGTCGAGGCGCGCGAGAACGCGCGACCAACGGTAGGCGCCGGATCCGGCCGTATCGTAGGGACGGTGGACGAAAAGGTTGTCGAATGAGCTGCGGCGAGCGCGGTAGGCGGACTGCGTGGCCGCGAGTTTCCGCTCAAAGCCCGTCACGTACGCCTTCGCGAACGCGGCGAAGTCGGCCACGAACGCGCGGCGGCGGCGCACCACGTTCGCGTAAGGCCCCACGAGCTCGTCGAAGCTTTCCTTGTACTTCACGAAGGAGCCGGCGTGGTCCGTCACCACGATGCGCGTCGGCAGACCGTCCTCGCCCGGCTGCAGCACCTCGAAGTTCCGGTCGAACATGCTCTCGCCCGTCTCGGTGGCAGCGCGGCCCACGACCATGTCGAGCGCGGCAGCCTCGCCC
Organism: uncultured bacterium; assembly: GCA_902802945.1. Lineage (GTDB taxonomy): Bacteria > Verrucomicrobiota > Kiritimatiellia > RFP12 > UBA1067 > RUG572. The sequence continues at coordinate 4,856 of CADCOC010000102.1, read as the reverse complement.
ATGAGGTACGCGAACGCCAGCGCGAACGCCGGGTTGCGGAAGCGCTCGGGCGGCACCTTGTCTGACGCGACGCCGGTCACGTAGCCGCGCGCGTAGTAGTAGGCGCGCACGGGCGTGCCGTTGTACTGGTTCAGCCCGTGGTACTTCTCCGTGACCTGCCCGAAGCCCACCCGGTGGGGCAGGTTCATGCCGAGCTGGCGGCAGGCGAGACGGCGATCGAGGATGTAGTCGGCGTACTCGTTCGCCTCAACGATCGCGCGCAGGAGGTCCTTGCCCTCGTCAAGGTGCTCGGCGATGCCCCACTTCTGGAAGCGGACCACGATCACGCGCGCGCGCTCCTCGTCGATGGCCTTGAACTGGACGATATACACGTTGCCTCGCCGGTGTCCCTCCACCGGATAGCGGGCGAGCGAGCGGGCGATGCGGCCCACGTTCACGTACTCCACCTTGCCGCAGAGACGCAGGAGGTTGAAGATGATCGAGCGCACGCGCGAGTCGCACAGTTCGAGGAGTTCGGGGTCCTCCGTGCGCGCGGCTTCGTCGAAGAGCGAGTCGAACAGCAGCTCGCCGTTCTCGATGCGCGCGCCCGGCAGCCACTCGATCTGGCGGTAGAACTCGGGGCTGATGCCCTGGATGAGCTCCTGGTCGCCGATCTCCGTCTGGTTCGGACGGCGCGCGAGCGCGGCGCTCATCTCGTTGCGCCAGACGAAGTTCGCGGTAGTCTCCTCGCGGAGGTTCGCGGGCAGCGCGAGACGCCACTTCTGCATGGCCGCGTCCACGGCCGCACGCAGAGCCGCGTCATCGAGCGCCTCCGGCTTGATGTCGCGGAACGCCTCGGTGACGTCCGGCGGGAGCGACGGCGGGAAGAGCGCGATCTCAGGCTGGCCGAGGCGGTTGCGTCCGGCAAGGCCCTTCACGACCTCCTCCACCTGCGCGCGGAACGCGTCCGGCGCGAAGGCGGAGACGGTCGCGTAGCCGCCCGCCGTGAGGTAGCGCGTGCCCGTCTGGCCGTTGTAGAAGTAGACGCTCGCGTTCTGGATCGACACGCGGGCGCTTTCGATCGCCCGGTCGATTTCCTCGGGGCTCGCCGGACGGCGCGCCATGCGCCAGTTCTCGCCGCGCGCGCGCAAGGCGTCGCGCACGTTGGCGGCGTGCGTGTTGAGGAAGCGGATTTTCCGCTTCGAGACAAAAGCCTGCAGTGCCTCGTCCGCCTTGAACGCGAGGTCCATGCGCGAAGGGTCGGGACGTATGAGCACGTAGTCGTCAGTGAAGAGTAGGTCGGCGGAGTCCGCGAGCTCCGCCGCCTCCTCCGCCTCCGTGAGGGGCGGCTGGCCGGCGGCCGTGCGGGCGTCGTTGAGCGCGCGAATCCAGGCCATCCGCTGCATCGCGTGGATACCGCGCTGCGTCACGAGGCCGGGCGTGCGAAAGAAAATGGTACCGATACGGCTCTTGAGCGAACCGTCTGGGTTCTTCGCAAATATAGGTTCTCCAAGTATCGTCATTTCTGCTTCTTCTCCGAACGCCGTACATTATACCATATCTGCGGCGTGTGTGTCACAACTCATTTTAACGGCATTTCACAGCGCGGGTTCCATCATCCGCTGTTACACTTTCATAAAAGCCCTCTTGCTCCTGAGCCAGAGTAGGAAGGCCCAGAGGATCAGGTAGAGACCAAGCCCGCTCACGACCTCTGCCCACGCGCCGCAGTGTTTGCTGATACCGGAAAGATAGAATCTCCAGACAACATGCAGGATTCCTGTCATGTGGAGCGAATAGGCGAGGATGGCGTTCTTCCCCACGGGATCGAAAATCTCCGCCCACCGACGAAACTTGAACACGTCGATGATGACATGGAAGAGGCACAGCATCGCGAACGAGTAGGCCGACGTGACGAGGATGAACGACGTCGTGGAAAGGTTCTTGATCACGGGATCGCCGAGACAGCCCGCGAACAGCCAGCCCAAAAGGCCGCACCCCGCCGCGTAAGCAGCAAGCAGGACGGGCGTGTGCCACACGGGACGCTCCGCGCGGCTTTTGAGAAACGCGCCGGCGATGATGCCGAGGAGTGCAAGCACGGTGGACGACGGAATCTGGAAGATCGACTGCGGCTCGGTCTTCCAGCCCTTGATCATGTAGTTCGGATAGAAGGCCCTGTCCCAGTATCCGATGATGTTCCACTCCGGCGCGTATGTGCTGGCACCGGCCGGCGCGTTCGGCGCGATGTTGAAATGCAGAAGCGCGTAGTACCCCACGAGCAGTACCGCCGCAATGGAAACGAGCGCCCACTTCTTGCGCACGAATACGTACAGCGTCGCGGCGAGTCCCCAGCTCAGCGCCAGGAACTGAAGAACGCCCATCACCCTGAAATACGGCTTGAAGTTCAAGATGCCGTAGAACGACAGACCGATGAGGAAGAGAAGCGCCGTCCGAGTGAATATCTTCAGCAGGATGCGCCACGTGGGACGTCCCTTCGCCTCCTGCGCCGCGAGGGAGAACGGCCAAGAGACACCCATCAGGAAGAGGAAAAGCGGCAGGATGGTGTCGTGTTGCGTGAGACCCTCCCACCGTACATGGCGCATCTGCTCCGCGAACCAGCCCTTGGGACTGCCAAACACCTCGCAGAAGCCAAGGATCATCGCCGAGCCGCCGGTGATGAAGAACATGTCAAAACCCCTCAGCGCATCGAGCGACGCCAGCCGTTCCGTCCGCGGAACTTCTTTGTCCGCAGATTCCCGACTCACAATTTTTTCATGACTCACTATTTCTTCCTGCATAAAATATCTCCTTTGCTTGAACGCTGAATATTATACCATTACGGTGCGGAACATGTCCAGTGCCGCGCTAGTCGCCGTAAAATGGTTGTTGCAAAGTAGCACCGGCTTTACAGCAAGGGTAGGGCGAGCCGTTGTCTACATAGCACTCCACGTGTAGATTAGGATCGGATTGCCCCCGAAACCAACCTAACACACCTTCTCAAACACGTTCGGGAACGCCACACCCAAGCCGCGCCTTCATTTTGACTCCATCTGCCTACGCACCTCCAAGTATGCCTCCTTCAACTCTGGAGGATAGCCTTTCATATAGACATTGGTCATACCGTCGCAATGGTAGAAATTCTGTTTCAAGAAATCAAGAAACGCCGGCTTCATGTCGTTGGGCAGCCTGTGGTAAGTTGTGGCGCCAACGGACGAGGAACGGAAATAGAAGTTATACCTTAGCCTTATGTCTTCCGCAAAAATAAGCTCATCAGAATAGGGGCCGTGGAAAAGCGAACCGACACCGCATTTGTGCCTCTTCATTTCTGCACGCCATTCCGCCACTTTCGCCATGTCCCTCTCGACTGCGCGTTTCCGCATGTTCTCCTGCCACTCAGGTCCAGTCAATCTAATCATCGATTCCAAATCACGCATCGTTTCCGCCTCCATCTTCCAGCCCTCCATCATCGTTTCCGCCGTTATGTTAGTGCCTGCAATTAAGCTCCAGGAACAATTGCCGAGGAAATCTAGCCGATATGGTTTCGTGTACCCCCCGTCCAGATGTTCCACATACCATTCGGGAGTCCGACGGCAATGGTTGTACAGTTTCCATGTCAACCGGATACGTTCCTTGACATTCGTCAGGGCGATTACCCGATTCAGCATCGCGTAGTTGTTCGTTGAACTCGCATGATTCACCACAGTGTAGCCGAACTTCTTTGCAACTTGCTCTACGCGGTCGCTATACGGCCCCCACTCGTCCGGCAGCGCGTCAATGGCCTCGTCAAGCGTAGGCTCTCGATGCACACATTCCGCCATGACTGCACAGCCCACGCACAACCATACTACTGCATGTGGAATTTTCATGTCAGTCATCTTCCTTCGGCATCATTGATTCGCTGCCGCCATATTTCATGGCGATCTGGCGGCAGCCCATGCGATTTCATCCACGGGAAATACGTGCGCTCGACGTGATTTGTGAACATCATGAAGTCAGAAGACAGCCCTCTGTAGATGTTTTTCAGTGGCACACGGTTCCTTCGGTTGGGTTCGTTGCCTATTGCATCGGCCCACTTTGTAACCTCCTGTCTGTGCAGCCGTATGCAATCGCACATAATCCCAAGAATTCGTTCCGCTATTTCGGGTTCGCCTTCGAATATTGTACAAGTTCCTATCAGCTCCTCGTAATTGCGAAACGCCAGGGTGTAGTCATGCTTCACTTCCAGAGACGGTTCAAGTTGCGACATTGAATCCAAATATCTGTTGATTAGCCGAATTCTTTCCCCCCGATCACCAAGTGCCATTATTGACCTTGCCAAGTTATTACCCCATAACATCGTCTTCCAACCCGCACCAGAGAGCTTCTGCGGCATATCCGACATCTCGTGCTCGATTGCTGGAACGCGCCCATCGCTTTTCTTGAGTGCCGATGAATCCACTTGTGCTCGACATACGCTAGTTGTCTCTTCTCGGCAACCCGCGCACAAGAACACGAAAAGCAAACATGCGATAATCGTCTTCACATCAAATCTCCTCTGATTCTCCTATCTGGGTCTCAATGGCACTATAGCACCATTAAGCCGAACGACGGTATTGGTTTTCCTTTGCACGACATTTTCAAGTTTCTCCACTTCAAGCGTGCCATCAGATGCCATTCTGAATCGCTGCCAATATAAGCAAAACTCCTTGACTGGCGTATCTGTCTCACACGAACCAGTTTCATTCCACCCTACGGGAATAAACCAGTTCATAGTGCCCGCAATCCACCCATACGTGTCATCGTCTGTGATCTCACCAGATGTCGTCATGCCTGGAAGTCGATCCCCCATTTCAGCGTAATCATTCATGAAATAATTATGTGCATGAATGTTATGCCATACG
>CADCOC010000101.1 GCA_902802945.1 uncultured bacterium | reverse complement strand
GCCGAAGCCGAAGCACACGGCCGAGGACACCGCGCGCTTCGAGGCGCATTACGAGAAGAAGATGGACGAGATGCGCGCCAATGACTTCAAGGGCGTGTCAGCCGCCTCCCTGCACACCTACTACGATCCGAAGGCCGCAGATCCTTTCGTGCCGAGTACGGCGTATCTCAAGAAGATCATCGCCGAGTTCCACGCGCACAACATCCCCGTCTGCTCCATTCCGTTCGAAGGCGGCGAGACGGAGGAGGTCTACTTCAAGCTGTTCGAGCTGGGATGCGACGGTTTTTCCACCGACTACCCGAGCGTGATGTTCTCCGTCATTCGCAAGCTTAAAGGGCGATGATGAAGCTGTCCGAGGATAAAAAGACGGACAAGCGGTTCAACCGCATGCAGTGGCGGATGCTTTTCGCCACGATGATCGGCTACACGCTCTTCTACTTCATGCGGAAGAACTTCTCCTTCGCGATGCCCGGTCTCCAGCAGGACTGCGGTATCTCGAAGTCGATGCTCGGCAACTTTCTCTTCTGGGGCGGAATCGTGTACGGGCTCTCCAAGTTCCTGAACGGTATCGTCGGCGACAAGGTGAACCCCCGGCGGATGCTCTGTTTCGGGCTGCTCGCTTGCACGCTCGTCAACGTCGCCTTCGGGTTTGCGCCAGAAATCGCTGCGCGATTGGGGTACGGGGAACAGGGAACGGGGAACGGGGAACGGGAGTGTTGCTTTAGCCTGGACTTTCGGCATCCTGCTCGTCGTCAACCAGTTCTTCCAGGGAACGGGCTTTCCGCCCTGCGCCAAGCTGATCGCGTTCTGGATTCCGCCGAAGGAGCTCGCCACGAAGATGAGCGTGTGGAACACGTCGCATTCCATCGGCGGCGGGCTCGTGGCGAAGATATGCGGCGTCATCATGGGCCTCGGCGCGATCGGCGCGGCGAACCAAGGCGTCGGGATGTGGCGGTGGTGCTTCTGGTCGATGGCGGCGCTCGGCTTTCTGGGCCTCGTGCTGATGATCTTTTGGCTGCCGGGTACGCCAAAGGAGGAGGGGTTGCCGGATTTGCCGGGCACCGATGTTGCTCGTGAGAAGCGGCAAGAGTGCCGCTTCCCCGAGGAGAAGGGCCAGGTCGGGGAAGCGACACTCTTGTCGCTTCACGACCAGCCCTCCATGGCGCGGATGGTCTTCCTCAACCCAGTGATCTGGATGCTCGGCGTGGCCAATTTCACCATCAATGCCGTCCGCGCGCTCATCGCGGACTGGGGCCCGACGATGCTGCAGGAGGCCAAGGGCTTCGATTCGGGCTCGACGGGCACGGTAATCATGCTCTTCGAGTTTGCGGGAATTGCCGGGATGCTGTTCGCGGGCTGGGCGACTGATCGGTTCTTCGGCGGGCGCGCGCCGCGTCTGTGCGTGTTTCTGATGGCGCTCACGGCGGGGCTGCTGGCGGCGTTCTGGTTCCTGCCCGCAGGGGTTGCCGGGGCGACGGCGCTTTGTCTGGGCGGATTCTGTCTGTACGGACCGCAGGCGCTCACGGGCGTCACGGCGACCAACACCTCGACAAAGCGCTTCGCCGGCACGTCCATCGGCTTCATCTCCCTCTTCTCCTACGTCGGGGCGTCCGTCGCGGGCAAGGTCTGCGGCAACCTTGCGCAGTCGTTTGGCGGCTGGAGGCTTCCGCTGCTCGTCATGGTCGCGACTGCCGCTGTCGGCGCGGTTGTGTTTCTCTGTCTCTGGTGCGTCCGCGCCAACGCTTATGCTACTTCCGGCACAAGCCCCGAAAAGGGTGCGCAAGGGTGAAAAATGCAGATGCGCCCGTCGAAGCACTCAAGAAATTTGCCACCTTTACAAACGAACTTTGAAATTGCTATACTGTCCACCACGGGCAGGTGGGCGTCGGCAACCGTCTCGTGGCTGGTGGACCTCCTGTACGACATCATGAAAGGACCGATCAAATGAAAAAACTACTAACATTGCCAATTGCTTTTGTGGGAACTATTGCTGTCGTGGGGATCATCGCGGCGGGATGTTCCTTTTCGCCGACACACCACGACGTCGAAGCGACTCCTTTGTTCATGGAGGGACGTCGAGAAGCGAACAGGTCTGTGGGTGTGCGCGGAAGCCTAGCGACGGACGGGTATTCAAGCGGCATGCGATACCTTTCCACGGCCGGTGTGCCGCTTGCGGAGTCTGCTGCGCCAGCCGCAGATGCAATCGGACGCGAACGGTTCGCCGAGTTCAAGGAGAACGATTTCCGCGAGGTGAAGACGAACCCGCTCTCCACCTTCGGCCTGGATGTCGATACGGCGAGCTACACGACAATGCGCCGGTACCTGACGGAGTCGAAGCGCCTGCCGCCGAAGGACTCCGTTCGCATTGAGGAATACGTGAACTATTTCTCCTACGACTACGCGGGGCCGACGGGTAACGTGCCGGTAGCGGTGGCGTGCGAACTGGGCGCCTGCCCGTGGAACGCGGCGCACAAGCTCCTGCGCGTGGCCGTGCAGGCGAAGCGCATCCCCAAGGAGTCCATCCCGCCGTGCAACCTCGTGTTCTTGATCGACAAGTCCGGATCTATGTCCTACAACGGCGGCTTCACGACGCTTCTGCAGGCGCTGCGGCTCCTGACGGACCAGTTGCGCGCGGAGGATTCCGTCGCGATCGTCTCCTACGCGAGCGGCGTGCAGGTGGAGCTGCCCGCGACTTCGGGCGCGGACAAGGCGAAGATTCGCGGCGTGTTGGACAAGCTGCGCGCGGGCGGCGGCACGTCGGGCGGCGAGGGCCTCCAGCTCGCCTACGAGCAGGCGATGAAGAACTTCGACAAGAAAAAGAACAACCGCGTGGTGCTGGTGACGGACGGCGACTTCAACATCGGCATCAACAACCCCTCCGAGCTGGAGCGCTACATCGCGACGAAGCGCGAAACGGGCGTGTTTCTCACCGTCTTGGGCGTCGGATACGGCAACTACAAGGACGCGATGATGAAGAAACTGGCGAATGCGGGCAACGGCAACTACGCATTCCTCGACAGCGTGCTCGAGGCGAAGAAGGTTCTGATGACGGAGTTCGGCGGCACGATGCTCACCGTGGCGAAGGACGTGAAGCTGCAGCTGGAGTTCAATCCGGCGCAGGTGGGCGCGTACCGGCTTCTGGGCTACGAGAACCGCCGTCTGGCCGCCAAGGACTTCAACGACGACAAGAAGGACGCCGGCGAAATGGGCAGCGGCCACTCGATGACGGCGTTCTACGAACTCGTACCCGCCGGTTCCACGAACGCGGTGGCGAATATAGACCCGCTCAAGTACCAGAAGCAGACACCCGTCGGCAGCCCCGAACTGCTGACCGTGAAGCTGCGTTACAAGCTGCCGGACGCCGACACGAGCACGCGGATGGACCTGCCCGTGACGGCGGCGGCCATCACGCAGAATACGCCGTCCGAATCGTTCCGCTTCGCCTCGGCGGTGGTGGAGCTTGCGCTGCTGCTTGAAGACTCGCCACACAAGGGCTTGGCATCCTACGAGGCGCTGATCGCGCGTGCGCGCGCGGCACGGGGACGCGACGAGGACGGCTGGCGCGCGGAATTTGTTCGCCTTGCGGAAACAGCCCTGCTCCTGAAGTTGTCGAAAAGCGGCAATTAACAAATGGTTACGAGGCGAATCGTGCGGCCTTTCAAAGTCAATGTCTTTATCGTCGGGTTGTCGCTGTTGTGCGCAGCGGCGGCACATCTTGCGGCGGCTGCGGAATACAGTCCATAGGCGTGGAACCTCCAGGCGCGGGAGAAGTTCGCCGAACAGCGGGGAGTTGATTCCTTGCATATTGGAACCATGAAAAATAAGGACAAAGAAAATGAAGATCAAAACATTAATTGCTTCCGCTGGCCTCGTGTCAATTGCCCTTGCGTACGCGCCGGCGCCGATCGTGTTCGACACGCCCGCAGCAGACGAAAAGGGCATGATGGTGCTCGGCAACGGCGAGGTCGGCGCGATGGCGTGGCTGGACGCCGCCGGTACGCTACATACGGTACTCCAGAACTCTGATTCGTGGAACGAAGGCGGACGCCACGTGAAGACTGGCGCAATCGACTACGAGACGAAGTCGCCCGTCGATGAGGGCACGTACCGGCAGGAACTCTCGATGGAGCGCGGCGAGTTCGAGGCGTCGTGGAAGAGCGGCGGAAGGGATGTGACTGTGCGCTATCGCGTACAGCACGGAACAGATTCGATCGCCGTGTGCGATGTGAAGGGCGCGCCGGACGTTGAGGCGAAGGTGGTCAACTGGCGTCTCTACCCTAGCGGGTCGAAGGAGTTTTCCTCATCAAAGCAGTACGGTGCAAGTGGATTGGGTAACCAGTTCGACGGTGCGACGGAAAACGGCAAGCCGATCACGTTCACGATCAACGCCGACCGTCTCGTGCCGGGCGGGTGGTGTCATGTGAACCGGAACGAAACGGTCGCGAAGATGATGAAGTATTACGACTACTATCAGGCGACGGGCGATCTCGGGAAACCCGATCTGCTCTCGAACCGAGTCTTCGGCGGCGTGACGAGAAAGTATTGCGGCGCGGCTCGGCGGGACGCCTCGCCCCACCATGTGGCTCGCACTACCCTCTTCCTCACCGCGATCACGTGCTTGCACCCGTGCAAGGGCGAAGCGGAATGGCTGCGTCGCACGAACGACATGCTCGACCGCGACGGCTGGACCATCGACGGCGAAGAGGCGAAACGCGCCGCGCACATCGCCGCCTGGCGCGCGTTTTGGGACCGCAGCCACATCGACGTGACGCCGACTGACGCGGCGAAGAACGCGCCGCGCAAGCCGTATGCGCTGCCGACCAACGACAAGCTGCCGCTGAGCATTGGCGTAGATTCCAAGGGCGGGAACCGCTTCCTCGGCACGTTCGTGTCCGCCGAGGTGGAGCTCGACGGGAAGGTTCTGTATTCGGGCGTGCCCAAGGCAGGCGATACGGTAGGGCGGTCGCCCCGCGACCGCCGCGACGGCAACGCCTTCCGCTTTGCGTGTACGTTCTCGACGGATCGTTTCGAGAGGCCGCAGCGGCTTCTCGACAACGCGACGCCGGGGAGGGGCGACGGATTCCTCGTCGACGTGCTCAACGGGCAGATACGCCTTCTCGCGGGGCATAACTGGTTCGTGCATCCGACGAAACTCCGCGCGGGACGCAAGACCGCGATCGAGGTCGTCGTGTCGCGAAACGGCATCGCGAAGATCGTCGTCAATGGCGTGCCTCTGGAACGCTCCTTCGGCGCGGCGAGCGTCACGGACGAGTGTGCGGCCATCACGCTGCGCTACGCCGCGCAGCGCTACCTCAACGGGTGCACGGGACGCGGACGCCTCCCGATCCGCTTCAACGGGTCGCTCTTTACGATGACCCACAAGGGCGATCCCGACTACCGCCAATGGGGACATGGCTACTGGTGGCAGAACACGCGCCTGCCGTACTACACGATGTTCGCGTCCGGCGACCTCGACATGCTCCAGCCGCTGTTCAACATGTATTGCGGTCTCATCGACTTCAACGTGAAGCGCACGCGCAAGTACCTCGGCCACGGCGGCGCGTACTTCCCGGAGTGCATGCAGCCGTGGGGCGACCACTTCCTGAGCGTTTACAGTGCCAATCGTTTTTTGCAATATGAGAAAGGCGCGTGGAAGGATCGCACGGACAAGCTCCAGCTGAGCGGCTGGCACAAGTACGAATGGGTGGGACAGCTGGAACTTTCGCTGATGCTTCTCCGCTACTACGCCTTCACGCAGGACGACGCGTGGTTCAAGACGAAGGCCCTGCCGTCCGTCCGCGAGTACGTGCGCTACTTCGACGAGCACTACAAGCTCGACGCGAACGGACGCTACCTGATGCATCCCGCGCAGGCGACGGAGATGTGGTGGAACTGCACGAACCCGATGCCGGAGATCGCGGGTCTGACGTGCGTGACGGAGATGCTGCTCGCGCTGCCGAAGGGCGTCCTGTCCGAGGACGACCGCGCGCTCTTCGCGAAGATCCGCGCGCGCATCCCCGAACTGCCCACGCGCAAGCTCGGCGGCAAGGTCGCGTTCGCCCCGGCGGACAAGTTCGCGAGCCGCCACAACTTAGAGACGCCGGAGCTCTACTGCGTGTTCCCGTTCCGGCTCTGCTCGTTCGAGAAGCCGAACGTGGAGATCGGACGGCACTCGTACCGCGAGGGACGCATGTACAAGCTCTACCACGGCTGGGCGCAGGACGAGGTGAACGCGGCGTATCTCGGCATGACGGAGGAGGCGCGGGTGCATATCGTGGACCGCGCGCTCACGCACTCGAAGAACATCTACCGCTGGCCGGCGTACTGGGGACCGAACTTCAACTGGTGTCCGGACCAGGACGAGGGCGGAATCTTTCTGAGCACGATCCAGTCGATGCTGATGCAGTACGAGGGCGACAAGATCTTCCTCCTGCCCGCGTGGCCGAAGGACTGGAACTGCGACTTCAAGCTCCACGCGCCGAAGAACACCACCATTCAAGGCCGCGTGGAGAACGGCGAGCTGAGGGACCTCGTCGTCACGCCCGCGTCGCGCAGGAAGGATGTGCTGATCATGCGGGACAATTCTGACGGCGAGTCGCTTCTCGACCTCGTAGCCCCCGTGTCCTCGTGGGACGATGGCATTCCGCTGGGAAACGGCAGCGCTGGCGCGCTTATCTGGGGTGGCGGCAATACGCTCAATGTCACTCTCGACCGTGCGGACTTCTGGCATAACATCTGGCCTACATGCTACGACTCTCCCAATTTCACATGGGATATGCTCGTTGACACGGTGACGAAGAAGGATGGCACCCGGCGCAAGGAGATTTTCGACAAGGGGGATTCGGCGACGAAGCTTCCTGGCGTGCGTTTCGTGCTGAAGCTCGGCAAGGGACAGTCCCTACGGCGTTTCAGGCTCGACGGCGCGACCGCCTCCGCGACGGTGACCGTGGCGACGCCGTCCGGCGACAGGGACATTGTCGCATGGTTCGACGACGGCGATACGCTCCTTTCCATGCGTGTCCCTGACGGCGTCACGTTTGACTCCAAGGTGTTCGTGAAGAATCCGTCATTCGCCGAGCTCGGTGGCTATCCTGAGCCCGAAATCGCCATCGACGACGGCAAGGCGGTTTACAGGCGCTTGCGGCGCAAGGGCGCGGACAACAGGTTCGACAGGGACTTCGAGTCCGGCGTGAGGTTCCGTCCCGCATGTGATGCTCCGCGTTCCGCTTTCTGGCCGAAGTTCAATGCGGAGAGCGAAGTGTCCATCCCCGACCCGAAATTGCAGCGCCTCTACGACTTCGCAATCTATCTCTACGGGGCCGGCGCGCGCGCCGGATGTGCCCCGCTCGCGCTTCAGGGCCTGTGGACGGCGGACGACGGGAAGCTTCCGCCGTGGCATGGCGACTACCACAACGACCTCAACACCGAAATGACGTACTGGGCGGCGGGGCCGGCCGGATGCGTCGAAGCGCTTGAGGCGTTTGCGGACTTCTACATCGAGCGGCTTCCCGAGTGCCGTGAGTTCTGCCGCAAGATATTCAAGGGAGGCGACGGCGCCGTCATACCACCGACGATGGGATACGCGGCGCAGCCTATTCTCGGCTGGACCGCCTATACGCTGCCGCCGATTCACGGCATCTGGGCGTTCAACACCTTTTGCGATGCATGGGACTACGACCCGACGCCCGAGAAGGCGGCGAAGTACCTCGCGTTCGGGCGCGAACTGGCCGCAGGACTCGAGCATACGTGGAAGGTCGTCGATGGCGTGAGGAAGCTCACACTGTCATGTTCGCCGGAGGTCGGAGGCAACGGCAACGCATGCTTCCTCAACGCGAACTCCAGTTATGAAAGGGCGATACTCGACAGTTTCTACGTGTGGCTCTCGCGCCTCGCCGAGGCGTGCGGGAACGCGGACGAGACGGTGAAGTGGAGGTCATACGTCGGTACGTTCGGTCCGCCTAATGTCACGAAGGACGGTACGCTCGAAATCTCCGCGGGAAAACTGCTCAAGGGCTCGCATCGGCATCCGTCGCACCTCATTCAGGTGTTTCCGCTGACGAACGTCCCGTGCGAGAACGGCGTGGACTTCGTGAAGTCGGTGGAATGGTGGGAAGGGCTCGGCACTGGATTGTGGGTCGGTTTCTCGTTTCCGTGGGCGGGATGTTTCGAGGCTCGGCTTGGACGCGGTGACAGGGCGTATCGCTACTTGAAGGATTTCGCCCGTGCGTTCACCGCGCGAAACGGGTTCAACGTGAACGGAGACCAGTTGAAGTGCGGCCTTTCCAGATTGACGTACCGCCCGTTTACATTGGAGGCGAACTTCGGCTATGCGCGCGGCATACAGGAAATGCTGCTGTCATACGATCCCCACTCGAACACCTATCGTCTCTTCCCTGCGCTCCCGAAGGAGTGGGACGGCAAGGAGGTCTCGTTCCGCAACCTACGCCTGCCCGGCGGACATCGCGTGAGCGCGAAACGCGCGGCCAACGGAACAATCACGCATGAAATCGTGCCGAATCCAAGGGCGAGGTCCGTCCCGCGGCTCGACGCCGCAATATCGGCTGCGGCAATATGCATGGCGCCTTTAACGGCACCCAGCGCAGGGTGGCGCGTGGCGGAGCTGAACGGCGCACCGGGGCTGTACCACGACGGGAAACCCGTTGCGGCAATGATGTTCTGGCAATGGGAGCCGCAGGAGAAGGACACAAAGGACATGTCAGCCGCCGGCATGGAGCTGTTTACGATGTTCGGCTCGCCGCATTACCGGCATCCATACTGGCGCAAGGACGGCTCGTTCGGGATGACGTACCAGGACGCCTACATCGACAACCTCCTCTCGTGGGCGCCGAAGGCCGCGTTCCTCCCGCGCATCTTCTACACCGCGCCGGACTGGTGGAGCGCCGCGAATCCGTCTGAACGGCACGTATATGCTCCGGGGCGGAAGGGAATGCAGGTGCGCGAGTCGTTCGCGTCGCTCACGTGCCGCGAGGAGCTTTCGCCATACTACCGCAAGGCCGTGCGCCATCTGATCGACCGCTACGGCGACCACCTGATGGGAATTCACGTGGCGAACGGGCCGTGCGGCGAGCATTTCAGCTGGGATGTCTTGCTGGGCGGGGCCAGCAGTCTGGGGAGTTTGTGGGGAGACCTCTCCGAGCCTATGCGCCAAGCGTTTATCCGCTACCTGCGCGGGAAGTACGGTAACGACGTTGCGCGTCTCCGCGAGGCGTTCAAGGACCTGAAAGCCGATTTCGAGACCGTGACGCTGCCCGGCAAGGAGGAACGGGGCAAGACCGACTGCGGGTGGCGCGATCCGGCGAAGGGACGCCGCGTGCTGGACTACCTCGAGTGCTGCAACGAGGTGACGGCGGACATGATTGACCACTACTGCGGCATCGTGAAGGACGAGTCGAAGGGGACGCTCCCTACTTTGGTGTTCTATGGCTATGTGACGGATGACGAATGGGTGTGCGAGAACGACCATCGCAGCATCTCCAAGATGTATCTCTCGAAGAATCTCGACATGCTCTCCGCGCCGCACACCTACAAGCGCCGTAGGCTGGGCGAGGACGGCATGCAGCGCCAGTACCTCGCGAGCGCTGCGCTGCACGGCAAGTTCTTTATCGACGAGGGCGACGACATGACGCACCTCGAAAAACTCAAGAAGCATCCAGACCACCGCTGCACCGTGAACACGATGGAGGAGTCGCTTGCGCTTCTCTACCGCGAGTTCGGCATGACCGTCACGCACGGTACGGGGCTTTGGTACATGGACCTCAAGCGCGGAACCTTTCGCGATCCGAAGCTCGTCGATGCCGTGGGGCGCATGAGGAAGTGGGCGGAGGTCGCGCTCCGGCACGACCGCTCGCACCACTCCGAGGTAGCCATCGTCTCCCAGCCGCAGAGCGGATTCTACACCGGACAGGGAGGCCCGTTCGCCGGTACCGTGACTGAGAAGTTGTATGTAAAGCAGATGGGCGAGTTCTACCGCGCCGGCGCGCCGTTCGACTGGTATCTCGCGGAGGATCTCGACGTGGTCGTGAAGGGCAGGGCGAAGGTCGTCGCGTTCCTCGACTGCCAGTACCTCACCGACGAACAGTACGCGCTTGCGCTCAAGCTGAAGGAGCAGGGGCGTACGCTCGTGTTCTTCCATGCGCCCGCATACGCGAGCCAGACCGCGCTTTCGTGGGAGCGCGTGAAGCGCCTCACCGGCGGCGAGACGTACGAGACTCTGAAGATGAAGAGCGCGGACGAGCTACGCGCCATCTACAAGGCGGCGGGCGTCCATGTCTATACGGATTCCGACGTGGTCCTTTCGGCCAACTCCGCGTGGCTCATGCTCCACACGCGCGAGGCGGGCGACTACGAGATCGCGCTGCCACGCAAGGCGCGGAAGATCACGGAGATCACGACGGAAAAGCCGGTTGCCGAAAACGCCGACCGCTTTACATGGAAGCTTCCGAAGCATTCCACGGCAGTATTTCTCCTTGAACATTGACATTGACAAAAGGCAAAGCGCCCCATGAAGCAAGAGGTAAGGCGTGGAAATGAAAAAGAGAACATTGATCGTTTCCGCCGCGCTCGCGGCGATGTCCGCGTTGGGCGGTGTCAAGGACGCGACCGCCGTCCCCCGCAGGCGGCGTCGAGTTTGAGCTGCCTGCCGACTTCAAGGCCGACGCCAACGCCGACGTGTTCAGGATCGTACATTGACAGTTGTCATACATCAAAGCTTTAAGGAGAAATAAATATGGAAATCACAAGAAGGAATTTCATGCTAGGCGCTGGTGCGGTCCTGTCGACGCCCGCGTTCGCCGCCGGGGACAATGCGAGCGCGAAGCCCAAGTCCGGCGGCGTGAAGCGATTCGAGTTTGGCGAGGACGGAACGTTCACGTTCCTGATGATTGCCGACTGGCACAGGAGAACCCTCAAATCCAACACCGCGCGCGAGATCGCCGTGTTCCGCAAGGCGGTCGCGCGCTTCAAGCCTGTGCTTGTCGTGTTCGGCGGCGACAACGTCTCCGGCGGAACCGGCTGCAGCAAACGCGGCGTGTTCGAGAAGCTGATGGAACCGGTGATGGCGGAGTTCAAGGCGACCGGCACGTCGCTGTGCGTCGCGTTCGGCAACCACGATTCGGAGCAGCCGGAGTCCGACAAGACGTTTGTCTCGCGCCAGGAACAGTACGATTGGTACAAGGCGTCGCTGGGCGACCTCTTCGTGGACCACGACGTGCCGGAGCTGACGGGCGTGGGGACGGGCGTCGTGCCGGTTTTTGTGCGCGGTGCGGCGAAGCCGTCCTTCAAGATCTTCGTCGCCGATTCAGGAGACTGTCCGAAGCGGGACGCCAGCGGACGGCTCGTCAGGAACCTCGGCAGCGACAACCCGCATGCCGACCAGATCGCGTGGTACCTGCGCGAATCAGCGGACGGCGTGCCGCACATCTGGATTCAGCACATCATCGTCCCGGACGTCAACTGCCACGGGCTGTTCCTTCCCGCCAAAGACGGCGAGGGAATCAAGAAACCCTTCTTCATGTCCGACGGCTCGAAGCGGCGCATGAAACTCGCCCCCGGCGTGGCCGGCGCCTGCAGGGAGGTGACGTGTCCGGCAGGCTGGAACACGTACCGCGACGCGGAGCACACGGTGAACTCCATGACGCTCTACGACGCCTGGCGCAAGTCGGGGTGCATGAAGGGCGCGTTCTTCGGCCACGACCACACAAACACATTCGACGGCATGGACAGGAACGGCATCCGCATCGGCATGACGAAGAGCATCAACTGCGGAGGTTCCTACGGCGACGGCGACCCCGGTCTCCGTGTCTTTAGAATCCGCACATTCGGTTCCTTAGAATCCTGGACCGAAACGGAGATTACGCTCCGTTCAGTGCTGTAGAGAGGCGTGCGCAATTTTAACAGGAGGAAAACAGTGAAAACTTACACAACGCAAGGAACGTGCTCGCGGGCGATTGAGTACGAGGTGGCGGATGGTGTGTTGACCGCGTGCCGGTTCGTCGGGGGTTGTCCCGGTAACACGCAAGGTGTCGCGAAGCTTGCCGTCGGACGCAAGGTCGAGGACGTGATCGGCCTGCTCAAGGGCATCCAGTGCCGCAACGGCACGTCCTGTCCCGACCAGCTTGCGCGCGCGCTGGAGGCGGAAACCGCAAACAAGGAAATTGTCGTTTGATGAGAAAGGAATCAGGACAAATGAAAACATCATCAGTATTCGCCGCGTTGGCGGCTGTATGCGCATCGTTTGCGTGGGCTGGTACGCCGCGCGATGTCGCGCCAGATGGCGTGTTCAAGGATGGAAGCGTCGTGCTCTTCATCGGCGACTCCATCACGCATGGAGGGCGGCATGGGGACATGAACCATTACCTCGGCCACGGCTACCAGGCGGAGGTCGCCGCACGGTATCTTGGTTACCGTCCTGACAAGGGACTGTGTTTCCTGAACCGCGCACTCAGCGGCGACACGACGGAGAAACTCCTCAAAAGGTGGGAGAACGATGTGTTCAACCTGAAGTTCATGGAGAAGGGCTGGCAGTCGCCGTTCCCGGAGCGGACGGGAACGCTGAAGCCGGACGTCGTCTCGCTTCTTGTGGGGATCAATGACTTCTACCAGGCGAAATCCGGCAAGATGACGCTTGAAAAGTACGCGGCGAACCTCGAAATGCTCGTCTCATCGACCCTGAAGAAGTTCCCCGGCGTGGAGATGGTCCTCTGCGAGCCGTTCTGTCTCCGTAAGCCGGAGAGAGAACAGTTGGCTCCGTGGCGCAAGGCCGCGCGGGCGGTCGCCGAACGCCACAATCTCTGTTTCGTTGATTTCCAGAAACTCTTTGACGAGACGCTTCTCAAGGAGAACGCGCGTCCGGGCTATTGGTTCTGGGACGGTGCGCATCCGACCTACGCCGCACACATTCGCATGGCCGACTACTGGATCGAAAAGGTGTCCGAACACCATCGGCGCGCAGGCGCGCTCAAGTAACGGCACGGCGGCACAAAAATGTACTTTTTCAGTTTTTGCGTATTCGCGGCGGTCGCGCTTGGCGCGGTGGCGGAGGCGGTGCCCACCGCGACGCTTGGGTTCGCCGATCCGTTCGTGCTGCTGGAGAACGGCACGTACTACGCCTACGGAACATACGCCGGGGATGGCATCGCCGTCGCCGTGTCGAAGGACCTCAAGAAGTGGAAGCTCTCGAAGGGACGCGCAGCAGGCGGTTTGGCGTTGCACAAGAGCGACTCATACGGCAACCATTCCTTCTGGGCACCGGAGGTTTACAAGCGCGACGGGAAGTTCGTCATGCTCTATTCGGCCGAGGGACATGTCTGCTCGGCGGTGGCGGATTCGCCGCTCGGGCCGTTCCGCCAGGCCGAGAAGAAGCCGCTTCTCGAACGCGCGGGCATCGACAACTCGCTGTTTGTGGACGACGCCGGACGCTCGTGGATGGTATACGTGCATTTCGACAGAGGTAACACGATCTGGCTTGCCGAACTTGAAAAGGACTGGCTGCATGTCAAGCCGGGAACCGCGCGCATGCTCTTCCGCGCCGAGGCGCCGTGGGAGGGGAATGCGATCACCGAGGGACCGTTCGTCGTGAAGATTGGGAAGAAGTATGTTCTCTCGTATTCGGGCCGGGCCTTTTGGGATCCTGACTACGCCGTTGGCTACGCGCTCGCCGACAAGCCCGAAGGACCGTGGCGCAAGTCCGCGTCGAATCCGATCCTGCGGCGCTTTCGCGGCCTGCGCGGAACGGGGCACCATTCGCTGTTCAAGGACAAGGACGGAAAATGGCGGATCGTGTTCCACGCACATGCCTCGCCCACGACTGTCGGCATACGCCGCACGTACATCGCCGATCTCATCGTCGGCGGCACGCCCGACGCGCCGGAATTGAGCGTGGGCGGGGAGTTGATTCCTTGCATGTTGGAACAATAGCGATCGAGCGGGAATGACATCGCATGAAATGCATTGTCGAACTTTTTGGCGATGACCGAAACGGGCGGAAGATGATCGCGTGGGGGCGGCGCATCGGCTGCGCGGACGCAGGACACGTGTTTGACGCAGAGCGTCGGAAGGTCGCCACGCGTCTTCTCGTGGACGACGCCAATCCGTCGCAGAAGTCGTACCTCCTCGAACTCGTCGACAATCCCGTCGGCGTGAAGGCCATCGTCCCAGCCAACGGGTAGGGCGAGGCGTCCCGCGACCGCCGCACTGGGGCAACGGGCATCTCTCCCGTTGCGACTCCACACGGGAGGGCCGCGCTTGTCGCGGCCATTCGGGGAAGCGACACTCTTGTCGCTTCCCGTACGTACTGTCCAAAGTCCAAAGTCCTAAAACTCCTTTGTCATCTGTCTATTGTCTTCTGTCCATTTTTTACAGTTTACCTGGTTCCGCAAATCAGATGGAAATGGTAAGATTTTGCGGTCAGGACAAATAGGAGAGGAACGACACATGAACAAAGAAGAGCCGCTCGGCAGAATCAACTCTCAGGTCCAGATGGAGCCCGCCGGGAACCAGATTGTCGTCTATCAGCCGAACGAGACCGTTCGGTTGGACGTTCGTCTTGAAAACGAAACCGTGTGGCTGACGCAAGCACAGCTGTGCGAACTGTTCCAGCGCGATGTGTCGGTCATAAGCCGTCATATAAAGAACATCTTTACGGAAGGCGAACTGGAGAAGGAAAGCAATTTGCATTTTTTGCAAATTGCAAATTCAGATCGTCCTGTTGCCTTGTATAGCCTGGATGTGATCATTTCCGTAGGCTACCGTGTGAAATCCGTAATAGGAACAAGATTCCGGCAATGGGCAAACAAGGTACTGAAAGAGTATATCTTGCGTGGGTATGCCATCAATGATCGGATCGAGCGGTTGGAGCAGAAAGTCTTAAAGCATGACGAGCAAATCAACTTGGTATTACAGACCGCATTGCCACCGATTCAGGGCGTGTTCTACAACGGCCAACTGTGGGACGTACGGGCGCTGGTGCTTTCACTTGTCTTGCGCGCGAAGCGGTCGCTGATCCTAATCGACAACTGGGCGAACACGGAGGTGCTCGACCTCTTCTCGAAGAAACGTAAGGGCGTGCGGCTGACGATCTTCACCTCGGAGCATTTCAAGAAGGGCGTGCCAAAGCGCCTGATCTCACCCGCAGACGTCGCGACCTTCAACGCACAGTACCCGAAACTCGCCGTCCGCTACAACGAGACCTTCCACGACCGCTTTCTCATCATTGATGACAAGGAGCTTTACCTCATCGGCGCGTCGCTGAAAGACCTCGGTTCCAAGTGCTTTGCCTTTACAAAGCTCGACCCTGGCGCAATTCGCGGTGTCAAGAAATCGGCATTTCACCCCACCCCGTAGAGTGTCAAAACAGGTCTGCCAAAACAGGTGTTTTTTTTCAGACATTGCCCCTTGTGCCGCAGCGAGAGGTGTGTTAAACTATCGGCGCTTTCGGGAATTGATGCCCTCGGTGGGGCTATACAGCGAAAGCCGTCCGGACGGGACCCATGACTGGAGTGCATGGGATCCTCTTGGGCCGGGTAGCGAGATACACCGCTGAAAAACGCGGATGCCACTTCGGTGGATGGCTGGCAGAGCCGATTCCAGACTGCCATCGGCGGCGT
>CADCOC010000100.1 GCA_902802945.1 uncultured bacterium | reverse complement strand
GTTCGGAATCCCAAACGTCGTCTTGCCGAACGACTCGCCCGTAATCGTCGTAATGCCGAGCCAGTAGAGGAGCGAGGTGAAGTTCTCCTTCTTCGTCAGCTCACGCGCCTGGAACGACTTCGCGAGCCGCTCAGTGAGTTCCCCGCCCGCGATGAGGTTCTCAAGCACGTGGAAGTTCCCGTTGAGCCGGCGGTCGAGCGTGACAAGGTGGCGTATCTTCGCGTAGTCCGTGCGCAGGTTCTCGTCAATGAATTCCCTGGGGAACTGCTTCGTGCGCCAGATGTAGCTGAAGAACGACAACACGATCGTTGTGTTTGCCACCGACGGCGCGGATGCGCTGCCGAAGCGGTAGTTGTCGTACCATTCACGCGCGGTATCGTATAGTTTTTCCGCGTCGAAGCCGCAATGCGCGGCGTAGTAGTCCGAGATGGCGCGGAGGTCGTCGTGGCGAAAGCCCGTCAAGTCCGCAAACTCTGGGTCGAGCGAGATGTTCGTGCCGATGTTGAAGCCGCTCGTCACGTCGTCCATCGTGACGGGAGAGACGCCCGTGATGAACAGGCGCGTCACCGGCGCCTCAGTCCCGGACGTGGCCGCCTTGAGCCTGGCGAAGAAGTCCTTGAAAAATCCGTCTCCGTGGCAGAGCGCGTTGTAGGCGTTCACCCCGCTTTCCGCGAGGATCGTGTTCGCGAAGTTGTCGTACTCGTCGATGATGACGTAGAGTTTCCTACCGGAACTCTTCATTCGCAAGGCAATCTTGTTGAACTTGTCGTCCGACATCGGCTCTTCGAGAACGGCCTCGGGGAGGCCATGCGGAAGGACATCCGCATATTTCAACACGAAAGCATCGCAGCAAGCGGCGACATATTTGCTGAACGACGCCTGGACGTGCGAGACCTCTTTCGACACAGCGGAGAAATCGAACTTGAGCACGAGGTACTTGCCGCGCTCGTCGGTCGGGATTGCGCCGATGTCGGTCCCCGCGAAGAATTCGTCGAACCTGTCGGCATAATACACATCGTAGTACGCCTCGAGGATGGACGTCAAGAGCGACTTGCCAAAGCGCCGCGGGCGCAGGAACACCGCGTATCGAGTACCTTCAAGGTCACGTATCTTAGCGGTACGGTCGATGAACCAGGCGTTCGCCTTCCGTATTTCAGCGTAGTCCGCCACGCCGTAAAGTATGGGTCTCGTTTTTTCCACGTCCGAAATTATACCATAATTCCCTTTTCCCGTGTGCGCATTTTGTATTTTACCTCAAATGGATCGAGGTGCCGATGTTGCGCGTGATGCACAGGCCGTCGGCGCGCCTCTTGAATCTGTACTTGCCGCCGAACGACGCAGACGTCTCGGCGTCAAGCACGAACTCAACGTCCGCCGGCGGAGGTGCATCCCACGTGAGGATGCGCGGATCGCCCTCGAAGCCGTACCGCGACGGATTCGCCCGTTCCTTGAGGAACGCCTCGCCGCGCGCGGCGGTGAACGTCGAAAGATCGACCGTCACCGTCGCGCCCGGCGCGAAGCCGACGGCCTTGCGGAGGCTGTTGGTGCTGTCTGCCGCCACGTCGGAGGTCGTGTGGAACGGAAGCCCGCTCGCGCCCGTCCTGTTGGAGAGGTCGATCGTCGATCCGTCCTGCATCGTGCATCCGTAGAACACGTTGAACGACGCGGGCTTGAACGCGCCGAACACCCTCATCTCCGCCGTGCTGTCGTATGAGACGCAGCCGGGCGTGTTGTACATCGGCTCGTAGTCGCCAACGCTCAACGGGGCGTAGAGCTTGAGCGCGGAATTCACGCGCAGCGACACGTTCGTCGCCGCGATCTCGCCGCACGCCGCGTCAATCCCCTTCACGCCCGTCTGGAAGTTGCCGCCGCTTCTGATGTGGAAATCGCCCCCGCCGACGAACCTCGCGTTGCAGAACGCGATACTGATGTCCACGCGATAGACGTCCATGTTGAGCGTGTGGCCATCGAGGCGGATCGTGACGGGATCGTAATTCGCGCCGGCAAGCCCCCATTGGGCGTGCACCGGCATCGAAATCAGCGAGTCCGCCGTCAACGTCACGTTGGTGAAAAGCCCAGCGTCGAAGTTCATCCATCTGGAGTTCCGCAGCGTGCCGCCGGCGAGCGTCAGACCGTAACCGCCCCAGCCGCCCTTGCCGTTGAGCTCGAAGGTCGCGCCGCCGTCTATCTTCAGCTCCGTGCCCGTCGCGCCGAGCGGGTTGCCCGTCCCCGCGATGCCGGCCTTGAGCGTCCCGGCCCTGACCTCCGTGCCGCCCGTGTACGACTGCGCGCGGGACGCCACGAACTCGCCTTCGCCGGATTTGACGAACCTGACGTTGCCGCTGATCGTCGCCGATGGGTTGTTCACGCTGTCCGCCGTGACGCGGACTTCCAAAGTCGCCGTCGCCGCGCTCGTGTTCTTTATCACGGCGTTGGTGTAGGATACGCCGTCGAGGTTGTCAACGCGCAGCGAGTGTCCCTTGAGGTCGATCTCCACGCCGTCCGCGAAGACGTCCACGCCCCAGTCGCGGAGGTCGAGGTCGGCGGTGGCGAGCGTCACCTTCGTCACGGACTTGCCGGGCAGCTTGCCGGCCGTCTGGAACCCTTCGGCGTCCAGGCACCTCCAGTTCGCGGCGTCCTTCGGGTTCGTGCTGCCGTTCTGCGGCATCCACCGCGCCTCCACGGGGATGCCGCCCTCGTTCAGCATCAGTGTGCCGGTGGTTATGTCGTAGGTCAGCCTGTGCCCCGTGCCGAGGACTTCAACGTAATCCAACAAACTGCCGCCGGTGGGCAGGGAATACGAGCCGACGGAAATCTCGCCGTATTCGCCGGCGGGCAGGGACGTCGCGTCGATGACGAGCCGCCCATTGTCCCTCATAATCAGCTTCCCGCCAATCGTCGTGCCCGGCAGAAGAACGGCCCGCGCCGTGCCGCCCACGGTCAGCGCGTCAAGCGTCGTACCCTGCGCGAGGAACTTCACCGTACCGGGGCCAAACACGTTGACGCCGCCGGCGACGGCGTTGGTCACGGTGACGGTCGCGCCGGACGCCGCGTAGATGCCGCCGTGCCCGAGGGCGAGTACGCCGCCGCCGAGCGTTGCGCCCGCCGTGAGCTCCACGCCCCATGCGGCTGCACCTTGGGGAGGAACCTGCGCGTCCGCGCCGAACACGCGGTATTTGTCCGCGCCCCATTCGCCGTCGTCGCCGGCGGAATCCGCGTGGCGGCGATCCCACTTCATTCCCTCCGCCTCGTACTCCGACATCCACTTGTCCGTCAGGTAGTACGTCACCTCTAAACGCTCGTCATCCGTCAGCACGCGGTCGAAGATGATTAGTTCGGAAAGCTGCTTGCCGCCGCTGTGCAGTCCCAGGCAATGGGACGCCAGGAATTCCGCGTTGTATGGGCCACCATCGTCCATCTGCGCCGAGAACACGCAGAACCTGTCCGACGGCGGATGTTCGGTCGCCATGTCCGTGACAACGTCCGTTCCATTCCAGAAGTCCGTGAACTTGGCGTTGGGGAGCATCGCATACTGCCCATCGCCGCCGCGCCTGAAGGGCGTGTCGAACGCCCACGTCCCCATCCATGCCACATTGCCGCCGTCGCCCATCTTCGCAACCCAGAACACAGTCCTGACGGAAACCACCGTGCTCAGCCAGAGATCCATGCCGAGATTGGAGCCCGACCATCCGTTGTCCGTCTTCGCCTCGCCGAAGTCAACTGTCGGGATGCCCCAGGTCATCGTGTCGTACTTCGGGTACGGCATGGAGGAGCCGTTGTAATGCCTGCTCTGCCTTGCGTAGTTCGAGCCGACGCGGGAGTTCCACCGCGTAACCTCGCCGCTCGCGTTTGTGGTGATCGTACCCGTCGTCGAGGCGTCGAGCCATAATACGGCGGTATCCATGAGAGTCGGCTCGTAATGCCACTTCGCCTCAAGGTACCGCGTGACCGCGATGCGCTCTTCGTCCGTCAAGACGCGATCGAACAGGATAAGTTCGGAGAGCTGCTTGCCGCCGCTGTGCAGTCCTCCACATTGTTCGGCCAGATGCTGCGCCGCGTACGTGCCGGCGTCGTCCATCTGCGCCGAATACACGCAGAACCGGTCTGCCGGCGGATGTTCAGTGGTCATGTCCGCGACAACATTCGTTCCAATCCAGAAATTCGCGAACCGGGACTGCCCCGGCTGGCCGGACCGCTTGTCGTTGTACGCGCCATATTCATCTCGCCTGAAGCAGTTGCCCGTGCCGGCGGCTGCATCCTCCTGTCCCAGCCAAGCCGCCTTGCCGTCTTTCTGGATGCGCGTCACGAAGAATACGGTCTTGACGGCGACCGGCGTGTTGATGTTGAGGTCCCTGCCTGGATTGGAATTATCCCACCCGCTCTGGACCGCATTGCCGAAATCGACGGTCGGAATGCCGTATGTCGTTGCATCGTAAGTCGGATACAGGAAGGCGCTCCCGGCATAATAATTCCGTCCCTGCGTCGCGTAGTTGCTGCCGACGCGGGAGTTCCACCGCGTGACCTCGCCGCTTGCGTTCGTGGTGATGGTGCTCACGTCGGAGGCGTCGAGCCAGAAAATGGCATCGCCCGTGACAACGCTCGGCACGGCTATCTCATCTGCATGCGATGGAAGAACCGCGCCCGCCGCGACCGCGAAAGCAGCCGCGATCTTCATCATCGTAGTCAGCATATTTTTCATCGTTTTTCTTATTAAATTACTTTAGATGGATCGAGAGACCGGACTTCATCAGCCTCGCGCCGGAGGCGGAGATTGAAATCTTCCAACCAGTCGGCAACGGCTCGGCCGGCACCGGGCTTCCGACAAACGTCACGCCGCCGCCTGCGGCCGGACGTACAAACAGGATCGACCCCTTGTGCGTTTCAAGAACCACTGGGTCCTCAAACACCAGCTTCGCGCCGGTGAAGTCGATCGTGCCGCTTGCGGTTATGCAGTTGCCCGCGATGCAGTCCGTCAGGTTCACGACGAGGCTGTCCGTGATGTCCAGAGTTCCGCCGCTGACCACGCCGGCACCCTTCACGACAGGCTGTCTGAGAGTGTGGCCGTTGAGCACGAGCGTCCCGCCCGCGAGTTCGAGGACACGGGCGTTGCTCTCAAGTTGCTTGGCCGTTATTGCCGCGATGTCCTCCGCTGTGGCATTGGCACCCTTCTCGTAGCTCATGGCGATGGCATCGTCGCTCAACGCGGCGTTCCAGATGCGCACCTCGTCGTAGATGGCGTTGGCGTCCGAGTCGCCGCTGTAGAACGACCGCCCTATGTAGAAGTGGCCCGACGAGACGTTCGATAGCGCCCACTCGCTTGATGTCGTGTACTCGTATGTCTTCACCCACGATGGATTATCGGCCTGGCGGAACGTCATCTTTACGTCCGTCTTGCCGTCCTCCCGTTCGGACAGCACGAACACGAAGTGGTACATCTTGTCGTTCTCGATGTTGTCCGTGTTGGTTGTGAACAACCTCTCATCTGAGGACACCTTCAGATTCGGCCTTGCCTCATTGCCCCTGTTCCACGCAAAGAACAAGGTGTTCCCTGCCGCAAGCCCGTAGTCGAACATGCGCGCCCAGAATTTCACGGCCGTGCGCTTCGCCCAGATTTCGATTGTCGCGTTGTTGCCGGTGGTAAGTTCCGTGCCAAGGTCGAGATAGCCTTTGTCGTGCCCGTCGCCGCTCAACGCCACGGCGTCGCCCGCCAAGGCGACGGCGGCATTTTCCTCTGGCATGACGGTTGCCGCAGCACCTTCCACGGAATCGACAAGGCTGCCGCCCGTGAAACTCCAGCGGCTGGCGAGAATGTCGGACGATCTCCGGTTGTCAACGTCGGCCAAAACCGATAGCGTACCGTTGCTCACCGTCACCCTGTCCACGGGCGGGAGCGCATCCACCGTGAGCGTGCCCGCGCCCTGCTTGACGAGGGCACTGCCAGCCGATGAAGCGGAAGCGGTGTTGTTCGTCATGCACACGTTGTACCCCGCCGTATCGACCGTGAGGCCGCCCGCCGCGTATGTGACGTCCCCAATGCCAGAGATGAACGTCGAGGCGTTGCTCGCGTCCTTCGCCACGATCTTTCCGCCCGCGAACGTTGCTTTAGCCGTACCTGCGCCCTTCTTGATGTACGAGGTGGTGAGAACACCGCCGTCATTCAAAACAAGGTGCCCAGTGCCCGTTCGGCCACCGCCAACATTCACGCCCGCATTCGCGTTTACCGTACTGCCGATATCGAATTCACCTGTACCGCCAGTACCATTAACTGAGCCGTCCCCGCCAATGTTGATTGTCAACGACGATGTGAGCGTCCCGCCGGTCTGATTGTACGTGCCCTTGGAGTTGGTATTGTAGGCAAGGGTGAAGTTGCCGCTCGTGATATTCGCCTCGCCGCCGCTTTGGTTGAAGTGGCAAACACCGCCGCCTATCTGTCCCAAGTGGAGACTGCCGCCGGTTTGCGAGAACGTGCCTGCACCCAATTCGTATATTGCAGGTCCCCCGTTGAATCTGCCAAACCAAGACGAACCACTCAACGTCACAGTGCCACCACTCTGGACGATCCTGCTCTCCTTACCGCCGGTACCACCGAAATCTACATATCCCGTAGATGTCAGGTTGCCGGACTTGACGTTCACAATTCCCGTCGCAGCCCTGTTTCCGGGAAGGTTGAGTCCCTTTTCAAACGTGACATTACCTCCGTCCACCGTGAGTTCGCCGTATCCGTTGGCGCCGATTGTCACCGCGCTGCCAGACGACGTAAGCGACCCGGCGCTGACAACTCCCTCAAGATACCCCCCGGATATCCCATCGACATTGAACGCTGAGAGGTTCCATGCGCTGGAATCCCCTTTCTCTATCACAACTCTCGCCTTATCCGCTGTGACAAGATTCGCAACTCCATCGATATAATGCGACGCCTCAAAAATATCAGTGCTGTTGTCCGCAGTGAACTTCACGGCAGAAATACCGGTGCCGCTGTTCGCAAGGGCCGCGCCGCCGCCAGCGGAAAGATGGTTGAGGCGGAGGTCGTGTCCGTTGAGGTCCGCCGTGCCGGTGATGGACGGCGTGACGGAAAGCCCGCGCCAGTCGCAGTCCGCCGTGAAGGTGCAGTCGACGATGTTGAGCGAGGCGCACCGGAACGCGGAGCCGGACGGCACCTGCATGTTCACGTTCGCGCCGGCGATCGTCGCGGCGGTCGTGGCGTCGGGCAGGCCGCCTGGAATCACCATGCCCGCGCCGCTCGTCACGGACCAGTTGCCAGGCGTTAGGGGGTTGCCGTCGTTCGCAGCGCCGGACCAGATGGCGGACTTCGCGCCATACTGCACGATCGGCACGGAGGCGATGCCACTCGTCTGCGCCTGGGAGGTGGAGACGGGGCTGACCACGTAGAGCGCCGAAGCGTCGGCGGAGGTGTTCACGATCGACGCGCCGAGCGTGGAGCGCCCGATGTCCGTGACGGCGAGGTTGTGTCCGTTGAGGTCGATGGTGAGGCCGCTCGAGACGTCGATCTCGCCGAGCGCGCGCCAGTCGCAGTCCCGCGTGAGCTGCACCGCGTCACTATCGCTGCCGAAGGTGAAGTTGTTACTGTCGAACGCGATGTCCGATCCGCCGTTGACGGAGATCACAAACGGATACTTCATCGAGCCAAGTACCTGCTGGGCACCGTAGCCGCCGCCCGTGTCACCGGCAAGGCAGGTGAAGCGGTGCCAGCCTTCCGAGACGTAGAAGCCCGACGTGCGGTCGTAGCGGTACGTCTGGAGCGCGATGATTAAATCGCCGTCGAGGGCAAATGAGAACACGTCGTCGAAGTAGCACGTCAACTTCCAGAAGCCGGCCTTTGACGCGGGGACGTGTACCCATCCGTCGTAGCGGAGGATGGCGTAGTTCCCCAAGTCGGACGGTGAGTTGCCAGCGGACGTGGTGCGGTAGAGGTCTGATATCTCCTTGTCAACCACGCCCGTGTATTCGGAGACGGCGCGGTCGATCCACGTGTTTTTGCTGAAGACGTTGGGGTTCGCGGCGTATTTGCCCCTCTTGGTGCGGGTGTGCCCGCCAAGGATGACGCGCCCCCAGTTCAGCGTCACGCCGTCGGGGATGGAGAAGTAATTGAGACTTGTCGCGGGGATGACAACAGTCGTGTTCGAGCCCGGTACGGCATAGTCCTCCGTCCCGTCGGCAAACACGCTTTCCCAGTTATAGGGATCGGCAAGGTCTGCCGCCGACTGCGGCTGTCCGCCAACCCACGTGGAGGTGTGCGGGACGGTGGACTTGAGCCGCACGAGGACGGTGTTCGCGTCCTCCATGGAGGCAACGTAGTCATCGGAGTCGGTAAGTTGAACGTAGTCGAGGACACTGCCGGATGGAACGGAGAAGCCACCGGTGGAGAACTTCATCACGGCGCCGTCGTAGTTGGCGGTGTCAAAAACGATGGACGCGCCCGCGCCGACGGAAACCGTGCCGGCCGTCCAGTGCATCCCGGACTTGCCGATGGTGAACGTCGAGCCGGCGGCGATGTCAAAGCCCGTCGCGGCGGTGGAAGTGTCCCTGCCGCCCACGGGGAAGGTGTCGGGGCCGGCCACGATGTTGGCGGCGATCTGGTCATCGTTTAGTACGCCGTTCCAGATACGCACCTCGTCGAACTCGGACGGGCAGTCCTGTGCGCCGTTCAACCACGGGTCGTGGCCGAGTGTAAGGCCCCATGTCGCCGTCGTGGCAGTCGCCGTCCAGCCCGTCGCCGTCACGGTCTTCTCGTGGACGATGGCGCCGGATATGGCGTTACGGATGACCCAGCGGACGGCCGTGTCGGAGCCATTCTTCTTGAACGTCAGCGAAATATGGTACTTGACGTCGGGGATGATCGGTCCGAACTGGCCGTAGTTATGGTTGTGCTCATAGATCGTGCTGCCGTTCAAGCGCATCGTGAACTCGGGTCTTGCCATGCGGTCGTTGTCGTTTGAAGCGCCATATGCATAAGAACAGGTGAAGAAGCCCGGATCGGAAACGTCGCAGATGCCGTATGCGAACATGTACTGCCAACCACCGTCCTCATGGCGCGTCATCCATATCTCGATCGTCGCGTCGTCGGAATCCATGAGGCCCGTGCCAAGGTCAACGTAACCTGCGGAGGTTCCGCCCGCGAGAACGGCCTCGCCGTTGGAGAACGTCACGTTGCCGCCGTCCGTATGCCCGGTGTTATTGCCACCGTTCTGCTTCCGCACGACACCGTGCTTCGTGCCGACGGAGTCGGTGAGGCCACTCGTGAACGACCAGCGATGGGTAAGCGTGGCAGCTGACGCCGAGAACGTCGCGCTTGTCGCGATTGCCGCCGCAACAGCCGCGCAGATGGCGATTGCCGTGTTGCCAAAAGACATCTTTGTTGCCATGAGAATCTCCTAATACAGGCGAGTGACAACTATTATATCTATTTTTGTTTGTTAGTCAATTCGCAATTTTTGGTCTCAGTTGCGGGCGAGACGCCCGCAACCCCGATATCAGAGGCGACACGAAGCCTTCCGTATTTCATCGTAGTCCGCCACGCCCATTTTCCGCCGTCGCAGCACCGCCACGCATGAACCGTCAAATTTTTGCTATAATATGCGGCGGACAAACCCACCATGACTATATTCGTAATAGGCGCCGGGTTCACCGGCATGCAACTGGCCAAGATGCTTGTGCTGGAGCGCAACAAAGTCGTGCTCATAGACAATGACGCCGAAAAAGTGCGCCATGCAAGCGATGCGCTTGACTGCACGGTGATTGAGGCCGACGGCAACAGTATTGACGTCCTCGAACAGGCCGGCATCGCCTCGGCCAATGCCTTCGTGGCCCTCACCGGAGACGACGAAGTCAACATGATCGCGTGCCAGATCGTCGATTCGGCCTATCCTGACATCCTGAAGATCGCGCGCGTGCGCAACTATGCCTACTACTCTGCCGTGGACAGTGCAAGCCGCCGCAAGAGGACGTCCAGCAAGGACACGGTGCGCGCGATGTACGGCATGGACGCCATGGTCAACCCCGACGTCGAAGCGGCGAGTGCCATACATCGTGCAGTCGAGTATGGCGCCGTCGGCAACATCATTGACCTTAAAAACGATTTCATGCTGACAACGCTCAGCGTTGGAAGCGACAGCGTCCTCGTCGGACGGTGCATGCGCGAGCTGCCAGGAATAGACGGTTGGAACTTCCTCGTCGCGTTCGCAGAGCCGGAAACCGGGGCGCTGATTCCCAGGGGCGACACCGTAATAAACCCTGGCGACACGCTTGGCGTGGTGTCGCAAACCGCCGACGTCGCCCAAGTCGCGCAGTTTGCGGATGCCACGCACGAGACGTTCCGACGCATCGTCATATTCGGCGCAGACCGCGTCGGCTCGATGCTCATCCCCCTTATCGCGGAAAAGCGGCGCAGCACTTTGTGGCAGATGATCTTCGGCGGCAAGTTTCCCGAAAGCAGTCGCGAGGTGATAGTGGTTGACCGCAACGCGGTACGCTGCCATGAGATCGCCGAGAAACATCCCAACGTGCGCGTTCTGTGCGGCGACATAACCGACGAGGCCCTGATGAGCGAAGAGGACCTTTACTCATGCGACCTGATAGTGGCGGCTTCCGGCAACTATGAGCTAAACCTGGTTACGGCCGCATACATGAAGTCCAAAGGCGCGAACAAGGCCGTCGCGCTGACCGCCAGCACGGCATACGGCGCTGTTGCCCGGAAACTCGGAATCGACGTAGCCGTTCCGATGCGCGGCACCGTAGTGGACAGCATCCTAAGCCATCTGCGGGGACGCAACGTTTCGGCCATCCACTCCGTGTGCAACCGGAGCTTCGAGATCGTGGAGGGCGACATTTCGGACAAGAGCAGGTTCGCAGGCAAGAAGCTCCGCGACCTTGTGGAACTGGACGGCGAGTTTCTCCTGCTGCTGGCGACGGATTCCAACGGCGTTACGGCAATACCAAACGGAGACTCCGCCCTTGAAGCAGGGTCGCATGTTGTGCTGATCGTCAGGTCCGGCAATACGGATCTCCTTGCCAAGATTTGCGGGAAATAGGGGCATTCCATGCTGCTTTCGATTTTCAGGGTCCTCACTTACATCCTTGGCATTGCCGGATCGGCGTTACTTCTGCCCTTGGCGGTGGCATTGGTTGATTCCGACCGGCGAATGGCGCTTGTGTTTCTCATCCCGCTTCTTGCCGTGTGGATAGTTGCCATAGCATTTTGGTTCGCGGTGAGAAAGCGTCCAAAGGTGTTCGACGTCAAGAGCGCATTCGGAGTCGTCGGGCTGATATGGATCGTGATATGCGCTTACGGATCCATACCCCTCTATTTCAGCGGTGCGTTCCCTTCGTTTTCCGACGCGATCTTCGAGAGCGTGAGCGGCTTCACGACTACTGGCGCGTCTGTTCTGCAGGAGGTCGAGACGCTGCCGCGAAGCGTCAACCTCTGGAGGTGCGAGACGCACTGGCTCGGCGGCATGGGGGTCATCGCGCTTGCGGTCGCGCTCATTCCGCTTCTGGGCATTGGAGGTTTCCGCCTCATAAAGGCCGAGACGACAGGTCCGGACAAGGAAAAGCTCACGTCCTTCATCGCGAACACGGCCAAGTCGCTTTGGCTGATATACGTCATGCTCACCGTTAGCCAGATGCTGCTGCTCCACTTCGCCGGCCTCGGCTGGGTCGATTCCCTTGCACATGCCTTTTCGACGATGGGGACCGGCGGCTTCTCAACTCGCAACGCAAGCGTCGGCGCGTTCGGGCTGCCCGCCGTAGAGTGGATATGCACGATCTTCATGCTTCTGGCATCCGTCAACTTCGCCCTCTACTACAGACTCTTCACCGGACGCCTCCGCGAAGTGGCGGGGGATTCGGAGCTCCGCGCATTAATCATAGTCGTTCTCTCGTCAATAGCCGTCGTAACGCTGTTGGAATACAATGCATCAACCCCCTTTTCGCAGACCTTCCGCAATGTCGCCTTCCAGACTTCGTCCATAGTTTCGACGACAGGCTTCATGACGGCGGACTACACCCGATGGTGTCCGCCTGCCCAGGTGGTGATTCTGCTGCTTTTTTTCATCGGCGGATGCTCCGGCTCCACAGCCGGCGGCGTAAAGGTCATCAGGTGGACAATTCTTGCAAAGGAAATCGGGAACGAGATGCATCGCATCGTCCATCCACACCAGGTGTTCACCCTGCGCATAAACGGAAAGCCGGGGCACGAATCGCTGATACCCGTAGTAGCGTCGTTCATCTTGACGTACTTCATCCTCGTGCTTGCAACGACCTTCGCAGGCGCAATCGCCGGACTTGACGTCTTCACGGCACTGTCCGCAGCCGCAAGCATGGTGGGGAACATAGGACCGGCGTTCGGGCAACTAGGCCCCACGGCAAACTACGGGTCTCTGTCCACGGCCCTCAAATGGTGGTACTGCTTCGCGATGCTGGCGGGACGCCTTGAGATATACACGCTGCTGATCATGATCGCACGCGGGTATCAGTCCATGTACACGCGGTCACTGCCGCGCACGAGGACCGGAACCTGATGCTTTCTTCTTGCCGGTGTGCCACGTTATGAAATTCCAAAAAATCGAGTGGCGGGTGCGTCCGTCAGGACGGTCGCGACATTCCCAGAACGTCCAGAACGGCGACAAGTTGCGGTCGATGCCCTCCACGTGACGGATCGGGATAAGCTCCAGCACGCGGTGGTGGGAGAGTCCCTTATTCGTCTCGCAGCTCCAGAACGGCCACAAGCGCATGTAGGAGGCGACCTCCTGCGACGTGCCGTCCTTCGCCTGCGCCGTGCGGCGCTCGTGAGTCCAGAACGGGAAGAAGTTGAAACGGTCCTCCCGCGTGCGGTCAGTCATGAGCGTGGTGCTTTCAATCAGCTGCCAACCTACGCGCCAGGTGCGTTCCTCGGGTTTGCGTTCCTTTCCGGAAGCATACGGATAGCTGTGTACCGACTCCCAGAACGGCCAGATGCTGGTGCGGTCGCGCGTGGAGGAGCGCAACACTTCCACGAGAGGCCACGGGACGCGCCAGCGCGTGGCCGAGTCCGTGCGGGTGTAGGAGAAGAACGGCGGAAGGAGAAGGTCCTGCTTCTCCCGCGCGCGGCGGATCTGTCCGTAGAGAGGCCAGCCCATCCACGACCAGCCGGCGCCGGAAGTATCGCGGTCCTCGTCGTACGACGCCCAGGTGGCGATCGGCCAGAGGCAGTAGCCGTGGCTGCTCTCGCGCTGGCGCGCCGTGCCCCAGACGGGCCACACGCCCAGACCCTCTCGCGGCGCGTCACGCCATGTGACGAAAGGCCAGAGGACACCGCGGCTGCGCACATTCTTGACCGTGTACGTCTGCCAAATGGGCCAGAGGACGAACTGCCAGTCGTCCATGAAGAGGAAGTGCGGATGTTCGCCGTAGAACGGGAACGCGCCCCAGTAGCCCGCGCCTGCGCGGTCCTTGCCGCAGAACCAGAGCGGAAAGATGTTGAAGCTCCAGGAGGGATCGCCGTCGCGCGCGTCTCCGTAGGCGATGAGCGCGCGGTACCAAGAGGCGTCGTTGTGGTAGTGGTAGGCGCCGAGGGGCCAGAGGACATCGCGCGTCACTGTGCGCGTGGCGGGATCGCGCACCTGGGAGTAGAACGGACGCACCGCCCAGAACGTGGCGGGGCCGGGTTCGGCGCGGCGGTACTCGAAGAACGGGCCAACGTGCCAGTGGGAACGCCCTTTCCCGCCCGTGCGGGCCTCTTCGGCCTCCACGTCCGCAGCGGAAATGGGCAAGGACACAAGCGCGGCGAGCGCCGCGCATCCGGCAATGGCGTTCGCGCGCATGACCATTTCCTCTCGCTACTTGCCCTGCGCCTTCTTAAGAAGTTCGTCGTATGCGGCGCGGTCGCGCTCGGCGGTGAGTTCGTCACGGCGCTTACCGAGCGAACGGAGCGTGCTGCGGGCCTTTACGAGGTCCTTCTTCGCAAGCTGGACGCGAGCGAGGGTCAGCTGCATTCGGACATCTTGTCCTTTCGCCAGGTCAATTGCCTTCTGGATGCATTGCTCGGCCTCGTCCAGGTTTTTGTTTTGATCGAGGAGCGTGGCGCACAGCGTCTCCCATGCAACGTAGAGTCTTGGGTCCGTGGTCTTGGCATCGCGCGCGTACTTCTCAGCCTCTGCCAGACGTCCGCCCTGGCGGAGAAGCTCGGCGAGGTCGTTCTGCGCGGCGGCGAGCGGACGGGGTGCGGCGACGGAGGTGCGCAGATACTTCTCGGCGTCCTGCATCTTGCCCTCCCTCATGCGAATCGACCCCATGATCCAGTTGGCGAACGCATGTTCGGAGTCCAGGCGGAGGATTTGGAGGGCATGGCGCTCCGCACTCTCGGGATCGAGCAGGCGGTAGTCGTATTCAAGCACCATTGCGCCGACGCTGACCACGGGACGGCTCATCCAGGCGAGTTCAAGCGCGGTGCGAGTCTTCTTCTGCGTCTCCTTGTCGTTCCCCTTCCGCATCAGCGCGAGCGCGCGCGTCATCTGAACGAAGAAGTTGCGTGGGGAATCCGACAGCGCCTCCATCCGGGGCAGGATGACGTTGTCAATCTCGGCCAGTATCTTTTGCTTCCGCTTCGCGTCTTCGGTCTTGTCCGCCTGCTGGAGTATGACGCCGGCGAGGAGCGCCCACCCCTGTATGGAATGAGGTTGGAGGTCGATGATCTTCGAAAGAGACAGTCGCGCCTCCTCGAGGTTGTTGTTCATAATGTGCAGAAGCGCCTCGTCGAATCGCATCGTCCCCTCCTTCGTAGGCACCTTGACGGCACGCTCAAGGTAGGACTTCGCCTTGTCGACCGCCCCCTCCTGAAGAGAAATCCGCCAAAGGCCAATGAGAGCCTCGTGGTTAGTTGCGTCTTTCTCCAACGTGGCCAGATATGCCTCGCGGGATTTCTCGATCTGCCCCTCCTGCGCGTAGCAGCTGGCCAGCATATTCAAAAGCTCTTTTGCGGGCTCGTTGCTTGACGCAAGGTCGATGGCGTACTTGAGGTGCGCAAGTGCGTAGCCCATCTCGCCGGACCGCGCCCAGTTGAGACCGCTGCGCACGAAGAGCTCAGGGGAACGGACGTATCCGTAGTAGCTTGATAGCAGCCTGAGATTGTAGCGCCTAGTCGGGTCGTCAACGATGTCCTTGAGCTGCTGTTCGACCTCGCGCCGACGCACCGCTACGTCTCTCTTGACGCTCTTCTCCTTACCTGACCGGAAAATCTCGTACACGTTGAACAGCGCGCAGATGTTGTCGCAGTCGATTGCCCCGAGGACGAGCTCGTACATCTCGTATGCCTCCGCGTCGTGGCCGGAGTCCTGCAGCACTACGCCGAGGTTGTTGGCTATGAAGCCAAGATGGCGCCTCAGCTCAAGGCGACTGCGGTCCACCGGGTCCTCGGTATTGCGGATTTCGCGCGACCCCTTCCGGCTGTCGGAGCCGAGAATTGGCTTCATCTTCTCCCAGAACGCCTCGAAATCGGCTTTGGCCTTCAAAGCGTCAACCGACTTGATGTCCTT
Source organism: uncultured bacterium (assembly GCA_902802945.1). Classification (GTDB taxonomy): domain Bacteria; phylum Verrucomicrobiota; class Kiritimatiellia; order RFP12; family UBA1067; genus RUG572. The sequence continues at coordinate 371 of CADCOC010000100.1, read as the reverse complement.
GACTCCGCCGAAGAAAAGGCATTCCGGAACCGGCCGGCAGTCGCCCCAGAGCCAGAAGTCCGGCCACCCGAAGACTGCAACGTGCTTCGTTATTTCCGAATCGTTCTTGAACCACATCTTAAGGAACTCGACCATGCCAAGTTCCCTAAGCGTGAAGGACAGGTCCTTGTCCGTCTTTTCGCCGGCCGAAACTTTCTTTTCCTCGACCAGATCAGCGATCTGCTTGCAGTACGCCTTATACTCAGACTCCTTTCGGGGCTTGATGCAGATGATGTTCAGCTCCTGCTTGCGCGCTGATGCGGCCACGCGCAGATGCGCATCCAGCTGCCCGTCAGTGATCAACCATGTGCGCGTGCCCATGCGGTCGAGCA
>CADCOC010000099.1:29105-38694 GCA_902802945.1 uncultured bacterium | reverse complement strand
GGGCCGCCCGGTGGTCGGCCCCTACCACGCACGCACCCGTTCCGCACCGTAATCGCACGCCAGCGCGGGCCGCCCGGTGGTCGGCCCCTACCATGCCCGCACCCGTTCCGCACCGTAATCGCACCGTAGCGCGGGCCGCCCGGTGGTCGGCCCCTACCACGCACGCACCCGTTCCGCACCGTAATCGCACGGTCGCACCCGTTCCGCACCGTAATCGCACGGCCTCCACTACAGCCATGGGGGGCCGTGCAGCATTTCGTTACCACGCTCATTGACATCGCACGCCGAATGTGTTACAATGCACTCGTTTCTGAAACCAGAAAGACCAAATGCAATGACAACTACATTCACAATGCGCATTGATGATGCGCTCAAGGGCGAAGCCGAAGATGTCTTTGAAGACATCGGCTTGAATCTCTCCTCTGCTATCACCTGTTTCCTCAAGAAGTGCGTGGCAGTGGGCGGCATGCCGTTCCAGCTTGTTAGGCAGAGTAAGCATGACATGTTGCGCGCCTGCCTCCGCGAAGCCGAAGAAGCCGCCAACGACCCCAATGAGCCGCGTTGTACCGATCCGACCAAGCTCCGGGAGTTCCTTCTGTCATGAAATACGCCGTTGTCCAAACCAAGCGTTTTCGAAAAAGCCTCAAGAAAATGCTCCGTCGAGGAAAGGACATCGGCAAACTTGAAGTGGTCGTCCAAATTCTCGCAAGTGGCGAACCCTTACCGGCTCAATATTGCGACCATGCTCTCATCGGCGATCTTGCCGGACTCCGCGACTGCCATATTGAAAGCGACTGGGTGCTGCTGTACGCCATCAAAGAGGATGTTCTCGTACTGTCCCTTACGAATACCGGCACACATTCCGATCTGGGGCTTTAACATCGTACGCGCACAGGAATAGAGTTTGTCGCCCGGGGACATCACCAACAGCGAGGCCGCGACAAGCGCGGCCCCTCCCGCCCCTGGCTCGTCTCACGTCTTACGTCCGCGCGCCGGGACCCTGTTCGCCGGCGGCGTGGCGCGCGCGGTAGTCGCGCATGGACATGCCGTAAGTCCTGCGAAAGAGATGGCTCAGGTTCGAGGTCGCCTCGTAGCCCGAATTCGTCGTAATGTCGGAAATGGGAAGCGTCGTGTTGACGAGCAGCCGGCAGACATTCTCCAGACGCACCTTCTGGATCATGTCGAGCACGCTCCCCCCGGTCGCCTCCCGCACCCGCTTCTCCAGCAGCCTGCGCGAAACGCCCACCTGCGCCACCACGTCCGGCACGCCAATGCCTTCGCAGGCGTGCCTGCGAATGAACTCCCGCGCCCGGGCGACCACGTGCCCGAAGTCGCCGCTGGTCGTGGTTCCGCGTTCGACCAGCCTGAACGCGGACAACACCACGCTCCTCTGGGCACGCGGCAGGTTCGGATTGGCAATCAGCGCCATCAGCAGCTTCACGGCTTCCTTGGCGCCCTTCTCATAGTCCGCGATCCAGCTGGAGATGGCCGGATGCGTCTGTTCGCAGAATCCGTGCGAATTGTTGGCACCAAGCACTTCGACGTCGTCCGGCACCTTGATTCCCAGCTTTTTGCACAAGTCGATGAAGTTGGCCGCCTCGCGGTCGTCGTTCGTCAGGACGGCACAGGGGAGCGGAAGCGAACGGACCCATTCTTCCGCCGTGTTGTCGCCAGTCTCCCAGAAATCCTCGTTTGCCGTCACGACGCCTGTCACGAATTTCGAGAACGTGCAACTGGTCCCAAGACGTTCCTCGATCCGCCGCCTGAAGGCGTCACAGCGGATGTCGCCGGCGATGCTCTCGGTCGCCACCCGACTGCGGAGAAAAGCAAAGTTGCTGTGTCCGTGCTTGATGAAGAAATCGGCGACCTGCCTGCCGATTCCCTCGTTGTCCAGGATCAGTTCCCCGCCGTTTCCGAGCCGGTCCATTGACTCTTCGGAAAGCGGGTAGTAGGTGCAGACCACAAGCGGCGGATGGTCCGGCATGAGGCGCAGGAACGCCCCGACCACCTCGCGGCGTACACCGCAGAATATCATGCCGTCCAGGTTGTTCGAGGCGAACAACTTGATGTTCTCTGGCAACGTGCCGCCGCTGGCCTGGAAAAGGAGCGGCTTGCCGAGATTCTCCGAATGGATATAATGCACGACATCACACATGACGTCGCGGCTTGGCTTCAAGACCGCGTTGATCACGACGCCGATTCGCTTGCCCGACATTCGATTGTCGTTTTCCTTTTCCATCTCACCTCCCACGCCCGAATGCTCCACAACCTAAAACTGCCGGCGTTCCCACCTCTTCGGCTCCGGGGGCTGGAGGAAGATGTCCTTGACCGTCGTCAGACGGTAGTCGTCGCCCTTCTGGATCTTCTCGAGCGCCGCAAGGAACTCGGGCGTGGGGTTCACGCCGCCGGCCCCGCAGTCGATCTCCGCCGTGCGTCCGTTCGCCCACGTCACGTCGAGCGACACCTTCACGCCGCCAGGATGCGCGGCGGCCAACTCCTTGAGCGCCGCCGCGCGGGCGAGGAGGTTCGGGTCCTCGTAGCGCGCCGAGACGTGGAGCCCCGTCGAGAACTTGCGGATGCCCTCTGCGAGCGGGTACGCCTCGCGAACGATGAACTGGATCTCCGGCGTCTCCTCCTTCGTGTCGCGGTCCTGCCGGTGCGACAGCTCGCCGCACACGAGAACGGGCTGGTCCACCTGTCCCGGCAGCCACTCCTTCATCGTTGCGAACGTCTTCGCGAAAGCGAGCGCCTCCTGGTCCACGTCGCCGCCGTCGTCGATGAGCAGGATCGCCCACGGCTGCGGCGGCTCCATCACCGGCTGGCCGTCCGCATCCTTCACCACGCGCCCGCGGTCCATCTTGGGCTTGGGCTTGCCCATGCGCACAGTGCAGGCCTTGAGCATCCCCGCGAGGCGCACCGCCACGCGGAGCGGACGGTCCGCGCCGATCTCCTCCATCATCGGTATCTCCGGCGGCTCGGACGGCTTGAACGTGGAAAGCGACGGCAGCACGCGCCGGTACACGCCGAGGGGATGCCCCGTCATGTAGATGCCCATGAGGTCGCGCTCGTCCTTGTAGCGCTGCGCCATCGGCCAGGTCTTCGGACAGTCCGCGAGGTCCTTGTCGCTGGAGTCGTCGTCGCCGGCGATCGCGCCGAAGAAGTCGAGCTGCCCCTTCGCGCGCTCCTTCGCGAGCTTGGACGAGCGCTGGATGCAGAAGTCGATGTTGTTGAAGTAGCGCTCGCGGTGCATGCCGGGATTCGCCTCGATGAGCGAGTCGAACGCGCCGCAGCGCACGAGACATTCCAACACGCGCTTGTTCACCACATTCGCGGCGGCGAGGCGCGAGCAGAAATCCATCAGGCCCTTGTACGGACCGTTCTTCTCGCGCTCCTCCACGATCGCGTCTGCCGCCGCCGCGCCCACGCCCTTCACGCCGGCCATGCCGTAGATGATCGCCTGCTCGCCCTTGACCGGCGAGAAGCGCGCGTAGGCGAGGTTGACGTCCGGCGGCTTCACCTCGAGCCCCATCGCGGCGGCCTCGGCGACGAAGCCGGGGAGCTTGTCGAAGTTGCCGATTTCGGACGAGATTTGCGCGCACATGAACTCGGCCGGGTAGTGCGCCTTCAGGTAGCCGGTCTGATACGCGACCCAGGCGTAGCACACGGCGTGGGACTTGTTGAACGCGTAGCTCGCGAACGCCTTCCAGTCGTCCCAGATCTTGTCGATGAGCTTGCGCGCCTCCTTCTCGTCCTTCCACTTGTCGATGCGGAACTTCTCGTTCGCGAGACACCCCTCCACGAACTTGACCTTCAGCTCCTCCATCACGGCGAGCTGCTTCTTGCCCATCGCCTTGCGGAGCTTGTCCGACTCGCCGCGCGTGAAGCCGCCGAGGAGACGCGAAAGCAACATCACCTGTTCCTGGTACACCGTCACGCCGTACGTGTCCTTCAGGTACGTCTCCATGAGCGGATGGTCGTAGGCGATCGGCTCGCGCCCCTGCTTGCGGGCGATGAACGTGGGGATGTAGGCGAGCGGGCCCGGACGGTACAGCGCGTTCATGGCCACGAGGTCCTCGAGGCGGTTCGGCTGAAGTTCCATCAGGTACTTCTTCATGCCGTCCGATTCGAACTGGAACAGGCCCGTCGTCTCGCCGCGTCCGAAGAGCGCGTACGTCTCCGCGTCGTCGTCGGGGATCTTGTCCGTATCGATGTCGATTCCGCGGAACTGTTTGATGAGCGCCACGCACTCCTTTTCGACCGTCAGCGTCTTGAGGCCGAGGAAGTCCATCTTGAGGAGGCCCACCGGCTCCACGAAGTGTCCGTCATACTGCGTGGTGAGGAGCGACTCGTTTTCCGTGGGCATCACGGGGAGCGTGTCGATGAGCGGGTCGCGCGAGATGATCACGCCGCAGGCGTGCACGCCCGGCTGGCGGATGGAGCCCTCCAGGCGCCCGGCGCGCTCCATCAGCGCGTGGACCGTCGGGTCGGGCGAGTTGAAGGCGGCGACGAGTTCGGGGGAGTAGTCCTTGTTCGGCTGCCCGTTCTTGTCGGTGGCGCTCATCGCGGCCTTGAACGTGATCTTCGGCGTATCCGGCACGAGGCCGGCGAGCTTGTTCGTGTCCGCAAGCGGATACTCCATCACGCGCCCGACGTCCTTGATCGCGCTCTTCGCGGCCATCTGTCCGAACGTGACGATGTGCGCCACGTGGTCCTGTCCGTACTTCTGCGTGACGTACTCGAGCACCTTGCCGCGTCCCGCGTCGTCGAAGTCCACGTCGATATCCGGCATGGAGATGCGGTCGGGGTTGAGGAAGCGCTCGAAGAGGAGGTCGAACTTGAGCGGGTCGACGTTCGTGATGCCGAGCGCGTAGGCGACGGCCGCACCGGCGGCGGAGCCGCGTCCCGGCCCCACCCACACGCCCATGTCGCGTGCGGCCTTGATGTAGTCGTGCACGATGAGGAAGTAGCCGGGGAAACCCATCTTGCGGATGGTATCCAGCTCAAACTGCACGCGCTCCTTCTTCTCGTCCGTCAGCTCGTCGCCCGGCCAGCGACGCTTCGCGCCCTCCCACACGAGGTGGTCGAGGTAGTCGGCCTCGAACTGGATGCGCTTCTGCGCGGGGTCCTCGAACGCATCGTATTTCGCGTCCTCCTCGCTGCCGAACTCGGCGGGGATCGGAAACTTCGGCATGATGGGCTTCGAGTCGAGCTCGTACGACTCCACCTTCTCCGCGATCTCCAGCGTGTGCGCGAGGAACTCGGGGTTTTCGGGGAAGAGCGCGGACATCTCGTCCGCCGTCTTGAACCACTCCTGTCCCGTGTAGATGAGGCGGTCCTCCTCGGAGAGCTTCTTCTGCGTGGAGAGACAGAGCAGCACGTCGTGCGAATCGTCGTCCGCCGCATCGAGGAAGTGGACGTCGTTCGTGGCGACGACCTTGATGTCGAGTTTCTTCCCCAATTCGAGCATGCCCTTCACGATGGCGGTCTGGCGCGCGTAGAGGCGACGGTGGTCGTCGATCGCCGAACCGGGGATGTTCGTCTTCGTGGAGTTGTGGAGCATCACCTCCAGGTAGTAGTCGTCGCCGAAGAGGTCCTTGTACCACTTCGCGACGCGCTCCGCCTCGTCCATGCGGTCCGCGTCGATGGCGCGCGACACCTCGCCGGCGATGCAGGCGGAGGAGCAGATCAAGCCCTCATGGTACTTTTCGAGCAGGTTGTGGTCGATACGGGCGTTGTAGTAGAAGCCGTGGATGTGGGCCTCGGAGATGAGGCGCACGAGGTTGTGGTAGCCGGTGAGGTTCTTCGCGAGGAGGATCAGGTGGTGGCGGCGTTCGTTCTTGTCGCGCGTCGTGTAGTCGCCCGACGAGGTGACGTACGCCTCGCAGCCGAGGATGGGCTTGATGGGCGGCAGATCGCCGTAGCCCTTCTTCGAGCGGCACTCGTCGTAGAACGCCTTCAGGGCGAAGAGGTTGCCGTGGTCCGTGACCGCCAGCGCGGGCATGCCCCACTCGCGCGCGCGCCGCACGAGCGGCTTGATGCCGCACTGGCCGTCCAACAGGGAATAAGTGGTATGGACGTGTAGATGGACAAACTCTGCTCCTTCGTTCTGCATGGCACACAGTATACCATATCTTGCCGTGCCCGTGGCGGAAGATTACCGGCTGCTTGCCTATAACTCCCTTGTGATTCATCTTATTTGCTTTCGCTGCTGGGAGTTTTGGAGTTTTTGAGTTTTGGAGAATGAGTAAAATATTCTCCTAAACTCCTAGACTCCTATTCTCCCAATAGCGAAAGCAATCATCAAAGTTATCCTCATTTATATTCCTGAGAGACTACTTTATCTCTGATAAAACGATAGATAAAGTAATCCCTCAAGCAATTTCTATTCTAACCTTGACCTTATCATGATGTATTTGCTATACTAATCCCATCCTTGACCGCGATAGGAGAGAAATCAATGATTGGACGAATCTCTGAAACTGAAGAACTGAATCGACTTTTCGAGTCAAAAGAATCTGAGTTTGTTGCCGTGTATGGACGGCGACGCGTGGGCAAGACCTATCTTATCCGCGAAACGTTTGACGGGAACTTTTCCTTTTTACATACCGGACTTCCAAATGCGACAAAGAGACAGCAGCTCTCGCATTTCTTCAAGTCCCTCAAAGATTCGGGGTGTACGGAAAAACGCTGCCCGACCAGCTGGTTCAAGGCGTTTGACATGCTCCGCAAAACCATTGACGAAAAACCTACGGGCAAAAAAATCATCTTCATCGACGAACTGCCCTGGCTTGACACCCTGCGCTCCGATTTTCTCATGGCGCTTGAAGCTTTCTGGAACGAATGGGCGTCGGCGCGAAAGGACATTCTCTTCATCGTATGCGGCTCGGCATCATCATGGATGGTCAAGAAGTTGTTCCGCAACAGAGGCGGTCTCCACAATCGAGTCACGGCAAGGATGCTGCTTCGGCCCTTTACTTTACGAGAGTGCGAACTCTACGTAAGGGAACGCGGCATCGAGATGACGCGCAAGGACATTGCCGAGTGCTACATGGCCATCGGCGGGATACCATACTATTGGCGACATCTTGTCAGGGGCTACAGCCTCGCGCAGAATTTCAACCGGATATTCTTTTCCGAGAGCGCCCCTCTCAAGAATGAATTCACTGAACTTTACTCTTCGCTTTTCAAGAACGCCCCCATCTACATGAAGATCGTAGGCGTCCTCGCCAAGAAGAAAATCGGAATGACAAGGTCTGAAATTGCCGATGCGACTGGGATAACGAAATCCGGACAGCTTTCGGACGCGCTTGACACCCGCTCCGAGAGCGGGTTTGTTCGAAGCTACAGGTTTTACGGCAAAACGAAACGGAACAGAACATACCAGCTGATCGACAACTTCACACTGTTCCACTTCAGATTCCTCGACGGAACAACAACGGACGTGAACTTCTGGACGGACACTATTTCTTCGCCGCAACAGTCTGCATGGCGTGGACTTGCCTTTGAACGGCTCTGCCTTCAGCATTCCGGCCAAATACGAAAGGCTCTCGGCATTGTAGGCGTGCATACGGAAATCTACGCATGGAGGCACAGTGCAGATGAAACTTACCCTCATGGCGCGCAAATCGACCTTCTTCTCGACCGGGCCGACAATGTAATCAACGTTTGCGAGATGAAATATGCCAAGGGGCGGTATCTACTGGAAAAAGACGCGCTTGAGAACCTTGAAGAAAAAGTCGAGGTGTTCCGCGCCGTCAGCAAGACACGAAAGGCCGTCCACCTGACAATGGTGACATCCGCCGGCCTTGTCCGCAACGCCTACGCAAATCAAATCCAGTCCGAAGTGACCCTTGACGACCTTTTCGCAGAATAGGAGATATGCGACGACCATTTGCCATTTGTGATTTGTGAACAATTGTGGCAATTGAGATTTGTGAACAATACTCGATGGAGTGTCCAAGTTATTTTTGTGGGATGACTTAGAATTGCCCTCCTGGCGGAATGATGCCGGACTCGGTTATGAAACCGGTCACGAGCGAACCTGGCGTCACGTCGAACGCAGGGTTGAGTGCCCGTGAGCCCAACGGGGCCAGACGCTGTCCGCCCAGGCAAGTCATCTCTTCCTCCGCGCGGCATTCGATGGGGATGGTGCTGCCATCGGCCGCATTGGGGTCGAACGTCGATATTGGCGCCGCCACGTAGAACGGTATCCCGAAATGGCGGGCAAGTATGGCCTTGTCCAGCGTGCCGATCTTGTTCGCGAAATCTCCGTTGGCGGCAATGCGGTCCGCGCCCGTAATGACGAGCCCCACGCCATCCCTCATATAGCTGGCCGAGGCTGAATCGGGTATGATGGCGTGTTCGATGCCTTCCTGCAAAAGTTCCCACGCGGTCAGCTGCATTCCCTGCAGACGCGGACGCGTCTCGGAAACGTAGACGAAGAACCGGCGTCCCTCCGCGTGTGCCACGCGCATCGGCGCAAGGGCCGTGCCCCAGTCGCCCGTCGCGAGCGCGCCCGCGTTGCAGTGCGTCATGACCTTCATCCCGTCGACGATCAACGAAGCGCCGTGGCGGCCTATGGCCAGACACTTTCCAACGATCTCCTCCGCGTAGGCGTCAGCCGCGCGAAGAACGTCGTCGCCTGCCGCAAATGCGTCGACAATTCGGTCTACGGCATAGAACAGGTCGTAGGCTGTGGGCCGCGCGGCCTTCACGCACAGGGCCGCCGCCTTCGGTTCCTCGCCCGCACGGACAGCCAGTGCCATCGCGTATGCGGCCGTGATTCCGATGGCCGGCGCGCCGCGTACGGTCATGTCGCGGATCATCTCGACGGCACGCCGCCAGTCCGCCGTCTCGACAATCTCCAGAGACAGCGGCAGCTTCCGCTGGTCGATCAGCTTAAGCCGTCCGTCCTCAAACCATACGGCGCGGATGTCCTGCACGCCACTTGCGACTTTCACTTTCATGAAACCTCCTTCGTTCTCCGATTTGGCTTCCGTCATCAACGTGTGCGGAAAAGACCGAGGCGCAATACTGGAAAGATTGATTCCACGAGCGTGTCGTCGAGGTCGAAGAGCGCGACGCCCGCGAACCCCGACTGCCGCGCGAGATTGATTTGCTCGACAACCTGCGCCGCCGAGAGTTTCGACTCGTTCGCCGTCACGCCGATGCCGCCGATGATGCGGCGCGCACGGGTCTTCACGTTTCCCTGCTGGGCGACAAGCGCCGCGTAACGCGCGCGCTTTTCCACGTAGTTCATCGGCACCGCGTAGTCGATGAGGTCAGCGTCGATCCACGCCGGCCAGTCCTGTCCCACGGACGTCACGCATGACGGATGGGACGCCAACACGGCGGCCGTGAGCCACGCCCCAGGGCGCGCCATGTGGAGACGCTTACGCACCGATTCCACGAATGTTGTCACGTGGCGCGCGGCGTTCGCAGGCTTCGGCGCGTCCTCGTACCAGCGCACGAAGTCGAGATGCACGCCCGCCACGGGATAGGCGCGCGCTAGTTCGTCAATGGACTTGATCATCCGCCAGCGGAGATCGGGATTCGACGGATCCAGGTACTCCGTAAGCGCACCCTGCCG
>CADCOC010000099.1:0-29080 GCA_902802945.1 uncultured bacterium | reverse complement strand
CCCTGCCGGTTTTTGAGCCGCCACCCCTTTTTCTGGAAAGCAAGGAGATAGGCCGAGTCCGCCCGCGTAGCGTTGAAACAGATCACCCACGCATGCACGCGCACGCCCGTGCCGCGTGCGGCCTTCAGACATGCCTCCAGCTGGTCGCCGTAGCGCGAGTATTCCTTCGAACGCGGCAACACGTTGGAGGCGTAGTGCGCGAACCCCGCACCCGATACATTCACAAAGAGATCCGTGATGCCATTCGCGCGCAGCACGCGAAACGTACGCGGCCAGTCGCCGGGGTAAAGCCCCAGCCCCGTATGCTCCCACACGGCGTGTATCTCGCCCGCGCGCGGACGTTGTGCCCGCCCAAGCGTGGACGCCGCAGCGAGCATGACCTTCTGCTTCCGCTCCCACGCCGAACGGTTCCACGCACCCGGCACGTTCGCACCCACCTGGTTCAACAGGTAACGCGCCTTCACGCTCTCCGCGTCGCGTACCTTCAGCGCGGGCTTTGCACCGACAATGTACACCACCTGCGGCGCGGCGGAATACAGTGGGCGAATCACCCCGCCGCGTCCGCGAAAACGCGCAAGTGCGGCAATCTGGGTTGGCGTGGGTTTCGTACACGTGACGAGAAAGGCGAGGTCGCGTCCCTTGAGCGCAGCGTCGAGCGCGCCGTCCGACACGAGATCGGCCTTCACGCCGTTCTGCGTGAGAATCCGCAGCGTGCCATCTGCAAGCGACGCCGCGTACGTGCGCTCAGACGCCGGCACGGCCGCAACGGCCTGCACCACCGCAATGCGCGAACGCGGTTGCGGCCGTGGCGCAGCCCTAGAAGCAGGAGACAAGCCGTAGGTGACGTGAGACATGAGACATGAGACGAGCAACGGAATGGCGCAAAGCCACCAACGTCTCATGGTCTCATGTCTCAGCTCGTCTCTCGTCTCACGTCTCATGTCTCACATCCAGTCAATCTCATCCCGCGACCAAGGTACCGCCGCGTTCAATCAAATCGGGGCGGCGGCGCGACGTGAGGTCGATCGCCTGCCGTTTGCGCCATGCCTCCGCCTTGCCATGGTCGCCGTCCACCAGCACATCCGGCACGGCGAGCCCGCGGTAAACCGGCGGACGCGTATACTGGGGCGACTCCAAAAGGCCGTCCTCGCCGAACGACTCGCGCGCCGTGGCGGCCGTCCCACCGCCGAGTACGCCAGGCAGAAGCCGCACGACGGAATCGACCATCGCGGCCACGGGAATCTCGCCGCCCGTCAGGACGAAATCGCCCATCGACACCTCGTCCGTAACGAGCCGCCGCACCCGCTCGTCAATCCCTTCGTAGTGTCCGCAGAGGAAAACGAGGTGTTCCGCGCGGGAGAATCCCTCGGCCGTGCGTTGCGTGTAGGGCGTTCCGGCGGGGGTGGTGAGCACCACGCGCGCCTCGGGCGTGCGGACTGCCTCAATCGCCTCCGTCCACACGTCGGGGCGCATCAACATGCCGGGACCGCCGGAGTAGGGCTTGTCGTCCGACCGTGCGAATAAAAACCTTTCCCGCGCGCACGGCACGGGAAAGGATGCTCTCACCGAGGAATCCCCGGAACATTTCGGGGAAGACGGTGATGATGTCGATCCGCATTATTTCTTCACAAGCTTGCGGACCGCCTTATGGCTGCAGAACGTACGCTCCGTGTAGAGCTTGCTGCGCCAGGAGGAATTCTTCTTCACCACGACGATCTTCTCGACCGCCGGGCTGTTGAACGGGAAGAGCTTCTCCACGCGCACGCCGTAGCTGTCGCGCGACACGGTGAAGTTACCGGAGGCGTTCTTCGTGCCGTTGTCGATCGCGAGAACCTTGCCTTCGAAGTCCTGCACACGCGTCTTCTCGCCTTCCTTGATGCGAACGGACACGCGAACGATGTCGCCCGTGTGGAATTCGGGGAACTTCTTATCGGCCAGCTTGGCCGTCTGCTCCGCGTTGATCTTTTCCAGAATCTTGATAGCCATGATGTCACCTGCCCTTTCCGAGATTAGGCCTTCGGCGCCGCCTTACGGGCCCGGCGGATCAGGGAAGCCACGGTCGTGGAGGGCTTGGCGCCCCTTTTCAGCCAGTCATCGACGCGCGCGAGGTCGATTTTGAAGTTTTCGTCCTTGATCGCGGTGTCGTACCAGCCGAGGATCTCAAGGAACTTGCCATCGCGGGGCGAACGCTCGTCCGCCGCCACGATACGATAGGTCGCGTGGTTCTTGCACCCTGTGCGACGCATTCTGAGTTTGACCATTTTTGTTTACCTTTTTTCTTCGTGTGTGGCGGTTAGTTTATCAAAAACTGCCCGACTCCGCAAGAGGAAAAAAGATAAACGAATTTCCTTGGTTGTTCCAGAGAAATTGGTATAATACGCCGCATGACCGTTCTGCACGTCGATATGGACGCATTTTTCGCGTCGGTTGAGCAGCGGGACCACCCCGAATGGCGCGGCAAGCCCATCATCGTAGGGGCGGGTCCGCATGAGCGCGGCGTCGTCTCGACCTGCTCCTACGAGGCGCGGCGGTACGGCGTCCACTCCGCCATGCCGAGCCGCACGGCCTACGCGCTTTGTCCGAACGGCATCTTCGTGCCGCCGCGCATGCACGCATACCAGGAAGTGTCAGATATCGCGTTCGAGGTGTTCTCGCACTACTCGCCGTTCGTGGAGGGCGTGTCCGTGGACGAGGCGTTCCTCGACGTGACGGGGACTGTCCACCTCTTCGGCGACATGCGCACGCTTGCGGAACGTCTCCGCGCAGAGATTAAAGAGAAGTGCGGCGTCACCTGCTCCGTGGGACTCGCCCCCAACCGCCTGCTCGCGAAGATCGCCTCGGAGCAGAACAAGCCGGACGGACTCTTCATCATGCCGTTCGAGCCGGACGCCATCCGCGCCTTCCTTGCCCCGCAGCCGGTGAAGATTCTCTGGGGCGTAGGCAAGAAGACGGCGGACGTGCTTGCGCATTACGGCTACCGCACGTGCGCCGACCTCCAGAACGCCGACCCGCGCTTCCTCGAGCGCATCCTCGGCAGCGCGGCGGCGGAGTCCATCCGCAACCACGCCTTCGGCATCGACAACTCGCCCTTCCCGTCCGAAGAGGCCGAGGAGAAGTCCGTCTCGCGCGAACACACCTTCGACGAGGACGAATCCGACCGCGAAACGGTGCGCCAGACGCTCCTGCGCCTCGTGGAGGAGGTCGGACGCCGCTTCCGCCGCGAGGAACGCTGGGCGCGCACCGGCAAGCTCAAGCTGCGCGACGCCGCGTTCAACACGATCACGCGCCAGGCCCGCTTCGAACTGCCCGCGCGCGACGACATTACCTTCCGCCACCTCATGCTCGACCTCTTCGACAAGGAGTGGCCGCCCGGACGCCGACGCCTCGTGCGTCTTGTCGGGTTCGGCGTGACGGACATCACGGACTCCCCCGAGGACCCGCAGCCCTCGCTCTTCGGCCCCTCTCCCCTCGCCGAACAGATGAAGAAGCGCGAACGCCTCTCCGCCGCCCTAGACGCCCTCGCGCAAAGGCGGCCGCGCTAACTGGGAGAGCGCGCGTGGACGTGAGACGCGAGACTAGAGCCGCAGCTAAAAATCCTTTAACATTCCTATTGCATGGCGGCGGGGAAAAATAGTATAATTTGCCCATGTCAAAGGTACTCCTAGTCGATGACGAGCCGCGGATTCTCCTGCTGCTCCAGAGTCTGTTGAAAACGAACAAGTACGAGGTCGAGACCGCACGCGACGGCAACGCCGCGCTCGAAATCGTGCGGGCGGGCGGCGTGGACATCATGATCACCGACCTGCGCATGGAGCCGATGGACGGCATGGCGCTCTTCCAGGAGGTACACAAGCTCCAGCCCTCCATGCCCGTGATCCTGCTCACCGCCTACGCCTCGGTGGAGACCGCCATCGAGGCGATGAAGCAGGGAATGTTCGACTACCTCACGAAGCCGTTCAAGGTAGACGACGTCCTCGCCTGTCTCGCACGCGCCGAGGAGAAAGTGAAGAAGCACGAGTCGGTTGCGCTTTCAATGGACGTCGCCTCGCCGCTCAAATACCGCTTCGAGAACCTCATCGGCGCTTCGCCGCTCATGACGCAGGTGTGCGACATGATCCAGAAGGTCGCCCCCACCGCCGCCACCGTGTTGATCAACGGCGAGTCCGGCACGGGCAAGGAGGTGATCGCCAAAACCATCCACAAGAACTCCCCGCGCGCCGGCAAACCCTGGGTGGCCGTCAACTGCGCCGCCCTGCCCGAGAACCTGCTCGAAAGCGAGATGTTCGGACACATGAAGGGCTCCTTCACGGGCGCCTATTCGGACAAGCAGGGTCTCTTCGAGGTCGCGAACGGCGGCACGCTCTTCCTCGACGAAATCTCCTCGATGCCCCTCCTGCTCCAGGGCAAGCTACTGCGCGTCCTCCAGGAACGCGAGATCCGCCGCGTGGGTGGCACGAAGAACATCCCGGTGGACGTGCGCGTGATCGCCGCGTCCAACGCGAACCTCGAGCAGGCCGTCGTCAAGGGCACGTTCCGCAGCGACCTCTACTACCGCTTCGCGGTGATCACGATCGACATCCCGCCGCTGCGCGAGCGCAAGGACGACATCATCCCCCTCGCCCGGCACTTCATCCGGCTCGAGACGCCCGAGGGTGCACCCGTTCCCGCCATCGCACCAGAAACGGCGCAGGCGCTCATGGCCTACTCCTGGCCCGGCAACGTGCGCGAGCTCGAAAACGCCATCAAGCACGCCCTCACATTCCTGAGCGATGGCGACATCACGCCCGACCTCCTGCCGCCGAAAATCCTTCAGCACGCGCAGGCCGCAACTGCCGCCTCCGCGCCCTCCGGCGACGCCCCGACCGGCAACGCCTCGCTCAAGAGCTTCCTCAAGCAGAAGGAAAAGGAATACATCGAACACATCCTCGTCGCGGCCGGCGGCGACAAGGCGAAAGCCGCCGACGCGCTCAAGGTCAACCTCTCCACTCTTTACCGCAAGCTATCCGACGACCCCAAGGAGGGGTGACCGTCGCGGATTTCGGGCGACTATTTTCAAAAACCAAGATTAGTCGCCGCAACGGGGCGAATCAAGGCCAGATGACCTGGAAGTCGTCGCCGGCGGCGGGAAGATCGGCTTCGAGACGCGCGATGAGCGGTTCCCAGTCCTCGCCGGAATCGATGACCTCGTCGTCGGTGCCGACGATGGAATAACTCGCGCCGGTCTCGTCGGCCGTCACGGAAAGCTTCGCCTCGCCGTCGTGAAGCAGCGCCCCGCTCGACGACGTCGCGAGCAACAGGATGGCGAGACGGATCGCCGCTCCGATCCGCGCGGCATCCAGCTTCTGCTCCTCCTCCTCGGACAACACCCGCGCATACGGCAGGTTGTATTCGATCTCCAACCCGTCCGACTGCCACGAAAAGGCGAAGTAGCGGCTCTGGAGCCCATGCCCTTCCACGAACATCTCGAGCCCATCGTCCGATTCAAGCTCCGCCAGCGCGGCCTTGAGTTCATTGATCGTTTCCTCTTGTTTTGTACTTTCCATTCTCCACCTCTCGTTCTTGCAGAGTTTGTAATGCCTCAAGAAATGTATCATATCATACTGGATTTAGTCAACAGCCATTTAGACCATAATGCGATGGACGTCTTCGGGAGACGCGTCGTCGGACGGGGGCGGAGCTTCTGGGGGCGCATGGCGCTCGTTGTCGAGGCGGTCAGAGAGTCGCGACGCGAATGAGACGAATTTCATGAACGAGTCGGGGAATTCCGCCGCGACGAGCCGTGAGCAGGGATAGACCGCAAAAGCCGCGATGAAGCCCGTCTCGGGATCGCGTCCGACCGCCGGAAGCCCTTCATGCATCATTCCGAAGCCGAGATCCAGCAGATCGGTCATCAGCTTTCGCGACGGCGCCTCCGGCAGGTCGTCCGCCACAAGCGCCGAGACGACGAGCCTGTCCAGCTCGTCGTCATTTGTTATCGTAAACGGCTGCCCGCCGACGTTGAAACTGCAGGAACCGTCGTTGAACTCCAGCGGCAGCCCAAGGTGCGCGGAGAGCGCACCGAGGGCGTCTTCACAGGTGCCAGCCACTATGCCACCTCCTTCGCCTTGTCGTGGATGAATTCCTTGGACTCGGTGTTTGCGTAGTGCTTGATGCAGTTCAGGAGGAATTTCATGTCGTCGTGCAGATTGATTTCGTCAAGACCGGCCGGCCGGTGGGAGACGTCGTAGATCACTTTGTCCGTGAAGAGCCGTCCGTTGGTCATCAGACGGTTGAGGCGTTCCCTGCAGGATCTGACGCTCTTGCTATTGGGATCGTTTGGCGGCTGGATGCGGTCAATCATCGTGCGAAGCGTCGTCGCGATGAGCTGCTGCGCCTTTTTGACGTCCACGGTCTTGTTGCGGTAAACGAGCTTCATCATCTGGGCGCAGCGGGCCGCCTTGTTGTCGATGTCCGCGAGCATGATCTTTTGGGGAGCCAGGATGTTCTCGACCCGGCGGGCGACAAGGTTGGCGAGGCGGGTGGCATCGGAGAGCTGGTCGGCGTAGGAGCCGTCGGCCACGTTGTTCACGAACATGGCAAACTTCTTGCTGGTCTCGTCGTCGCTGTTCGCCATCAGCTTGGTCACGTCGCCTAGCCCCTTGCGGACGGCGTTCTCGAACTCCGCGTCGGAGACATCTGGCTTGACGCGCATCAGGGTCTTGACGACATCGGCGAGCTTCTTCACCTCGGCGTCGTTGTCCTTTATCTCCCTGGCGAAATCGAGCACGCCCTTTGCGTGAAAGTCCATGCGGTTCCCCGGTTCAAGTCCTGACGTCACGCGCGTCTCGTTCTTGACAAGGCCTAAGAGGACTGCGTCCTCCTTGTACATCTCGACGAACTTGTCGAAGTCCCGGTCGATGTCGTAGGCCGAGACGGGCTTCAGGATGGGCTTGTTGTTCTTGTCAACAAGGGTCGTGACCGTCCAGACTCCGTCGTCGCCCTTGGATATCTGCGTGACGGGGCGTTTGGCGCCGGCGAGGTTTTCGTAAAGGGCGAACTTGCCGTCGGTCTTGATCTTCTCGAGGACAAGCGGTTCGATTTCTTTGGCCTTCTGCTGGAGAATGAGGTCAACCTTGGTGTCGATGCGGCCCTTGATGAGCTCCTCGCTCGTGACGCGCTCCTTCTGGCACTGGGCGCGGATCTCGGCCTCGCAGGACTTGCGCGCCTCTTCGCGGAACGGCGCCTTCACCTCGTCCGCGAGGGCGTTGAACTCGGCAGTCGCGCAGAATGCCAGGTCGTTCGTCGTGTCGGAGCGGGATGCCTTCGATATGCCGGCCGCGTTCTGGAGCCACGTCTGGACATTGTCGTTCTTTGCCTCGACGCAAGTGCCGTCGAAGGCGTCGAGGAACTCGAACAGTTCGGTATTCTTGTCCTTCATCCCTTTGACGGCCTCGAAAAATCCGTTGATTATGGCGTCGAGCATGTTCAGGATGTATTGCTTGATTTCCGTCTCCGACTTGCCCTGGCAGTTATCTTCATGGTGCGTCTTGAACCCGAACCGGGTGAGCAGTATATCGGCGGCCTCCGTACCCGTCGCGACGGACATGAGCTCGTTGCGCACGGCGGCGAGTTCGCCGATCTGCCCGAGGCGCTGGGCGTATCTTGCGAGGTTCGGCGGCATATTCTCGGAGTCGTAGCCGAGATGCATGATGTCGTGATCGTCCAGTTCGATGTTCAAATGTGGCATCGCGTACGCCATGAGCAGCTCCTTCGAACAGTTCAGCTGGTTCACGTCAAGCCTCTCGCGCGCGTCGCTGATGATGTCGAAACATTTGTCCACGGTGTCCCGGATGGCTGCGACATTGGTGTTCACCTTGAATCCGGCGGCCTTTGCATTGTCCATCCCTTTGGCCCAGTTGTCGTACTGGGTCTGGAGGTTTTCCTTGAAACGGCGCATCGTCTTGCCGCGGAAGAGGTTCGTGAACCAGTTTCCACTAGAGAAGCGAGCGCTGACGCGTCCGTTTTCGAACGACACGTCGAAGACGTTGTCGTTGACGCCGATCTCCCCCTTGGCCGGAGCGTCGCCGCCTCTGCCGAGAAAAACCTGCGTGAACGACACATCCGCAATATGATCTACCAATACTGCCATTGTTTTGTCTCCTTGTTTTGCTTGATTCGTTTTCGACCTGTATACACGCCGGGGCGCGAAAGGTTACATCGCCACGGTCATCTCAGAGCCTTTCGTTCAGCTGGCGTGATTACACCTTCTTTGACCTGCTTGTCGAGGTAGCTCTTGAGCGCGGCCTCGGACTTCGCGCAGAAGGCCTCGCTATCCTCCTTCGTGCAAAGCCCCTTCTCCGCCCGCTTGCGCGAACGCGCCATTGCCTTCTCCGCCCCGGCGATCGCCCGCTTCACGGCAACCGGCACGCGCGGCTGGCCGAAGTCCGCCGCGATGCGCCGCCGCTCGGATTCGGGGAAGATGGAGAGAGGGTAGGTGGTAAGTTGCGAGTTGGGAGTTGTGAGTTGGGAGTTGGCGGTGGGGCGAGGCGTCCCGCCGAGCCGCCCCGGAGAGCCGCCATCCGACAGCACGACATGCGTCGCCGTGAGCTTGACGGGCCATCCAGAAACCACGTTTCCAGCGTGGTTCGTATAACCCGGCTCCGCGCGCGCAACGAGGGCTAGCATCAAAAAGCAAAGGAGGCTCTTGAGAATGTTGCCAATGTGGAAATGTTGCCAATTCCAATTCCCAACTCCCAATTGGGCATTGGCAACATTGGCAACTGGCAACATTGGCAACACTGGCAACATTGGCGGACCTCCTCAATTCATCAACAACTTCTCGGCCGGGACGATGAAATCGAAGTAGCCATCTGCGGGGACACCTTCCGAAAGCTCGCCCGCATAGACAAGCGCCGTCCGAATCGAAAGGCCGGAGGACACCTTGAGTCGACGGACCTTCTCACGAACTTCGTCTATCACGCTCCTGTCGACTCTCTTTCGTCGTTTGATCTCAACGACCAAGGCCGTGCTGGCCGTCTGAATCAGCAAGTCGATCTGGCAGTTCTCCCCTGCGGCGTTTTTCCGCTGATACGGCGCGGCCGACAAAACCAGAGTCCGTCCGAGTCCTAGATGGGGAAAGAGCTCCTTGACGTGATTCAGCACCAGCGTTTCGAATTGAAGCCCCAGCCAGGCGTTCCAGCCGACAAGCTGTTCAACTGACGAAAACTTGAAGAGGTTCCGCTGAATGGCCTCGCGCCTCGGTTCCACATAATGCAGGTAGAACCGTGTATAGGCGTCGCGAATGCGGTAGCGTTCGATTCGGAACGGCTCGCCGGTTTCAGGATTCAACCCGGCGTCACCGGACACAAACCCCGCATATTCCAGTTCCTTCAATATTCGGGAAAGCCTTCCATTTGCGGTTTTCTTGTCGGCCGCCGCAAGTTCCGACATTGAAAGCGGCTTTTCGGAAAGCGCCCGGAGAACCTTCCCCCTACTTTGCGAGGTTCGCCCGAACACCTCGCTGAAAGTCGCATCAAACTCCCGAAACAGAAGGCCGTCAGGCGAAAAGCACATCCGGCTGATGTTCTCGGCGACGGAATATCCGGGCTGGATTTCCTCGACATACCGCGGAACACCCCCCGTCACCGCAAGGAAGTCGAGCTTCTCCAACGTCGAGAGGCGTTCGCCTGCGGCACCCCAACACGACACGCATTCGGGCAGCGACAGCTCGGACACCTCGACGTCGAGCGAATTCCGTCCGACGAAACCCGTCGAGTTCAGGATGTTGTCGGCGATCCAGGACGAGACCGAACCGCAAAGAACGACGATCAGTTTTTCGTGCTTGCGCCAGAACTTGTCCCAGGCTCCCTTCAGGAATCCCGCGAAATCGGGATTGCGCGACCCCATCCACGATATCTCGTCAAGGAGGATGACCGTCCGTCCCTGATTCGGAACGACCTCGTCAAGCATCTTGAAGGCCGCCGCCCATGACTGCGGTGCAACTCGGCGACATCCCGTCTGGTCGGAAAGAACCTGGCAGAAATGGCGCCGCTGACGCCGATCCGTCATTCCCTTGCAAGGCGGCAGCCCCTCGATCTCGATGAAATGATCGGCCGTGCGCGCCGCGAACTCCTCAATCAGCGTTGACTTGCCGATACGTCTGCGTCCACGGCAGGTCACCAGCGATGCCGTGGACTTGTTCCACAGCATCCCAAGCGAATCGAGATATTCTTTTCGTCCTATGAACATTGTAATCCTACCATGTCGTTGACGAAAAGTAGTCTATCATTTCCCGCCGGAGACGTCAACTTTCATGTCTACTATTTCATCTTTCGAGCGATAGTAGCACACAAACTCGCGCCTAGACGCTCATGAAGCCGGGGCCGTTCCCGCCGAACTTCATAAACTGGGCCGCTTCCTCGTCGCGGACGGCGGCCTCTTCCGCGGCGGGACGGAAATTCTCCACCGTCTCGCGCCATTCCTCGGCCTTGCTGACGAACTCGTCCAGGCACTTGCAGAATTCCTTTATCTCCAGGTCCTTGAACGGAAGGCCGCCAATCAGCGCGATCTCGCCGGTGTCCGGCAGTTTCGACAAGGCGATGCCCTGCGTCCCGTACACCTGCGTATTCGCCTCGAGAAGCATCTCGTAGAAGGCCTCGCGCTTCTCAGGCGGCGGTTCGCCGATGACGGCGACGCCCACCACGGCCAGTCCGTCCGGCGACTCCGTGAATTCCATCGGGATGTCGTCGATCGTCATGGAGCAGATGCCGTCCTTGACTTCGATCCCCTCGATTCCGAGTTTTTCCGCAAACGAGGACATCAGTTCTTTCAGTTCCATTGCTTTTTCTCCTTTAAGGTTACATCGCTACGGCTCATACTTCGTGTGATTCGTGGCTTTCTCGGTATTCAGCGATCGAGTTTTCAGCACGCTGCTCTCGATGATGTCGACCATCTTGCCAAAGCTCGAATCAGAGATTGAATGTTTACTGTAGAAGCCAAGAGAATCGTCATTGTCAGGCAGGCCCATAACCTCGTTGACGGTACCGCGCATCTCCTGGAGAGCCACCATGTTGAACCTGCCGGCATAATCCGACATGGCGATACGGAGTTCCGGCTGGATTTTTTTGCCTTGCGGGAAGTATCCATGGTCCAATTTGTCAAGCCCGTTCATCATCTTCAAGCAGTTTTCGGAACACAATGCGTCCTTGATTCCGCCGAGCGTTTTTTCGTCGCAATGGGCAAAGATAAGCCCCAAGATCATCATGTTCGCCGTGGAGGTCTCGTCCATGAACACCTCGTTGAAGGAGAGCAACACCTTCGATTCGCTGCGAATCTTCACCATGAGGTTGTCTAACCTGCAGATGTTCTCGCATATTTTCTCCGGAGACGATGAAGGGTTGAGTTCCCTGAGCCAACCAAGGTCCTCCTTGGCGATCAGTTCGCACATCTTGGCGATCATTCCGCTCTTCAACGCCGTTCCGCCGAACGATGCAAGCCGCGTCATGCCGATGTCGAAGATGCGCTTGTTACCGTTCGCTGCCATGCGCAGCTCATTGATGTTCTCGCGCAGATTCTCGAGACCCTGGGCGATCTTGGCTTCGGAACGAATATGGTTCGCGCCATTCAACATGAGTCCGAGGGCGACCTTCCTGTTGTTCATCCTCAGCAACGCCATCAAATCGCGGTCCGGCTTGGCCAGAGAAACCATCATCTCCGCAGTCTTGTCCGCAAGCGCCTTCTTTTCAGAACCATCATGCGCGATTCCTTTCGCGCTATCCTTTATCGCGGCGGCGGTGACGGACATTTCCTCCTTCAGCGTCGCCTCGTCGGTGAAGCGCAGCGGGGTGGTGGTGACGTAACCGTCGGGGCTGACCGTGGCAGTCCACTCGAACGAGAACGGCAGCACCTTGGGGCTGGAGTAGCGGACCGTGATGTCGCCCGTCTTGTCGTCCTTGGTGATGGTGAAGTCCACCGCCGAGTGTTCGCTGGACCTGATTCCGTATGCGGAGAGCGCGCCACGGAGCGGGCCGAGACCGGACTGGCTTGTCATCATCAGCAGGCTGGAGGTCTGGCGCGGGTGGACCTTGCCGCAGAGCTCCTCGAGGTCGGCCACGACCGCCTTGCCGCTGTCGTTGACCTGCCCGGATTTGGTCGCGACGAGGCATTTGCCGCCCGGCAGGTTGAATCTGAAGACGCCGTCCTTGTCGCCCAGAAGCTGCTTCCCGTCGGTATCGTAAAAGTAGCCTTCCGCGCGGTGCAGGTCGCCGGCGAGCTGGTTGCGCGCCTCGTCGAGCGATCCGCCGAACGAGGCGAGCGACAGCGTTCCCGACGAGTAGTACTGCAATGTCGGCAACTGCTTTCTGCCCATGACGATCTCGTAGGCGTCCTCGATCGAGCAGCCGGTCGCCTCCATCGTGTCCTGGATTGGCGTGGAGAGATCCGGCGGATACCTGTGAGGCGGCTCCTCCAACGGCTCTTCGGCGGTGCAGTCTTCCCACTGGCCATACAGAACCTTCAGTTTCGCCATCGGATCTTCGCCAGGCTTTGGAATCTCCGGGAAGCACGTTTTCACGAGATTCGCCTGCGTGAACTTGCCAGAGTCTTGCAGGTTGGCGATCTGGTCGAAGTTTTTAAGCACGCGAGCCGTCAAGATGCCAATCTGCCGTGTCAGCAAGGTATTGCGCTTGCTGTGGGAGACGCCCGCCTCCGCCGCGTTGGAGGCGGATGGCGGCACCATAACGGTCAGCGCCTTCAGGAAGAGCGAGCGCTTCTCGGGCGGAATCTGCGCAAACGTCTGGGTGCGGGCCGAACTGAAGCCTCGCAGGATGCAGCTCGCCGCCGTGTTGTTCTCGATTCCGAAGTTCTTGTTCGTGTCGGTCTCGGCAAGGTCGATCGAATCGTTTACCGCGAATTCCTCGAAAACGAACTTCTCCGTCGCGAGCAGGTTTATTTCGCTAAACGCCGTCGCGGAGGTGTTGAGGAGCGTCATGGACATGCCATCCTCGTATTTGAGACTCCTGCCGTCCTTCATGCTTTCGAACTTCGCGTAGGTTTCGGCAAACCAGCCTTTGAAGGAATCCATGAGACGCAGGCCGTTCTTGAAGTTGTCCGCGCTCTGCAGGAATCTTCCGCCGTAGTTCATGAGGCGGTTTGCCTTCGAACCGGGCGTGGAGACTTGTTCGAGCGCCTCGGCCTCGGAGCAGCCCGAGGCCTGCGCGTAGAGGTTCACGGCCTTTGCGAGCTTGGGAAGCTCTCCCTTCGAATAGCCCATGGAGAGCGCCTTCGTCTCCATGCCCGCCTGATCCTTGAACTTGGAGATGCTCGCCTCGAACGCCTTCTGCTCCAAGAAGCCGCTTTTTTCGATCGCGTCCTTGACGGCGAGGATGCGCCGGGCCGTGAGGGGCTTGCCCTTCCCGTAGTCCTCCAGCTTCATGGCATCCTTCACACTCGCCGGAATATGGCTCATTCCGCCGAACATGTCGGAGACCGCCTTCATGAAAGCGTCGCGGGTGATGTTGTTGGCCTTCTTCAGGCTGGCGAGACGCCCCGCCCCGACGCCGACCCAGTCGCCCTTCCCGGGTATGATGGTGCGGTTGGCGATCCCGCCCAATCCGGCCGCATCGGGTTTTTCGAAGCGAGCGATGGCCTTGTCCTTGCCTGCCGCACGCTGCGTTTCCGCGAATTGTACGAACGCATCAAAAGTTGCGTTGGATCCGATAATTCCTAGTGCCATTTGTTCAACCTTTCAGCCTTTTAACTTTTCAACCTTTCACCACCCACCGCCTACCGCCTACACCCTCACGGCGAGGCCATCGGCGTCGATGCTGTACGAAAGATCAACTTTCACGTCGAGCTTGAAATCTTCCGGTAGCTCATCTGCGGCCCTTTCTACGCTGTGCGGGGTCGCCAGGTCGTTTTCGATCTTCCAGTTCGCGTCGCTGTCGAAGTCATCCCAGTTGGCGCTGGCAAACCTTTCCAGGCTGTCGGCCGTCACGACCACGTTGAGATTGTACTTGAGGGAACTGCCTTCGTTGGTCGAATAAAACTCGGACATCGCGTTTTCTTTCGTAAGGAGCAAAGAAGTCGACGTGAACACCGTAGAACTTTTGATCACGAAGTTGCCGTTTTTGTCCTTCGACAGATTCAGCGAATCAGTCCTGTTGCGTTCGTCTGCGCCCTTTCCTGCCATCAGGCGTGCCCTGTTGCCATTCTTGTCGAATGCATTCGACACCCCCTTGAGTCCGCAGATGATAAACCCCTGGCACGAAAACGCCATCAAGAGACAGGCCTTTATCTTGGTCTTCTTGTCGGCCTCGGCGTAGGTCTTGACCTTGCCGTCCGTAATGAAGTCGACGTATGAGTCGCGGGCCTTTTCCAGACCCAACTCGTAGAGCGGCTTGCCCTTGCCGATGCTGACAGGAAGACGACGGGCCAGATCCTCCTTGAACGCAGCAGCGTATTTATTCAGATCGACGCCGCTTCCCTTCCCGTCCGTGCGCATAGTCGCAATGGACCTAGGGGCGTAGGTCTGCACGTTGGCGGTGGCGATGTTGTTCATCCGATTCTTCAGTTCCTGGCTGGGGTTCTGGACGTCTTCCAGTCCGCTGCCGGGAAGGATTATATCGCCAATCTTCTTCGCGGCATTGCCGGAAATGAAGAGATCGTTGAGCAGTTTCTGCTCGGGCGGCCTTTTGTCGGTGAATTTGAACGGCGTCGTGGTGACGAAGCCGTCGGACCTGACCGTGGCCGTCCATTCGAACTCGAAAGGCAACCCCTCGGGGCTTGAGTACCGGATCGTCACGTCTCCCGTCTCCGCGTCCTTCGAGAGCGTGAAGTCGCAGGCGCTGTGTTCGTTGGAGATCAAGCCGTATTGCGAAAGACCGCCGCGCAGGATCCCAAGGCCGGACTGGGAAAGCATCGTCATCACGCTGGAGGCCTGCGCGGGATGCGCCTTGCCGCACAGCGACTCGACCTTGTCGCAGACAACCACGATGTTTGCTTTGCCCTCGTCGGACTCTCCGGTCACGACAGGCGGCTCGCCCGGGAAGTTGAACGTGAAACCTCTCTTGTCATTCGGCAGAAGCCCCTTGTCGCGATTCCAAACGTATGAGTAGGTCCATGGCCGCCCGAGGTCTGTCATGAGCTGCTGGCGTCCCTCCTTCGTCGTGCCGTCGTATGCGGAAAGGCCCAGCGTCCCTGTCGAGACGTACTTCGGAGGCTGCGGATGAGGGCCACCGGTACACGAGTCTATCGCCTCCTCGGCGGAGCAGCCCGTGTCGGAGAGCGCCCACAACGCCTGGCAGTACGATTCTGTGGTGAGTCTTCCGCTTTTCATGGCTTCGGTGATTTGCCCGCTCATGCCGTCGATGATTTTCCTCACTTCGTCAACGGTGCATTCGCCGTTCTCCGGAAGTTCGGGGAAGCACAGCTTGACGAGGTTCTCGAGGGTGAGCGTCCCATTTGCCTTCATCTCGGCGACCTTGTCGAAGTTCCTGAGAATTCTGGCAACCATTAACGGGCTGTCCTCACTTGACAGAGAGCCGTACATGTCGGGTTTCTCGTTGGCATTTATGGGGTTGTCGGCCAGCGGATAGAAAAGCGTGACAGCCGAAAAGAGCGTATTGCGCTTTTCGGGCGGAATCTGCGCGATTGTCTGCGTGCAAGATCCGTTGAGGCCGAGTCCGAAGAATTGCGTCGCCACATTGTTTTCCATGCCGAAAAGGCGATCTTGGTCCCTCTCCGCCAGGTTGAAGGAGGGATCGTGCGCAATGCTCTCGAAAACGAACTTCTCCGTTCCGAGGAGCTTATCGGAAACAAAGCTGCTGACTTTGGCGTTGAGCATCGTCAAGTTCATCTTTTCGGTGCGCGTGTGATTTACGTCCAACTTACGTAGCTCCGTCCCCACGTCGGAGAACCACTCCTTGAACGTGTCGATGAGTTCGAGGCCGTTCTTGAAGTTTTCGGCCGTCTTCAGGAACCTGCCGCCGTAGTTCATGAGGCGGTTTGCCTTCGAGCCTGGCGTCGAGGCTTCAATGAACGCCGCCACCTTGCTGCAACCCGTCGCCTCGGCGTAGAGATTGGCGACGTTGTGCATCTTCGCGACCTCCTCCTTCGAGAATCCGTCGGAAAGCACCGCATCGTCGAGCTTCGTGATCGCCTCAGCCACCGCGAGGATGCGCCGGGCGGTGAGCGGCTTGCCCTTCCCGTAGTCCTCGAGCTTCATGGCATCCTTCACGTTGTCGGGGATGTGGTCCACCCCGCCGAACATGTTGCTGACCGCATTCATGAACGCCTCGCGGGTGATGTTGTTGGCCCTCTTCAGGCTGGCGAGACGACCCACTCCGACGCCGACCCAGTCGCCGGACCCGGGCTTGATGGTGCGGTCGACGATTCCGCCCAATTCCTTTGCAGCGTCTGGATCGAAGCGGGCGACGGTCTTTTCCTTGCCTGCCGCATGCTGCGTTTCCGCGAATTGTACGAACGCATCAAAAGTTGCGTTGTATCCGATGATGTCTAGTGCCATTTGTTTTCTTGCTCCTTAAGTCTTTAGGTTGATGAATGTTGCCAATGTGGAAATGTTGCCAATTCCAATTCCCAATCCCAATTGGTCATTGGCAACTGGCAACACTGGCAACACTGGCAACATTGGCAACATTGGCAACAATCCTCAGTTTCCGCTGCGCGAGTAGGCTCGGATGCCGATCTTGACGTCCTTGACGCCCGACTCGATGAGGTTCATCGCCCTGTCGCGGTCGGCGTCGATCGCCGAGGCGGGGATGACGATAAGCCAGCTGTCGTTCCAGGCGCTGCGGCCCACGAGGCGCGTGGACTTGAAGTCCGCCCCGGCGCGCAGGGTCGAATGGCGGCGGATCGTCGCGGTCGCGTCGCTCGTGCCGTCAAGGCCCGAGAACGTCGAGATCCAGTCCACCCGGTCCAGTTCGTCCGAGCCGACGGTGTACGGGAGCGGCATCACCTGGTCAACCACGGTCCAGCTGAGTAGCGCGCGGTCCGTGCCCGCCGGCGAGCGCATGTAGTCGAGGCCGACCGGCACGAGGTAGATGTTCGGCTCCACGCCCGCGCCGCCCGCGAGCTGGTCGAGCCCGACGAGGTCCACGCCGACGGCGTCGATCTTCGTCGCGTAGTCGGAGCTCGAGAACTGGTGGTCGCCGAACTGCAGAGTCTTGCCGAAGAAGTTCTCCGCGTTGTTGATCGAGGTCGAGAACTCGATGATGTATCCGGGCTCGCGGTAAACGACGGCGTTCTGGCTCGCCGGAGGCTGGCAGTGGCGCATGAACCGCGAATCCGTGAGAATGTTCTCAACGCGGTACTTCGCCAACTCCTTCCGCCAGGCCGCGTCGCCATCCGCGGCTCGCGCCTGAGCGAGAACCACTTCGCCGGCTTGTCCGGGTTGTTGATGCCGAGGCGCGGCTTCAGGACGTCCCAGTTCGCCTTCATGCGGTTCACGATGTCGTAGAGTCCGCCGTCGGTCGTGGCGGACGAGATCGATACGCCCGGCTGGCCAAGCGAACGGGTCGCGATGATGTCGGCGAGGAACTGCTTGCCGGCCTGCGGGTCGGTGGAAAGGAGTCCCGTCTCGTAGTCATAGACCTTCGCGAGCTCCCAGACATAGCGCTGCGCGGTGTCGAACGCGGTGGTGTACTTCGTGAGCGCGAGGTTGCGCTGCACGCGGTTGTACATGTCGAGGTAGCGCTGTTCGGTCGCGCCGTTCGAGACCTGCTGGCGCCACAGCGCGCGCTGCTCCTGAAGCTGCTCGCCCAGCTCCACCTGGGCACGGTATGCGGCCTCGGCCGCCGATAGTTCGGCGAAGGCGGGCTGGATCGCGAGGATCGAGAGGTTGAGATCCATCACCAGGCCATCGATCTTCTCGTAGATCTCCTTGTACGCACCCCGAATCTGCTCTTCGAGATCGTAGATGGTTTTGCCAAGATCGATGAGCATGCCCGCGAGCTGCTTCTTGTGGCGCGTTTCGTATGCGAGCATCTGCATTCCCGCAATGCAATACAGATCCATCTTCTCGAAAGGAATCTTGGGCGAATTGAAGAGGGACTTGGGATCGATGGCAATCGTCGTACCAGCCGAGCTGATGCCGGGTATTACATCCTGCATCATATCGCTATCGATCATCATGAGATTCATGGCGAAGTCGCCCAGTTCGATATGGTAGTCGTCCTCCATCGTGTCCGTCGGAATCTTGATTAGCGTCACGCCCAACTCGATTCCAAACGTCTTCCAGAGATCCGCCTCCATGCTCTTGGCCATCTTCACGCCCTCCTTCAGGACCATGAGCTTGGTGTCGTAGTCGCTCAACACGTTCTTGACGTTCAGGTAGGCGGCGATGTAGTTGCGGTAGGCGGTCTGGATCGTTCCCTCCATCCGGCGCGAACCGGTGACCGTGAGCGGCTTCATGCGGATGCCGCCGTCGTTCACGATGTAGTTGATGGGGATTTCCTCGTACTCGTCCTCGATTTCGCCGCCCAGCCAGCTGAGCTTGTGCTTGTACTTCCAGCCGATGCCGTCCGCCTCCACGAGCTTGTAGGAGTTGGTGAACAGCGTCTGCATGTCCTCGATGA
Organism: uncultured bacterium; assembly: GCA_902802945.1. GTDB lineage: Bacteria > Verrucomicrobiota > Kiritimatiellia > RFP12 > UBA1067 > RUG572. Next base: position 10,511 of record CADCOC010000099.1, on the reverse strand, counting down.
TGCCGTAGGGCGTGAGGTCCATGTAGTTGTAGTTGTAGAGGTCCGGTCCGTCATAGTCCTGCGGATACGTCTTGCCCACGCCGATGTCGCCCGAGTAGGGCGTGCCGTAGATGGCGATGAGCTGGTTGTTGAAGGCCTGCTCCTGCATCGCCATGTCCGCGATCACCGACTCTTCGTTCCTCGAGATCTGCGCGATGCACGAGCCATAGATGTTCGCGTATTCGAGGACCGTGCGGCAGTTTGCGAGCGACTTCTCGGCGCGTTCGAGGATCTGCTCGAAATGCGACTCTTTCTGCGCGAGGCGGTCGGGGTCGATGTCGAACGGAATCGCGTTTTCGGAAAGTCCGAGCGGGTTCGACCCGGCCTCGAAGCCCTGGAGCTTGCGCTCCACGACGCGGACGGACGATGCGAGGACTGGCAGCTGCGACGCCGTGGTGCGGTCGATCTTCTTGATGCCCTTGTCCGTGAAGGCCTGGTACGGCGCGTCGTTCGTCGGCAGGAGCGCGTTCACCGTCATCCAGTTGTACGCGGCGGCGAGGCCGGTACGCGTCGCCCATTCGCCGTAGCCGAACGCCTGCTCCCTGTTTGCGTCGAAGTAGGCGGCCGTGGCGTCTCCGCCGTTCTCCTTGTACGCCTTGCGCAGGGTGAGGTCCATCACGTCCGTGCCGGCCTGGACGAGCTTCACGGCCGCGTCGGCGAACTTCGACTCGTCCTGGTAGTCGACGTTCATGAGCTTCTGGTCCATCAGCATCTCGCCCATCGCCGCCGCCCAGTCGAACCAGGGGTTCCTGAGGAGCCTGTAGTAGCCGGTGAGCGCCGAGAGGTAGTGACCCCAGGCGTCGCCGTGGCCCTGCGGATACTGGACCGCCGCGCAGTTTACGTCGAGGATGCCGTTGCGCGCGCGGATGCCGTAGTTGGCAACGTACGCGGGCTCGCCCTCGGTGATGCCCTTGGTGAGGTTCCATGCGAGGCGGTTGTAGAGCGGCGCCTCGGTCATGCGCGGGAACTGCGTCGCCGCTGTGCGTCCGCGCAGGAGCGCCAGCTCCTCGTCGAGGAGCGACGGAACCTGGTTCGCGAACGAGAAGGTGCCGGACGGGAACTGTTGTCCGTCGGTGGTCGGCGAGATAAGCGGGTTCTTCGCGTCGGAATACGCCTCGGCGCCGAGGAGCGTGTAGAACTCGCCCATGCGCGTCTGCGCAAGCATGAGCTGCTTCGACATGTCGATGTTGTTGCCGCCGGCCGAGACAAGGAGCGACTCCGCGCGGTTGAAGACGGTCTGGTAGAGCTCCAGGAGCCCGACCTCGGAGAGGTTGTCGTTGTTGAGCGCGACGTCGCCCTGGTAGGGCCGCCCGATCTGCTCAAGCATCGTGAACCAGATGTCGCTCGGGTTGTTGTAGAAGTCTTCCACGCGCTGCGCGAACGGCGTGAGCGAGTTGAGGACGCGCTGCAGCCACCCTTCCGCGAGCTGTTCGTCCGCCCACCGGCTCCAGAACTGCTCGTCGCTGGTCCATTCCGGATGCGCCGCCGCGAGGAGTTGCCATGTGACCGATCCCTTGACCGGACGGTAGCGCAGCGTGTAGTAGGTGTTCACGTAGTCCTGCAGGTTCGCACCGTTCTCGCCGAGCTGCACCGAGACAAGGCCCGGCTCCAGGGCCTTGTCCTTCCAGGAGGCGGATCCCTTGTCCGGCACCGTGCCGTCGGTCTTCGGCGTCGTGTAGCACCACTGGAACTCGTATTTGTCCGACGTGGAGCCGAGCGGCGTGCGGTAGAGGAGCGTCAGCTTCTCGGAGAGCTTGTTCATCGAGTCGGTCAGCACCGCGATGCCGTCCGCGTAGAGTTCGGGGACGACCTTGATCACGTGCATCTGCACGGGCAGACCCTCGGAGACCTGCGTCGTATCGGGGTTGTCGTTCTCGATGAGCGTGACGTATCCGATGCCCGTGCCGTCCGCGATGAGGCCGTAGTGGTCACGCGCCAGGTAGGTGTTGGCGGCGGGATAATCCTTGGTCTTCCATGTGAAATGGCCTTTCACGTAAACGACCGTCCACGGGCTCTTGTTGGAGACGATGTTGTCCCATTCCTTGTTGAGGTAGGTGTTGAGCCCGAGTTCCTCGTAGCGCGACTTGGCGCCTTCGAGACGCGAGCCTTTCACCTTTCGTGTCTCGCACTTGTCCTCGTGCCAGGTGGCGAAGGTGACGTTCTCCATGTTGTCGATCGCCTTGCCGCCGACGACCTGCCAGGGCGTGCCGATTTTGCTGAACGCGTATTCATCCACCGTGAAGCGCTTGGACATGACCGACGAAGAGTCGTTCGTCATCTTGCCGGCCCATTCCTTGTAAACGTCCTTGTTCGGGAAGACGAGCGCCATCTCCTTGCGCCCTTCCGTCTCGACCGGGGCGCCTAAGTTCGTCCGGGGAGACGGCTTCACCTCCGTCGTGGCGAGCGAGTCCGCCGCCGCGTTCCAGTTGTTGACTTCCGTCTGGTGCAGCGCCGGATCGAGCTTGCACAGCGCCTTGATCGCCGCGCGCTCCGCGGCCGTCAGCACGTTGAGCTCAAGATAGGAGCCGCCGGCCTCCTTCTCCACGTACTGGCCGATGAGGTTCATCGTCGCATGGAGGCCGGGGTTGAGGATGCCGCCATCCTCGACCGTGATGTAGAAGCGGTCGGAAATCGACGGCGGCAGCCCGGTGAAGTAGTACCTGCCCTTGCGGAGGAACGTCGTGCCGGAAGGTCCGAGGACGAAGCCATACTCGGACGGGAAGCTGGCGTTCACGGGGAGCGTCTTCGCCGAGGCCTGATTGACGGTCGGGTCGATCAGCTCCACCACCTTCGCGCCGTCCGAATTCCCAGCCGCGACGTCGGCGGGCGAGGGATTCGGGTAGCAGACGGCCATCGACGCGGCGTTCCACATCTCGGGAAGCCCCAGCGTCGCCTTGGTGAGCACCTGGCCGAGCTTCAGCTCCGGCACGTTCTCGGGCCAGTCGACGGTCCACTTCCAGCCCACGGCGGCGTCGATGTTGGTGATCTGGGCCATGCCGGGGTTCGCCACGTCCACGCAAGAGAGCCACGCGATCGGGGTGCCGACTGCAGGCTGCGTGCCGAGCGACGGGAAGTAGAAGCCCGTCTGCATCGGATAGCCGTATTTGGCGTAGGTGATGCCGTTGCGCCGCGCCCAGAGTCCGTTCTTGCGGTCCTTGTAGACGACGGCGTTGTCGCTGAAGTCGAATGCAGAGGCGGCAGTGTCGAGGGAGGTCTGGCAGCCGGCCAGGCGGCTGATCGGCTTTGGCGGCACGAGCGCGTTGCCGACGAGGTTGAAGCTCGCCATCTCGGGATAGTCCTGCGAGATCGTCGCAATGGTGAAGGCCTGCATCTTGCCCTTCCCGTTTTCGGCGTACATCACCATCACCAGCGGCTTGGACGTGTATTCCGTGTTGAGGTCGTTGCGGAGCGCCCAGACGACGTAGTCTCCGTTGACGTCCACGAACGCGTGCTCTTCGTTCGGGTTGTAGCCGATCGCGTTCCAGTCGTTCTCGTAGTAGATCTCCGGCTCAACGCCGTCCTCGGCCTTCAGCTTCAGCGCAAACGGCTCCGGCGCGCCCGCGCCGAACTTGGAGCAGTTGCGGCAAGTCAGCACATTGCCGTTCGGATCCATCGCCGTACGGACCGTCCCGTTCGTGCCGAGCGTCGCGAGATCGCCGTCGGAGGCGAAGTCGAAACCGTAGACGACGTCGCTGGCGTTCGTCCCTCCGCCGTACCAGAGGCCGAGGCTGTCGAGCGCGATGAAGGTCGCCGCGTCGCCCGCCGTGGCGTCCGCCGCGCCGTATGTCGCGGTCACGCCGTGCCCGAGGGCGACGTCGGGCAGCTCCACCTCCACCTCGAACCACTCGCCTACCGGAACCTCCTGGGTCTCCGACTTCGCGTTGGAGCCGACCTTCTGCGTGACCTTGACGCTGAAGCCGTCCGTTTCATTCTTGACGAGCATCGCGTCGATCTCGGCGGCAACACCCGTGGCGCGGTCGCCGAATGTCCACTTGGCGATGCGGCCGGGCGTCGCCACCATCTCGCCGTCCTCCATCGCATCCGGCGACACGTAGCACGCGAAGCCGACGCTCGCCGACGACACGCTGGTCAACAGCCGCTGGTTGCCGAGATCGACGCTCGCCGTCGCGTTCGTCTCGAGAAGCATGAGCGAACGCGCTCCCCATGCCGTCATCAGGGGATCGGCCGAGCCGAGCTGGGACGAGAGCGAGATCTCGGGGAAGAGTCCGGGCAACATCGCCTCCTTCCACGTCACCTTGTAGTTCTGCACGAGCGCCGGATAGGTGACCGGAACGCTCATCTGCGGCGTCTGGAAGTTCGCGCGCCACCACACCTGGATCTTGGACGCGCTTTCGTTGACGCCGTAAATTGCGGATTCAAGGTCCTCGAAAGGATCGTCTTCGGACTCGCCCGTCACATCATCCATCAGGTCGTCGGCAGACACCGTCGTGTCGAAGGGAACGAGGGACGTTCCGTCCGGGCGGTGGTAGAGCCGCGGGTTCCAGTTGCGTCCGCGCGATTCAGGCTCGTAGATGTAGCCGGGGAGGTTGTCGTCCACCCGCTCGGACATCGCCCGCGCGTCGGGTCCCGCCTCGAGTCCGATGCGCGGCGTCAGCTCCTTGCCGACGGGCCACTCGAATATCCAGGGCGTCGCCACCGTCTTCTCGTTGTAGTCCGTCAGCTCCACCGGGAGATAGGCCGGGCAACCGCCTCCGCTCTGATCCGCGAGCTTGACGAGTATCTTGCTGCCTTGCTGGCCACTGAACGCGAGTGTTCCCTTGCTGGAGTCGTAGTTGGCCGAAATCGTCGCCGGCATCTTGAAGCCGGACATCGTCGCCACGTAGTTCGTGGGCACGTACATCGGGCAGCCAGCCTGCGCCCCGCTTGGAGCCACGACGACGCGCAGGGGCTTCTCCGGCCAGCTGATGAGATAATAGTCGTGCTCGAAGTTCCACTTCGTCTTCATCGGGTCTTCCGTCTGCCAGAAGACTTCCGCCTTCCAGGGCATGGCCATGCCGGCCGAACTCGTCGTCAAGTCCGTCGGCGCGATGGCGAACACCTTGCCGTGGCCCGGGTCGGTCAGTTCCTTGCCCTGTTCGGCCTTGTATTGCTCAAGATAGGGCGAATAGGGGTCGTTGGCCTCGCGATTAAGTCCGGCAGCGGCGACCGCGAAGAGCTTGTCGTCCGCGTATCCGCCGCCGGCCGGCTGCAGGCAGTCGCCGACCTCGGCGTTGAGCGTCGTCACGTTCGGAGGGCAGATCTCGACGACGATGTGCGCGATCATGTGGTCTTTCGTCTCGGTGTCGTAGTAGGCGAGCACGAACTGCCCCTGCGGACATTTTATCGCGCCCGTCTGCTCGTCCACGTTGTAGCGCACGGTTAGCATCTTCGTGTTCGACGAATCGTAGTCGATACCGTAAACCACGTTGGACACGCCCTCCGTTTTCACCTCGTAAACGCTCTTCAAGAGGTCCTTGTCGCCGAAGAACTTCACGAACTTTCCGGTGAGGTCGATGAACGCGGCGTTGTTGGCCTCGTCGACGCGCGTCGCGAAGAGCCTGTATGGACGCGCCGACGACGAGCTGCCGATGTTGTAGGTGCGCGAGTCGCTCGCGCCCGACGTGGACACCCACGTCAGCTCCGTTGCGCCGCTCGCGGTGAAGATCACACGCTCGTATTCGTCCGATGCGCCGACATCGAAGACAACCCGGCCTTCGGCGATCGCCGTGGCGTTCGAGGCCATGGTCGCGGCCCAGTCAATGCTTTTCGGATCAAAGATCGTGTCGTTGCAGAAGTCGCCGAGCTTGGCGTCCGGCGGCTGCTCCGAAAGCGTCCGGCCGACCGTCCACGCCGCAAGCTCCCACTGCACCGTCTTGTCCTTGGTCGAAACGGACGTCACCCGCTCTTCGGGCGACGTCGGCGCACGGACGGTCGAAATCGGGTACGCCACAGTCGGCTGCGTGTAGCCGGCTGTGCTGCCGCTGCTGTAGATGTAAACGGGCAACTCCACTTCGCCGAGCGTAAGCTGCGTATCCGTCGGCACCTCCGCAAATGCAGTGGTGAATGTTGCCAGTGTTGCCAATGTTGCCAATCCCAATGTTGCCAATTTCCAATTGGTATTGGTATTGGATACTTTCACATTTTCACATTTCCACATTTAGCGGCCCTCCTTTCCGATGAACGGGAAGAACGTCACCTTGAGCCCGCCCGCGTCGGACGTGGGCGCGCGTACCTTCTCCCCCTTTCGGCAATATTGTATGACCGCCGGGCAGCGCAGCGCGCGCCGGCCGTAATCGCTGCTCGAAATAAGCGCAATGCCGTCCGACGGCGCGGTCGCGAGCTCCTGCCCCCTCAATATCGCCCCGGATGGGGAGGGCAACACCATCGGCTTGTCCCTTGAAAACGCCTTCACGCCCTTTCCGCGCAGAAGCTTCGTGCGTTCCGCCGGGCCGACCGTCAGCGGCGAGACCGACACCTTGCCGGCGCCGTACGCATTCACCGTGCCCGCGACTTCGAGCTTCGACACCGTGGCATCCGCCGCCACCAGAGAGTTTTCGGTGGCGAGGTTCCCGATGCGGATGTCAAGCGCCGCCCCTTCCGCCGTGAGCGCACGGTTGACCGCCGCCACAGGCCTCAGTTCGCGCCTCGGCTTCATCTCCACAGCCGTGCTGGCGCTTGACCCGAGCGCCAGGCCCACATGCGTCACGCGCCCCGTCGCGATCAGCGCGGCGAGATCGTCGTCGCCGAACGAATAGACGAAGCTGCCGTCGGCGTTCACGGTCACGTCCACCCCCGCATTTCCCGTCTGCCAGAGCGGCGTCGTCGCCTCCGATCCGTCGTACACGCGGAAGTGCATCCTCTTCGTGTAGGTGCTGCTGTGTACGGCAGGATCGCCCGTCAGCAGGTTCAGCTGCCCGCGATAGACGAGCTTCGCGACGCTCCCCGGAGGCGGCGCCCAGCGTGCGTAGAGCGTCACGTCGGATGTCTGTCCCACCAATGATCCTGGCACTAGTGCGCCGTTCCCGTCAAAGACCTGCTGTCCGTCCTGCGTGTAGTAGCCAAGGAAGGCGTAGTCGCCGCCGGTCTTGGCAGCAACCGGAACCAATGCCGCATCTCCTCCCCCAATCAAATTGGTGGACGTGCCGACTGTCTCCCCCTCCGAAACGAATGAGATTTCAATTTCCGTCCGTGCGATAGTCATACTGAAACTCCTGAACCTCGGATTATCAACGTATTCATCCGAATACTTGCACTTTCCACTCGCCAGTAATTTGAGGCTGCGTGTTGCAGGATCGATATTGAACGTGGCAGTGGCTCTGCCAGAATAATCAACAGTGGTCAAGTCCACGACAAGGTGCGCAGCGAGAGTATTCCCGGTCACATCCAACTCATAGACTGTGACTTCGAAGGCCTTGCTGTACGAAGTGCCCGTATATAAGGCGACAACATTCACGGCTGGGCGGCTTTGGAGAAAGTCTTCGGAGAATCCGAGATTTGCGAGCGTTACCGTCTGCGAAACCTGACCCAGTTGTTCAGAACTACTTGCTGCAAAACAGGGAGCACCGTCAAAACTAGACATCTTCATCCATTCCTGTTCCCAACCGTCAAACGTCGAGCAGTCGCCGTTCGTCAAGAGTTCGGTGGTCACCGTCCGCGCGGCCTGCACAGAGATCGCGGCTGCCGTTGCCAGTATTGCTGAAAGTATCTTTTTCATGTGTTGGTTCCTTTCAATCTTGTTGATTGTTGCCATTTTTGCCATTGTTGCCAGTTCCATTTTCCAGTTTTCAATTGGTATTGGATTTGGATATTGGCAACATTTTCACATTGGCAATATTAATCATTCTTTCACCCCGAAGTAGATGAACTGCGCCTTGACCAGCGAGAGTTCGCCGCTGGACATCGTAAGCCGCACCGTGTCGCCGCTTCGGACGGGGACGGTCCAGATAAAGCGGCGATTGTCGGACGTATCGCCCAGCGTCCCTTCGGGCGTCACCTCGGCGATAAGCGAATCCTTGTCGCCGACGACGTCAAGCTTCAGCGTCGTGTCCTTGGGATTGTTGCACTGCGCCTGCAGCTGGAAGAACCCGTCGTTGCTGGCCGTCCACCTGCTGACCTTGCCGGCGCCTGTGTCTTTCGCGGCTACGCCGCCGCCGATCGTCATATCCGCGAGGGTGGCGAAGGTATCGACCCTGTTCGCCGTCTGCGCGTTCGCGCCGCCCAGCCAGTCGAGCGTTCCGCCGGAGATGTCGACGCGCTCAAGGTCGATGTTGCTGAAGCCCTTGAGTTCGCCGGCCGTGAACGAGCCGCTGCGCGCGTCGAAGGAATTGGTCACCGAGATCGACCCGGCGGCGACGTTGCCGATCGCGATCGCGTCGCCGTAGAGGAACAGGGGGGCGTTGGAGCCGAGCAGTTCCACCGATGCCGCCGTCAGCGCGTACGGCGCCATCGTCACCGCAATCGGATCCGGTCCGAGCGCACCGACCCTGACCCCCGTCACGTTGTGCGAAAGGCCGTCCGATCCGTCCACCGGCACGGAAAGCCCGAACACGCCGTAGTCCGCCGTCTTGATGGTGAGATTCGTCGTCGCCAGTCCGTCGCTGTAGGTTATCTCCACTGCGGAATTTACCGGTTGGTTGGCCTTCGCAGTGCCGTCCGCGTTGTAGAGGACGCCGTCCAGCTCCACCGTCACCGGCTCCGTCCCCACCGCGAGGCGGATCGCGCCGCGCGTCGGAGCCGTGCGCACCGCCGCGAGCTGATCGACGACGAACGGATTCTTCGCGAGGTCCGAATGGCCGGCGAGCGTGACGCTCGTTCCGTCGCGCCCAACGGCGCGGACGTTCTCGTAGCTCGGATCGCAGAAGATCTCCGCCGCGTCCTCGTTGCAGGCGTTCGCCCCGCCGAGCGGCGGATGGATCACGTGCGTGACGCCGGCAACAATCTGCGTGATCGCCGCACCGTGCGAGGTAAAGACCTTGGTCGGATCGACATTCACCGAGCACCAGTAGGTTGTAATCTTATCGAGTTCTCCCTGGAACTGGCTGTCTCCCGCAAAGATGCAATTGACGGCATTGACAGGAGTGCTGACGGAAAGCGACGGTCCCTTGCCGGCACCGGCCGTGTTGTTGGCGAATGTGCAGGCCAGCAAGTCCACCTCCTCGCCGTTGATTGCATTGACGGCACCGCCATAGCCGGATGCGGAATTTCCGCTGAATGTCGTGTTGACAAAAAGCACGGCATTGCCATTCCCTTGCAATCTCACCGCACCACCATGATTGGCGGAATTACCCGCAAATGTCGTTGATGCCACAAGCAGATAGTTGGTGGACGACGCCGACATGCTTATTGCGCCCCCGTAGGAGGACGCCTTGTTGCCGAGGAACGAGCAGGTGTCGACAGATACATTCGCGCCGCTGGCGAGGATGGATCCGCCGGTGTCTGCATTGCCGCCCGTGAAGTTCAGGTTCGCAAGCGAGAACATGCCGCCATCATCCGACGCCCTCCCCTTGAAGTTCAAGTGCCGCGCGTTCGCCCCCGCGACGATCTCCACGCCCTTTACGCCCGGCTCGAGCTCGCACAGCCCGTTGATCTCGAACGACCGCACGTTCGCCGGAATCTCGATTGGCGATGCGAGCCGTATCACCCTGTTCGTCGCGTCCAACTTCTCGAAGGTGACGCGGCGGCGCCCGTCCGTGCCGACGAGGTCAGGATTGGCGACGAGCGCATTCACCGCGTCGCGCAGTGTGATCGCCTCGTTGCCGTAGACGTCGAGCGCGCTCGCCCCGTCGCCGGACGACGTGACCGAGAGGACGCTGGAATCGATCTCCCAGCGGGCGTAGAGCGTCATATTCTGCGTGTAGGGCGAAAGCACCGTCGTCGGCTTGTAGTCCGGCCCATACACGCACGTGCCGGCGCCTTCGCGCGTCGTCCAGAAGCCGGTGAAACGGTAGCCCGGGCGCTTAACGCGCGGATTCACGCCTCCGACTTCGGTGTCGGGTATCACCTCCATCGCGTTGGCGAACGGCTGGCTGATCGTGACCTTCGCCGTCTCGCTGCTTCCGGCGCTCTTCTTGATGTCGAGGTCGAGTGTGACGTTCACAATAAGGAAGCTGTCGAGGGTGTCGGGCAGGGTGCCGTCGCTGGCGCGATACGGCGAACTTGCGAGGCCCACCGACGGCAGCACGTAGAGGTTGCCGCTGCTGCCCTGCGTTCCACCCGCTCCGCCGGCGCCGCCAGGACCGGACTTCGATGTAGGATGGCTGTCTTCATCGTAGTTGTCATGATCTTCACTCGGTTCGCCGTCAGACTTCCTGCCGCCGCCGCCAACAGCGCCGCCGCCACCGTTGCCGCCGTATCCGCCGTCGATTTTTGTCGAATGGTAGGTTTCGGAATTGTCCGTCACTACATACGAGCCGGAGCCGCCGCCGCCGCCGGAGCCGCCGCCGCCGCCGCCGCCGCCGATGGACATCGCCTTG
>CADCOC010000098.1 GCA_902802945.1 uncultured bacterium | reverse complement strand
GGCGTCCAGCGCGGCGTCAATCGCCGAGAAGTCGATCTCGCTCGCGCCGTAATCTTCTGCGGCGTCCTCCCAGTCGTAGATGTTGATGCGGTCGGACGCAATGCGGATGTGCTCGCAGAACTGGTACGTGCCGAGCAGCGTGCCGTTCAACACGCAGTCCACCCACGTCGAACGCATTCCAAGTCCGCCGATTTCCCGCGCGAAGTCGTAGGGCAGCTTGTTGCGCGTCTGCGAAAGGTCGTTGTAGTTCGCAAGCAGTACCCAGTGCTTGTTCTTCTTCTCGCCGAGGTCAAACATCTTCGCCTTCTCCGCGAGCTTGATCTTGTAGGGCTTCTTCGGGTAGTTCTTGGACGAGTTGCCGCGCACGTTGATCGTCATCGCGCCGTCGTATTGCTGCTTGAAGGCGTCGTTGCCCTGCACGACGAGCTTGCCCTCGTGCTTTTCCTTGGACGCCGTGGGGGTCTGTCCGTCGTCCGTCGTGAGATAGCACACCGGCAGGCTCGAGAAGTAGATGACACGCGAGAATGCGGTCCTTCCGCCGCGCGAAACGGTAAAACGAAGCCAATGGCAGTAGTCGTCCTCCTGTGGCGTGAACGAAGGCTTGCGGCAGATTTCCGCAAACGACGTCTTGCGGTAGTCGGCGCGCTCCCAGAGGAAGTCGTAATTCGGCGACGCGCCGAGGAACGTGCCAAACGTAGGGGCGAGCGCGCGGCCCGCGCGCGGACGCGAGACGTCAAGAGACACCTCCGTCGCAAAGTCGCCGCCGATCACGTCCGTACCGTCACGCACCGCGAGGAAGTCAATGACGGCGCGCTCGTCGCCGTTCGTCATCGCCACGGAATTCGTCACGAACGCGTATGAGCCCGCCCCAGGCACGCCCGCGCCGGTCACGCCGTTTGTGGACCAGCAGCCGGGATCGTCCCAACTGCCGTACGCACCGCCCGTCCAGTAGTACACCGGACCGAATTCCTCCTGCGCCGACGTTCCCTCCATCTCCGCGAATAACCCGAGTCCCACGAAGGAGACCGCCCGTCGCTCCGCCGCCTCCCCGCCTCGGAACCACGTGCGCCCATCCGCATCTGCGCACCGCACATACTCGCCGTCGCCGCGCTTGACGAGATAGCACACGAGGCGGATGCCCTCCACCGCCTTCGTCTCCACTCTTCCGTGCAGCCACTCCCCCACCTGCGGCTGCGCACCTCCCGCGGAAAGCACGTTCCATCGTCCGTCTCCCCAACCGTAGTATCCGGCCACGCCGTCGATCTTCGCCGGCAGAAGAGCGCCCACGGCGGAAATCGTCCCCGGACGTCCCGGGTCAAGCTCCACCAGCAGCATCGAGAAGTCAATGCGCTCCACGTTCCCCGTGGACGCCTCAGCCGCCGTAAAACGCGCCTCGCCAAAGAGGGACATCGCACTCACCCCGCCATCGACGACGTTGGTTGCCGAGGCATAGTCGGCGGGAAGCGCCCATTCGCCGCCTGACGCCCCCTTCGCGCCCAACGCCTCGCCGACAGCGTATGCGCCGAACTCCGCCGAGAACGACGGTGGACCGAACGGCGTTTCCGCCAAGGCCGCCGCGCACGACACGGCGGCCGCGATCAACGCAATGCGCACCGCCCGTCTCCTAGCGGACAATGATCATCATCATCGAGCGCATCATGTACAGACCGCCCGGACGCCTCAGAAGAGGACGCTTTCTCTCGAGCGCAGGACCGGCAAGCTTGAACTTCGTCGTGTCAGGCGGCTCCGTCTCCCACGAGACGACCTGCGCGAGCCCGTGCTCGTCGAACGTCAGCTCGCGATCGGCGGCGAGCGCCACGTTCACCACGGCGTTCGCGGCGAACGTGACGTTGGTGAGTCCGCTTGTGAACGCGCCCGTCGTGCTCCACACCTCCGTCTTCGACGTAAGGTCGAGCGTCGATCCGTTCTGCATCATGCAACCGTAGAATTTATCCGTCACGGGCGTGAACGTGCCATACACGTTCAACGCCGCCGTTCCGGCGTTCGAGCTTCCCTCGTACCGAGCCACGTAGTTCCGCACATTCAAAGTCGCTCCCACGTTGAGGGCCGCCGCCACGTCGAAGTCCATTGTCTGCGACCCTGCGACATTGTTGTTCAGCGTCTGCAACGTCCCGGCGCCCGTTATGCAGAGCGTTCCGTCTTGCACGACGCTACGCAAATAGAACGCCTTCCCCGACGCGAGGGAAACATTGAACGTGTGGCCGTCCAAATTGTATGGCGACGTGGCGACAATGCTGTTGCCCACGTTCATGAACGAATCGTCGGAAAGAGTCACATTGCCCAGACCGCCCCAGGTCGTGTGGGTCTGGTTGTAACTGCTGATGAACGTGCCGCCATTGAGGCGGAAGTGCTGATAGTTCGTGCCGTAAACGCCGTTGATGTCGAACGTCGCGCCGCTCTCGACCACAACCGGTACGCCGTAAGCGCCAAGAGGCCTCGGGTAGTTTTTCTGGTCGAACGCATAATCGGCGTTGTCCTTGTTGGTGTTGTACAGCTTCAGCGTACCTGCGGCCACTACGTTGCCACCGGTGTAGGCGAGATTGTACACCTGCGGCATGAATACGCCCGTGCCTTCCTTGACGAGCCGGAGATTGCCGGAGAGCGTTACGCGATTGTTGGTGAACGTGGCGCCTGCCGGAACGGTGATGTGCAGCTCGCCGGGGTTCGACGTGTCGGTCGTGGAGTCCGTGACCGTCAGCGCGACAGGCGGATTGCCGTTCGGCGTGTTCACGTAGAGCTTGTGTCCGCGCAGGTCGATGGTGGACGATGCGTCAACACACGCGAAGAAGTTGCCGAGGCCGCGCATGTCCATGTCGTCCGTAAGCGATATGCTGCCGAACTTCACTTCCTGCCACGGCATGTCGGCGGCGGTGGCGATGTCCGATCCGAACGCGCCGTTGATCTGCACCTTGGCGGATACGCCCGGCACGCCGTTCGGCACGTTGTTGCCGTGGGCGTTGACGCACGACCAGTTCGCGGGGTTGGAGATGTCGTCATTCCCCGCGAGTCCGGTCCAGACGGCCCTGACGACAAGCGGCGAATCCGTGGCGACGTCGTAGAACACGCCGTTCTCAATTACGCATATCTTGCTGCCATCGACGTTGTCGCCCACGAGCGTGAACGTCACGCCCTCAGGCGCCGCGCTCCAGGTGATGAGATGCTCGTTCGCCTGAAGCGTGCGCGCGCCGACGTTGATCGTGATGTTGCTCGCGGCCGCATCGTACGACAACGCACCGATCGGCGTGCTCGTCTTCATTGTATTGGAAAGTACCGAAAGGTCGATCGTGGCGCCCTCGTGCAGAACCGTGCGGTAGAAGAGGTTGGTGATCGGCTTGAACGAGCCCAGAACATGGATGGCCGAGCCGCCGCCGCCGCCAGTGCTCGTATGGCGCGCAACGTAGTTCGATACTATGACGTTGGCGTTGAGGGTCATGCAGGACTCGACGTCAAACGTGGCAGTTTCCGCTAAAGTTGCACCGTCATGGAAGTCTAAATAGCCAGTGCCGGTCGTTGTTACCGTGCCGTTTGAGATGACAACACCCCACATGTAGAGAGGGGGGCGCCACTCATCGGACGCAGGGAACTGCGCGGTCAGCGTGTACCCGTTGAGGGTGAAGACCGAGGTCCCTCCCGAGAATACAACGGTCGGATTCGCCACGTCGATGAACGAGTCCGCCTCAAGCGTCACATTGCCGATGCTGCCCCAGGTGTACTGCGTCTGCGCTTTTGAGTTCGTGATCGTACCGCCGCGAAGGACGATGGGATAGCAGTTGATGTCGTACACTCCGTTGATGTCGTAGAACGCGCCTGCCTCCACGTACACGCTGGTGCGATGTACGCCAAGCGGCTGTCCGTATCCCGCCTTGATGGGCGAGAATGTAGCACTGTTCGCAACGGCGTCGTTGTAGAGCCGCAGCGTACCTGCCGCTACCGTATTGCCGCCCGAATACGGCTGGCCGTAGCGGTGGGGAATGAACAGACCCGCGCCGTCCTTCACGAACGCAACGGTGCCCCCGATGGTGATGAGCGTGTTCTCGAAGGTGACGCCCTGCGGCACGTCGAGGACAAACCTTCCGCCAGGCTCCGTGGCGTCCGTGATGGTGAACGCCTGCTGCGAAACCCCTTCTGGAGCAGTCAGCTTGAGCGCGTGCCCCGCGAGGTCGATTGTCTTGCCCGCGAACAGGTTGTCGTTCACGCTGAGGCCGCTCCAGTCGCAGTCCGTCGTGAGCGCCATCGGCGGCTCAAGCGCGACGCTCTGGTACGTCGAGAGCTTCGCGACAGTCGCGGCATTCGTCAGGTCGAAGTTGAACACGCCGAAGAAAACGCCGCTGCGGTCTCCGGGAACGGCGCCTGCCGCCAGCTGCCCCACCATGTTCGTGCACACCCAGTTCGCGGGATCGTCAAAGTTACTGCGCGCACCCGCGCCGACCCAGTGCGCAGTCGCCACGACGTCCGCGTCCGGCACGTCGTAATAGACGCCGTCCGCCTCCAGACGCGCCGACTCCGTATCGGCGATTGAGGTTCCCGTGATGCGGAAAGCTGCGTTCTCTGGCACCGCGCTCCAAGCAAGGACGCGCTCGCCGTGCGCGAGGCTGCGCGCACCGACGTCGAGCGTCACCACGGAGCCCGAAGCAAACTTGATTGCGCCTGTGGCGCCGGTCGAGGACCACGTTCCCGTCTTGCCGGAAAGGTCGATGACGGACCCGTTCTGCATCGTGACGGGATAGAAGCCGTCGGCCACGGGCGTGAAGACGCCGAACACCTTGAAATCGGCAGTGCCCGTATTGGCAGTGCCCGTGTAGCGCGCCACGTAGTTGGAGACGGACATCGGCTGCGCCATGTTGACCGCACACGCGATGTCGTACGTCGCGTTATCCGTGGCCGTGATCGCCTCGACATGGGGCTGGAACACGCCGTCGCCTTCAAGCTTGACCGTGCCGTTGGAGGCCGACCCGGCGCGGCAGTACCATATCTGGTTGGCGGCGATGGTCGCGGTGAGTGTATGGCCGTTCAGTACGAACGGACCGGCGATGTGCGCGGTACGCGCCACGTTGATGAAGGAATCCGCCCCGAACACAATCGTGCCGTTCGAGCCCCATTCGGGATTCTTCGGCGCACGCGTGTTCGTGAACGTGCCGCCGTTCATGTACATGCTGTAGCGATGTAGATCGTAAATGCCTTTGTAGTCGAACGTACCGCCGGCCTCAATCGTTATGGCGGATCCATACGCGCCGAACACGGGCCTGTTGCTCTGCGCGTAGTATGTCTCGTTCGCAGTGCCCTCACCGTCGTTGTTTATGTACATCAATCCTTCGTGAACCGTCGTACCACCGGTTTGCTTGTAAAATTTCAAGCCTGTCGAGCTGTGCGCAGCCCCGATATGGTAAGTGCCTTTTCCGTCCTTGACGACATGTACGGAACCTGAGAACCAGAACTGGTTGTCGTTTGCCCAAGCGCATCCGTTGTGAAACGTTTCCCCTTCAGCGACCTCTAAATGGAATTCGCCTCCCGACCCAGCGGCGGAATCGTCAGTCACGTTTATTCTGCGGCTCGCATGGGCGTTCGGCACGGCGACGCGAAGATTAAAGCCTTTCAGGTTCAGCGTGGAACTGGCATTGACATAGTTGAATATCGACCCCGCGCCGCGCCAGTCGCAGTCAGCTGAGAGCGCGACCGTTCCGCTCACCGTCAGCGTCTTCCAGATTGGCGTTGCACCAGCGGGGCAGTTGAACGACGTCGTGCCGGTCACGGAGACGACTGTCGTCGCCGCATCAGGAATCGCGCCCGCCATCACGTTGCCGGAGGAATCCTTGCACTGCCAGTTGGCTGGGTCGGTCAGGACGCTCCTGTCGCCGCCGCCGGTCCACGTAGCCGTGGCTGGTGCGTCGGCCAGTGCGACGCCGCCAGTAAGTACACACGCACACACCGCAACGCAGAACGCCGTTGCGCTGTTGTAAAGAGCTATTTTAGCCTTCATACCAATCTCCTATTTCGGGTTAACAAGTGACGATTATATCTATTTTTTTTTCTTTGTCAATTCCGAAGTAACCGGTCACTCATCTGCTCATCTGCATCCCTCCAAAAGCGCATGAAAAATGCATCCCCCGTCGGGGAAGTGACACTCCTGTCGCTTCCTGATTTGAAGCGGCGAGAGCGCCGTTTCCCGACGCTGGATCTTCTAGTATCAGTTTTTGGGCAGATGCAGGTGAGTGACCGATTACATTCCGAATTTACAGTTTTCCCGAGAAGAAGCGATCCATGATTGCCGAATGTTCGGCATCAGTCCAGCCGGAGCTCTCAATCGACACCCAGCCGCTGTAGCCCACGCATTCAAGGGCCCGGCGCACCGCCTTGAAGTCGATGGAGCCGTCGCCGATGCGCACGAACGCACCCTCGTTCTTCGCGGCGCGGTCAAGCTTGAAGTCCTTGATGTGGAGCTTCACGATCTGGTCGCCCAGCGCGCGTACCCACTCCTGCGCCGGCGCGTAGCGCTCGTGGTTGCCGAGGTCGAGGTAGGACTTCACCCAGGCGTTCTTGAACGAGCGGATGAACGCCGCGGCGAAGTCGGGCTTCACCCACAGGTTGTTCCACACGTTCTCGAGGCCGATGGTCACGCCGAGTTCCGAAGCGAGGGGCACGAGTTCACACACTGCGTCCTGCGCGTACTTCGTGGCGTCGTTCTGCGCCTGCACGTACGCGGGGAAGTCGGCGTCGGCCGCGCGAGAGAGCATGAGCGTCTTGGGGTCGTACGCAAGCTTGAACGCGCTCGGCCTCGGCATCGGAATGCCCCCCACGCGGCCCGGCACAACGAGGATCACGGACGCGCCGTAGGCGGACGCAAGGCGCAGGTTTTTCTTCCCGGCCTCGATCGCATCCCGGCGCTTCGCGGGGTCCTTCGCGTTGAAATCGAGCCAGCCGCCCATGAACGAGTGGATACGCAACCCCTCATCCTCTGCGAGCCGGCGCGCCGCACGCGCCTCGGCCTCGGTCACGGACTTGTCCTGCAACTCCACGCCGGGATAGCCGTTGTCCTTCAGGACCTTCACCACGTCCGGCGTAAGTCGCTTGCGGATCAGCGCCTTCTTCAGTACGGTCTTGAACGGCCCTGCGCAGCAGCCCTCCGCGCCACGCGCCATACGCGGCAGCCCCGCCGCCGCAAGCGCCGTGGCGCCCGAAATGAGAAAGTCACGTCTTTGGATATTCATTACTTTGCCTTTGACTTGTTTGAAGGACAAAAGACAGATGACAAAGGATTTGTTTTTCAAGCCTCTGTCTTTCGTCCTTTGTCCTTTGTCCTCAATCCGAAAACTCACGCTTTCCCGGGCACGGGTGCCACGCCTTCGGGTGGAACAGGGATGTCCTCCGTCTCCTCGAACTGCTCGGGCGTAAACGCGGCGTTCCAGCCGTTGTAGAACTCGCTGCGCGTGTTCTCCAGCACGTCCCTCATGCGCACGGTGCGCCCCGAATAGGCTGCGAGCGTGCCGATAATGCACGTTGCCGTGCTCATCGCCACCTGCTCGCCCTCGTTGAGGAAATTACCGCTCAGGAGTCCGTTCAGGAAATCCACGTGCTCTGCGATGAGGCCGTTGTGGGGACGCCCCTCGATCGCGGCGAGGTCCTCCGTCACGGGCTTGCCATCCCAGCGCTTGATCTTGTTGCCAACGGAGATCTCGCCCTCCGTACCCACGAGGCGCGTGCCGAACGGATTCGCGCAGCCGCTCATGTGGCGGCCGAACGTGGTCGTGTGCAGTTCCTCACCGTAATCGTAGTCGATCGCGATCTCGTCGTAGATGTCGCCGATGCCGGCGGGACGGCGCCAGCGCGCCCCCATCCCGAACGCGCTCACGGGGAAGCGTCCAATGAACCAGTTCGCGAGGTCCACCTCGTGGATCGCCTGCTCGGTCACCTGGTCGCCGCTCATCTCCCAGAAGTGGTACCAGTTGTTGCAGAGGTAGCCGGCGTTAGTGTCGGTGGGACGGCGCGGACGCACCCAGGCCGGGCCGTGGCAGCGGTAGACGCGCCCCGCCATGATCTTGCCGATGCAGCCCTGGCGCACCGGACCGATCTGCTTGAGGAAACGGTTCGAGTGGCGGTGGAGCGTGCCGGAGAGAATCGAGAGGTTCTTCGCCTTCGCGTCCGCCACGCTCTTGAGGAACGCGCGCAGGCCGCGCGGGTCCGTGGCGATCGGCTTCTCGGCGAAGATGTGCTTGCCCGCCGCGACGCAGGCGGCGAGGTGGCGCGGACGGAACACCGGCGGCGCACAGAGAAGCACGATGTCGCACCCGGAGCCGATTACGTCCTTGTAGCCGTTCGCGCCGCCGAACGCCATCTTCTCATCGACGCCGTACTGCTTGCAGATCACCCGCGCCTTGTCGGGGAAGAAGTCGGCTGCGGCCGTCAGCTGTACCTTGCAGCCAAGCCGCGCCGCCGCGTCCGTGATGTTCTGGATCGCGCCCGTGCCGCGTCCACCGCAGCCAACGAGGCCAACCTTGAACACCTTCTGGGCGTCGCCCAGTACCGCTGGTGCCGCCACAACCGCGCCGGCCCCCAGCATGAACTTTCTTCTTGAGACTTCCATAGGCTACTCCTTTTAATGTTTTTGTATCCTGAAATCAGTCTCCTCACCGACACGATCTCAAACGATCAGCATGCAGTCGCCGTAGGAGAAGAAGCGGTACTGTGCGCGCACCGCCATCGCGTAGGCGCAGAGGATGCGCTCGCGTCCCGCAAGCGCGCTCACCATCATCAGCAGCGTGGACTGCGGCAAATGGAAGTTCGTGAGCATCGCGTCGCACGCCTTGAATTCGTATGGCGGGTAGATAAAGATGTTCGACGCACCACTTCCGGCCACCACCTCGCCATTATGCGCGGCGGCGACGGTCTCGAGCGTGCGCACGGTCGTGGAGCCCACGCACACGATGCGTCCGCCGCGCGCGCGACAGGCGCGGATGGCCTCGGCTGTCTCCGGAGGCACAGTGAACGCCTCGAAGTCCATGTGGTGCTCCTCAATCTGCTCCGTCTTGACGGGACGGAACGTGCCAGGCCCTACGTGGAGCGTGACTGAGGCACGGCGCACGCCCTTCGCGTCAAGCGCGGCAAAGATTTCGGGCGTGAAGTGGAGCCCGGCCGTGGGGGCGGCCACGCTCCCCACGTGTTTTGCGTAGATTGTCTGGTAGCGCGCGCGGTCGTCACGCTCCTCCTCCGCCGTGCCCTCGCGGTGGACGTAGGGCGGCACGGGCGTGTGGCCGAATTCGTCGAGAAGCTGTGCAAGGGGGCGATCAGATTTAAACGCGACGCGCCAGAGACCGCCGTCTAGGCGTTTCACGAGCGTCGCCGTGAGTTCACGGTTCGGACCGAACACGGCCATCTGCCCTTCGCGGCTGGGGCGTCCGGAACCGATCATCGCGTTCCACTCGAGCGACTCGAACACGTCAAAGCTCGAAAGGTCGCGGCAGGCGTCCGACTCCGAACTAGGGGCGGGACTCACCATCAGTACCTCCACGGCGCCGGGAGAGTCGCTCCAGGTACCGAGGAGGCGGGCGGGGAACACCTTCGTGTCGTTGACGACGAGCAGGTCCTTGTCGTCGAGGTATTCGACGATGTCCGCGATGTGGCGGTGTTCTAGCACACCCGTCGCGCGGTGCAGCACCATCATTCGGTCGGTGCCGCGCCGCTCGGCGGGGTGTTGCGCGATCAGCCGCTCGGGCAGCGGATACCAGAACTGCCGCGTCTTCATCCGCTATTCGTCGAAACCGTAGCCGGCGTCGGCGTCTTCAGCACGCGCCGCTTCCTCGGAAGCAGCCTCGGCGGCGAAGTCCTCGGGGGTGACGTCCTGCTGCTGGACAGGAACGAAAGCCTCTCCGTCCTCCTCGTCGTCCTCCTCCTCTTCGGTGGTGGGCACCTTGCCGAAGATGGCGTCCTGCTTGGCCTTGCGTTCCGCGTTGAGGCGTTCCATGGCCTCGTCGGAGATGGTCTCGCAGAGAGGCACCAGCTTGAGGTAGCGGTGAAGCGGGAAGCCGGTGCCGCCGGGGATGAGGTGGCCGAGGATGACGTTCTCCTTGAAGCCGCGCAGCTCGTCCACGCGGCCCATCGTGGCGGCCTCGGTGAGGACGCGGGTCGTGTCCTGGAAGGACGCGGCGGAGATGAAGGAGTCGGTTTCGAGGGCGGCCTTGGTGATGCCGAGGAGCGCGGTCTGGGCCTCCGCCGGACGGCGGCCTTCCGCGATCATCTGCTGGTTGACGCGCCAGAACTGCTGGCGGGACACCTGTTCGCCCCAGAGGAAGTCCGTGTCGCCCGGGTTGGTGATGCGGACCTTGCGGAGCATCTGGCGCACGATGATCTCGATGTGCTTGTCGTTGATCTCCACGCCCTGCAGACGGTAGACCTGCTGGACTTCGCTGACGAGGTACTTCTCGAGTTCCTGCGGACCGGCGGCCTCGAGGATCTCCTGCGGCACGAACGGTCCTTCCGTGAGCGGCTGGCCCTTCTTCACGCGGTCGCCCTTGAACACGACGATCTGCTTGCCCATCGGGATGGGATATTCCTCGGTCTGGCCCGTGACCTCGTCGCGCACGATGATGATGCGCTTGCCGCGGTTGTTCGGGCCGAACTCGACGACGCCCTCGATCATGGAGATCACGGCGGCGTCCTTCGGCTGGCGGGCCTCGAAGAGCTCGGCCACGCGCGGCAGACCGCCCGTGATGTCGCGCGTCTTCGCGGCGCTGCGAGGCGTCTTCGCGAGGAGCATGCCGGCGGTGGACTTCATGCCGTCGCGCACCATCACGATGGCGCCCGTCGGAATGTCGTAGCTGTCGAGCATCGCGTCCGGCGTGCCGTCTGGGGCCTTGCCGCGGATCTCGATGCGCGGATGGAGGTTGGACTCGCGAGTGTCGAGCACCACGAGGGTCTTGGCGCCGGTGGCGCGGTCGGTCTCGCTCTTGACGGAGACGTCCTCCTCGAAGTCCACGAACGTGATGGTACCGGCGGTCTCGGAAAGCACAGGCACGGAGTGCGGGTCCCACACGGCGACCTTCTGGCCCTTCTTGACGGACGCGCCGTCCGCGATGAGCAGCGTGGCACCCATCTGGAGCTGGTAGGAGTCGAGGCGCGTTCCGCCCTTCTCCTGCGGCTTGGACCAGATCTCGAGCATGCCGTTCTTGTTGAGCACGACCTCGTTGCCCTCGTCGTTCGTCACCTTGCGGACGTCGACGAACTTGGCGACGCCGTCGTTCTTGAGGACGATCTCCGGGACCTTTGCGGTCATGGACGCGGTACCGCCGATGTGGAACGTACGCATCGTCAGCTGCGTGCCGGGCTCGCCGATGGACTGCGCGGCGATGATGCCGACTGCCGTGCCGATCTCGACCTGCTTGCCGGTGGAGAGGTCGCGGCCGTAGCACTTCGCGCACATGCCGTGTTCGGCGTCGCACGTAAGCGCGCTGCGGATCCAGACCTTCTCGATGCCTGCCTTCTCGATGCGGGCGCAGGCGACCTCGTCGATTTCGGCGTTGGCCTCCACGAGGACTTCCTGCGTCTTCGGGTCGCGGATGTCGTAGAACGACGTGCGGCCGAGGATGCGGCTGGAGAGCGAGGCCTTGACCTCGTCGCCCTCGATGATGGCCTCCACCTCGATGCCGTTGACCGTGTTGCAGTCCTCGGTGGAGATGATGACGTCCTGCGACACGTCCACGAGCTTGCGCGTGAGGTATCCGGCGTCGGCCGTCTTGAGGGCGGTGTCCGCGAGGCCCTTGCGGGCGCCGTGGGACGAGATGAAGTACTCGAGCACCGAGAGGCCCTCGCGGAATGACGCGGTAATCGGGCGTTCGATGATGTTTCCGGACGGGTCGGCCATGAGGCCGCGCATGCCGGCGAGCTGGCGGATCTGGAGCTTCGAGCCACGGGCCTTGGAGTCGACCATCATGTAGATCGGGTTCAGCTCCGTGGGGTTCGGCGTCTCCTCTGAGATGTTGCGGTCGATCGTCTTGTACAGCTCGTCGCCCACCTTCTCGGTGGCGGCGGTCCACACGTCGACGATCTTGTTGTGGCGTTCGCCGGCGGTGATGATGCCCTGCTGGAACTGTCCCTCGATCTTGGCCACTTCCGCGGCGGACTTCGCGATCACCTCGTCCTTCACGGCCGGGCGGATCATGTCCTTCAGGCCCATCGACGCGCCGGAGACGGTCACGTAGTTGTACCCGAGGTCCTTGAGGTCGTCGATCAGCTTCACGGTGGCGTCATGCCCCGCCACGCGCTGGCAGTCGAGGATGAGGTTGCCGATGGTGGACTTCGTGACCTTGTCGTTGATAAAGCCCATCTCCTTCGGGAACACGCCGTTGAAGATCACGCGGCCGGCGGTGGTCTCGATCACGCGCTTCGACGGGTCGCCGTGCGGACGCGGCGGCATCGGGTTGCCCTCGGCGTCGATGAGCTTGTCGGAACCGTAGTCGGGGTTGCGGAAGCGGATGCGCGAGTGGTAGTCGATCGCCTTCTCGGCAATGCCGAACTCGACCTCGCCGATGTCGTTGAAGAGCGGCAGGTGCTCGCCCGTGAACGGGGTCTTGCCGGCCAGCTTGCCGGACAGCTTGTCCTGCTGCCCCGCCGTGGTGAGGAAGTAGAGTCCAAGGCAGACGTCCTGGGTAGGCGTCATCACGGACTTGCCGGACGCCGGCGAGAAGATGGACGTAGCCGCGAGCATCATCAGGCGGCTTTCCATCTGCGCCTCGATCGAGAGCGGCACATGTACGGCCATCTGGTCGCCGTCGAAGTCGGCGTTGAACGGGGTACACACCATCGGGTGCAGGCGGATGGCCTTGCCTTCCACGAGCACGGGCTCGAACGCCTGGATCGAAAGGCGGTGGAGCGTGGGCGCGCGGTTGAGGAACACGGTCTTGTCCTTCGTGACCTCCTCGAGAATGTCCCAGACCTCGTCGTCATGCGTCTCGATCTTCTTGCGGGCCGTGCGGACTGTGTGGCACTTGCCCTGTTCGCGGAGGGCGCGGATGATGAACGGCTCGAAGAGGCGGAGGGCCATTTCCTTCGGCAGGCCGCACTGCGGGAGGCGCAGCTCGGGGCCGACGACGATCACGGAACGTCCGGAGTAGTCAACGCGCTTGCCGAGCAGGTTCTGGCGGAAGCGGCCGGTCTTGCCCTTGAGGATCTCGTAGAGCGACTTGAGCGGACGGTTTCCGGGGCCCGTCACCGCGCGGCCGTGGCGGCCGTTGTCGAACACCGCGTCGACGGCCTCCTGGAGCATGCGCTTTTCGTTGCGGATGATCACGTCCGGCGTCTTGAGCGCGAGGAGGTTCTTGAGGCGGTTGTTGCGGTTGATCACGCGGCGGTAGAGGTCGTTGAGGTCCGACGTCGCGAAGCGGCCGCCCTCGAGCGGGACGAGCGGACGCAGCTCCGGCGGGATCACGGGAAGCACATCGAGGATCATCCACTCCGGCTTGCCGCCGGAGGAACGGAAGCCCTCGACCACCTTCATGCGCTTGGCGATCTTCTTGCGGTTCTGCTTGGAGCGCGTGTTCTGCATCTGCTCCTCGAGCTCGCGCATGAGCTTGTCGAGGTCGGTCCGGCGCAGGAGCTCGCGCACAGCCTCGGCGCCCATCTTGGCGCGGAACGCGTCCTGGTACTTCTCACGCGCGTCGGCGTACTCCTGCTCGTTCAGTGCCTGGCCGTCCTTGAGGGGCGTGTCGCCGGACTGGATCACGAGCCAGTCCTGGTAGTAGAGGATGCGCTCGAGCTCGGCCGTGGTCTTGTCGAGGATGAGGCCGATGCGGGAGGGCGTGCACTTGAAGAACCAGATGTGGCTCACCGGCACGGCGAGCTCGATGTGGCCCATGCGCTGGCGGCGCACGGAGGAGAGCGTCACCTCCACGCCGCAGCGGTCGCAGACCATGCCCTTGTTCTTGATGCGCTTGTACTTGCCGCAGGCGCACTCCCAGTCGTGGGTGGGCCCGAAGATCTTCTCGCAGAAGAGGCCGTCCTTTTCCGGACGGAACGTGCGGTAGTTGATCGTCTCGGGGTTGCGCACCTCGCCGTGCGACCATGCACGGATCGTCTCTGGGGATGCCAGCTGTACCTTGACGGCGTCGTAATGCACCGATGCCGAGTACTGGCCGCCGAAGATGTCGCTCGCGTTGTAGGGATTCATGTGAATTTTCTCCTGTTCGGGAAATTTTCGTTAGAGGTTCTGTCCGCCCATCATGGTGGCGCCGGCTGCTGCCGGGGTTGCCATGGTGGCGGCGGCGCGCTGCGGCTTGTCGGCGTCCCCGCCGAGGAGCTGCATGTCGAGGCAGAGGCCGCGGAGTTCGTGGATGAGCACCGAGAACGACTCGGGCATGCCAGAGTCGAGGATGTTCTGGCCCTTCACGATGGACTCGTAGATGCGCGTGCGGCCCTGCACGTCGTCGGACTTGACGGTGAGCAGTTCCTGCAGCGCGTACGCCACGCCGTAGGCTTCGAGCGCCCACACCTCCATTTCGCCCATGCGCTGGCCGCCGAGCTGGGCCTTGCCGCCCAGAGGCTGCTGCGTGACGAGGGAGTAGGGGCCGATTGCGCGGGCGTGCATCTTGTCCGTGACGAGGTGGTGCAGCTTGAGCATGTAGATCACGCCCACCACGACGCGCTGGGCGAACGGTTCGCCCGTCATGCCGTCGTAGAGCACCGTCTTGCCGTCCTCGCAGATCCAGGCGGCGTCGCCCTCTTCCTTCTCCTGCTGGGCGCGCGCCTTGCGCAGGTACTCGTCGATCTCGTACTCCTGCACGCCGTCGAACACGGGCGTCGCGGCATGAAAGTTCAGCAGACGGCAGGCGAGGCCGAGGTAGGTCTCGAACAGCTGGCCGAGGTTCATGCGGGAAGGCACGCCCAACGGGTTAAGCACGATGTCCACCGGAGTTCCGTCCGGGAGGAACGGCATGTCGCAGCTCGGAAGGATGCGCGAGATGCAGCCCTTGTTGCCGTGACGGCCGGCCATCTTGTCGCCGACGGAGAGGTTCTTCTTGTCGACCACGTACACGCGCACGCTCTTGACGACGCTGCCGTCGTTCGGGAGGTCGTCGTAGTCCGCGTCGGACTCGACCGCCGCGTCCGCGAGCTCCGCGAAGCGCGGACGGAACGGGGCGATGATCGCGTCGATCTTGTCGGCGACCGGGCTCTCCTCGATCTGGTAGTGGTCGTGCGCCTTCGCAAGCTTGCTGAGCAGCGTCTTCGTGATCTTGCGCTGCTTGGGCACGAGGATCTCGTTGGTGTTGGCGTCGCGGATGTCAAGCGTGACCTTGTCGCCAAGGAGGACGTTCGAGAGTGCCGTGGTGAGCTCCGCCTCGAGCTTGGAACGCGCGGCCGCGCGCTTCTTCTCCGCGTCGCGCTGCGCCTTCGCCCGACGCGACGGCTTGTCGCCGTCCTCGCCCGAGCCGGGGCGCGCGGCGTCCTGGGCCGTCGTGACCTTGACCTTCATCACCACGCCCGTGGTGCCGGGCGGGACGACGAGCGAAGTGTCGCGCACGTCGGCGGCCTTCTCGGCGAAGATGGCGCGCAGCAGCTTCTCCTCGGGGGAGAGCTCCGTCTCGCCCTTCGGCGTGACCTTGCCCACGAGGATGTCGCCGGGATGCACCTCCGCGCCAACGCGCACGATGCCGTCGGGGCCGAGGTTCTTGAGCGCCTGCTCGCCCACGTTCGGGATGTCGCGCGTGATTTCCTCGGTGCCGAGCTTCGTGTCGCGCGCGCCGCAGTCGAAGGTGATGATGTGGAGCGACGTGAGCGTGTCCTCGCGAACGAGACGCTCGTTCACGAGAATGGCGTCCTCGAAGTTGTACCCGCGCCAGCTCATGAACGCCACGAGCAGGTTCTTGCCGAGCGCGAGCTCGCCCTGGTCGGTGGCGGGGCCGTCCGCCAGGCAGTCGCCCTTCTGGACCTTCTGCCCGTGCTTGACGATCGGCTTCTGGTTGAAGCAGGTGCCGGCGTTGCAGCGGCGGAACTTCTGGAGAGTGTAGCGCCTCACGCCCTTCGCCGCCTCCTTGGCGAAGTCGTACTTCGCGGGGTCGG
>CADCOC010000097.1 GCA_902802945.1 uncultured bacterium | reverse complement strand
CCCGTCACGACGCCGGTCGCAAAGACCGTTGGCGTCAGGATCAAGGACAGCATCGTGATTGTCCCGATTCTCCGCGCGGGGATGGGGATGCTCGACGCGATGCTGCGCGTCCTGCCGTACGCCAAGGTCGGCGTTCTCGGAATGCAGCGCAACGAGGTGACGGCTGAGCCCGTTCCGTACTATGCGAAGGTTCCGTGTGCGAAGAGCGACGAGCTTGCCATCGTCATCGATCCGATGCTCGCGACGGGCGGGAGCGCATGTGACGCCTTTTGCCAGCTGAAGAAGCTTGGATACCGGCGAATCGTGTTTCTCAACCTCATCGCCGCGCCGGAGGGAATCGCGAAGGTCGAGGCGGAGCATCCCGACGTCCCCGTGTTCACCGCCGCCATGGACGAACGGCTCAACTCGCACTTCTACATCGTGCCCGGCCTCGGCGACGCCGGCGACCGCATTTTCGGAACCCTGTAGCTTGTCCTGTAGCTTGTCCGCGAAATCCAAATTGCGGGTGCAAGGCTTTTAGGATGAAATCATGAGCGCATTAATTGGGAAAGCAGCCTTCCAGGTGTCGGTCGCGGCATTCTGCGTATTGGCGTCTGCGCAGTCGGTTGCGGCCGACGGTACAGGCGGCGGCTACCTTTTCGCCCACATGCGCACCGGCTGCGAATACGGGCATCTGTATTTCGACTTGTCGCGCGACGGACTGACGTGGACCCAACTCAACGGCGGCAGGGAGATTCCGCTCTCACCGTCCTATTTCGGGCATCCGTACATCACCGAGGACGACCATGGCGAATTCTACCTGATCGGCGCGCAGAGGATGCCTCCGCATGACGTCGTGGTGTGGCGTTCACACGACTTGGTTCGGTGGAGCCACATAGTCATCGACAAGTCCCATCTGGCCCTGCCGGAGGGGTTTGTCAACGAGCCGCCCTGGTACGGCGCGATCAAGATATTCTTCGACCGTCCCAGCCGGCGCTTCTCGATCCACGCTGGGATGGCCCCAACACGCTCAACACATTCGACGGACGGTACTGGATGATGTACATCGGAGGCCACAAGAAGGGCTACGAGACGGATCCGCTTTCGACGGGCGTCGCGTGGACGGACGCCCCCTCCGCCGTGAAGCAGTGGACGCGGTATCCGAAGAACCCGGACCAAGTGGGAGGAAGCTGCTCATCGAGCCGTCCGAACCGTATGACGCCACGTACGCCCACAAGCCGTGGGTGATCAAGCACAACGGGGTTGTCTACCACTTCTACTGCGCCGTGGGGAACAAGGGACGCGGTATCGCGCTCGCAACGTCGACCAAGATACGGTGACCGTTTTGAACATGTTCCGACAAATGCCTTCGCTATCTCTGCGCAAGGAGAACTTCTGCCGGGACGATGAAGTCGAAATATCTGTCTGCCGGAATTGACGCCGAAAGATGTCCGTCGTAAACGAGCGCCGTCTTGACGGAAGGTTTCTTGTCGTATCTCAGTTTTCGAATCTTCTCGGCAACTTCGTCCACAACCTCGTGTCGGATTTCGCGTTGCCGCTTGATTTCGACTACTATCAACGTCCTTTCGGTGCGGATGAGAAGGTCTATTTGGCATCCTTCATTGCGTTTTGTCGCGTTCTGCATGTAGGGGGCGGCCGAAAGGACGAGCGACTGTTCAAGCCCGATCGCGTAGAATGCGTGAAATCGGCGATTGACTTACAATCGTAAAATGTGATAGAATGAAGCCGCTTTCTTTTAGGTGAACTATACACTTGAACAGGAAGGAAGCAAAGAACATGGCAAAGTATCTTGATCCAAAGGCGGATTTGACCTTCAAGAAGGTGTTCGGCGAACACCCGAATCTTGTTGCTAGTCTCTTGAACTCCCTTTTGCCACTTCCGGCTGGAGAGGAGATTGCCGAGATTGAATACATGTCGTCCGAGCGGGTGCCGCGCACGTCCATCGGAAAGAACAGCATTGTCGATGTGTTCTGCAAGACCAAGGACGGACGCAAGTTCATCGTCGAGATGCAGATGTGCTGGACTGCCGATTTCAAGGACATGGCGCTTTTCAATTCTGCGAAGGTTTATGTGGACCAACTGGAACATGCGGAGGATTTCTCGCAGCTCCGCCCCGTCTATTCCCTTAATCTGGTTGACGCTATTTTCGAGAAGGACGTATCGGAGTTCATACACCATTACAAGGTCGTACACGAGAAATACACGAACAAGTTGATCGAAGGTTTCCACATCGTGTTCGTGGAACTGCCGAAGTTCAAGCCGCAAAGCATCGCGGAGCGCAAGATGGCGGTGCTATGGCTTCGCTTCCTGACCGAGATAAACAAGACCACCGAACAGGTCCCGGCCGAGTTTTTGGAGTCGAGCGAAATCCGTCAGGCCGTGAAACTTGTCGAGGAGTCGGCGTACACGCGGGAACAGTTGATGGGTTACGATCTCTTTTGGGATGCCGTGCGCGTCGCCAAAACCCTTGCCTCCGCGCCCGAGCGCAGCTACAAGGCTGGACTCAACGCTGGACGCAACGCTGGACTCAAAGAAGGTAAGCTTGAAACCGCCCGCAAGATGAAAGCCGACGGCTTGCCCGTGGAAACCATCGCGAAGTACGCCGGCCTCGCCGCTGAGGAAATCGAGAAGCTGTAAAACCATGCACGAGCCACGCGCCACAGCTGTGATATGGAGTATATATACTATTACCATCCACACGAGGATAGAGGAAGGAGAATGAGGAAGAAAATGATAGTAAAAGCAATTATCTGCGCGGCGGTGGCCGTGACAAGTGCGGCGGCGGTTTGGGCGGCTCGTGGGGGGCCTTGCCCTCCTATGGCGCATGAATGTCGTCTGGTGTTCTCGGGTTACGAGGGCAAGGAGACGCTGAAGGACTTCGCTGCGCTTGTTAAGATCCCTGACGGACTGACTGGGTTTGACTACAGGGATTCGGCCGCAGACGGAAGCGACGTATGTTTCTTCGGTGCGGACGGCAAGCCGCTCGCACACGAGATCGATACATGGAACCCGGATGGGGATTCATACGTGTGGGTGCGCGTGCCGGAGCTGACGAAGGCGACGACGATTACGGCGCGGTGGGGGAAGTCGGGTGGACGTGAGACAGCAAGCGTACAACAGCAAGGTGTGTGGAACGACGACTATATGGGGGTGTGGCACTTCTCGAAGTTCAAGAAGGGCGTCACGCGCGACTCGAAGTACGGGCTTGACGCCGTGCTGCACGGAAAGGACATGCGGAAGTTCATCCATGCCGAAGGGCCGGTGGGCAAGTGCTATTTCTCGGCGTCGCAGACGACGACGTCCGGCCCGTACCTGCAGATGGCGAAGGACGACCGCTGGACCGCCTACGGCAAGACGGGCAAGCTCACGGTCTCGTTCCTCCTGAACAGCGCAATCCCTGAAAAGGACGTCGGCGACCGATATGCCCGCGTCATCTCCTCCAAGCCCTTCAAGGGACATCCAAAGGGCATTGACGTGGTGGTACGCGGGGGCGAAGATGTCTATGCGTGCGGACAGGGAAAGACGAACTTCATGTTCTGCACAAAGGGCAACGTGGGCAGCGATCTTTATTCCTTCCATGACGGCTGGGCGTATGTGACGGTTGTCTATGACGGCGAGGCGCAAGAGGCCCGTATCTACTACAACGGTCGCCTCGGAAGCACGAAGCGCGGGGCCGTGTTCGCGCCGACGGTCTCTGAATGGCCGCTTGCGATCGGGCACTACGGCGACGCCGTCCGTCTTGAACCGCAGGGCCACGAGTGTTTCTTCTGCGGCTACATCGACGAGGTGCGTCTCTCCAAGGCTGCGCTTTCGCCGGACCGCATCCGCGCCGACTATCTCACGCTCACGCGTCCCACGCAGTTCGCCGTGGCCGAGGGCGGCAAGGCGCAGAGAATCCTGACGCGCCGGCTCGCCGACGGCGACACACCGCCGGAAGTCCCTGCCTACGGCACGTGGCGCGGCGCGAATATCATATCCATGCTCCTTCCACCATGGAATGTGTCCGATCCCATCGCACCGGGGCGCTACATCGAGGAGGTGGAGCTTGAGCTTCTTGAGAAATGCGGACTCAACTTCGCGCGTCTTCCCATCGACTATCGGTTCTTCCTGTCGGCGGACGACTGGGAGCACTGGCTTGAGGACGGCCTTGAAAAGGTCGACAACGCCATCGAGTACGGGCGCAAGCACAAGGTCCACATCATGCTCTGTCTCTATCGCGCGCCAGGCTACCGCTACTACTATCAGGACGTCGTCATCACGCTGAAGAACAATCCCAAGGCGCAAGAGGCGTTCAAGCGCATCTGGCGCGAGTTCGCCCGCCGCTACAGGGGCATTCCGAATTCGGAGCTGACGTTCAACCTCGTGAACGAATCGGTGGGCTTCAACGAGAAGGAGTTCATCAAGGTGTTCGGCGAGACGGTCGAGGAAATACACAAGGTGGACCCCGGGCGTTTCGTCTGGCTGGACGGGAAAAACACAGGTACGGTCCCCGTGAAGCATTTCTTCAACGTGCCGCTCACGGGACAGAGCTTCCGGGGTTACCAACCGCACCAGTTCACGCATTACGGATTCCGCAGCAAGTCCAGCGCGCCCGTACCGCGCTGGCCGAAGGGGCCGGACGACAAGGACATGCTCTGGGTGAAGGAGAAGCAGGCGTTGGAATTTTCGTTGCAGGACTGCGTTCCAAAGGATTATCCCGTGATGATCGGCGAGTTCGGTTGCGTCGCCTGCGGCGTGTCCCATGAATCCGCGTTGAAGTTCATGGCGAGCAACATGGAGAAGTGGCGTTCGCGTGGCTACGGCTGGGCGATCTGGGATTATGACGGGCCGTTTGGCTTCGTTGATTCCAGACGCCCCGACGCCGAGTACATCGAGGTCATGGGCCGCAAGGTCGATCAGAAGATGCTCGAACTGTTGCGACAAAAGTAATCGTTAGACAGGCGCGTCGAGGTGCGTCGAGGTGTGGTTTTGCTTGATTCCGCGCCGCTTTTTTGCGATAATATAGCCCTTGCTAGGCAAAAAAGAGATGAAGACCGAAAAGACAATCACGGGAGACGTGGATCCCGACGTGCTCGACTACACTGTCGGGGACGATCCTGTATTGGACATGGACCTTGTGACTTGGGACTGTCTCGGCACGGCGGCCCACGTGACGATGCTCTCGGAAATGCCCGTCACGCCGCCGGTCGTCACAAAGGACGAGGCTGCCCGTGTGCGTGCCGCGCTTGCGCAGGTCGTCGCGTCCGCGCAGGCGGGTGATTTCACGATTGAGGAGTCGGACCAGGACGTACACATGGCCGTGGAGCGCCGTCTCACGGAGACGCTTGGCGACCTCGGTAAGAAGATCCACACGGGCCGGAGTCGCAACGACCAGGTGGCGGTGGACGTGCGTCTGCACATCAAGGACCAGTTGCACGGCCTAGAAGGGGAGGTCGCCGCCCTCGCGCGCGCTCTCGTCTCCTTTGGCAAGGCGCACGACCGCGTGCCGATGGTTGGCCGCACGCACCTCCAGCCGGCGATGCCGAGTTCGGTGGGCAGCTGGGCGACGGGACACGCGGAGATGATCCTCGACCAGACGGCGAACCTCGAGGCGGCCTACAAACTGAACGATCTTTGTCCGCTCGGCTCCGCCGCCGGATATGGCGTGCCGCTGCCGCTCGACCGGAAGCGCACGAGCGATCTCCTCGGCTTCGCGCGTCCGCTCCACAATGTATTTGGCGCGTCGATGGCGCGCGGCGAGGACGAGGCCTCCCTCCTCTGCGCGCTCGCGCAGCTGATGGCCGTCCTATCTCGTCTCGCCGAGGACATGATTCTCTTCTCCATGCCGGAGTTCGGCTACTTCACGCTTCCGCGCGCGTACTGCACGGGCTCGTCTATCATGCCGCAGAAGTACAATCCCGACGTGCTGGAGCTCGTGCGCTCGAAGACGGCGCAGGTGCTGGGACTCGCCACGGGGGCGCTCTCGCTCCTCCACGCGATGCCGGGCGGCTACAACCGCGACTTGCAGGACTGCAAGGGCCTTTATATGAAGGGGCTTTCCATTACGCGCACCACGCTGCGGATTCTCGCGAAGTTCGTGGCTGGGATGGGCGTGGACGAGGCGCGTCTGCGCGCCGGGTTCATTCCGGGCGTGTTCGCGACGGACGTGGCGCTGCGGAAGGTGGCGGCCGGCACGCCGTGGCGCGAGGCGTACCACCAGGTGCGCGACAACCTTGAGGCTCTTTCCACGGAGGATCCCGACGCGGCGGTTGCGGCGAAGACGCACGCGGGCGCGACGGCGGGACTCGACTGGAACTTCTACGAATCGCGTATTGCCGAAATTGAAAACATGGTTGCCCGGCGCAGCCAGGATTTTGAAACGAAAAGAAAGGAACTTCTACAGTCATGAATATTACTGGAATCACTTTGGCGGAGGCGTGGCGCAACGGCGGCCCGCTCATGTGGGTGCTCGCAGGGCTTTCTGTGATCGCGCTTGCAATCGTCCTTTACCTTCTGCTCGCGCAGCGCAGGGCAGCCATCACGCCGCGGACGCTTGTCAGCGACGTGTTCAGCCGTCTCCAGACGAGCGACTACGGCGAGGCGCGCCGGCTCTGCCAGCGCCGTCCGTGTCCGTTCGGCGTACTGGTGCTCGCGGCGCTCGATGCCGTTCGCGGCGCGCCGCAGGGTACGAAGCCGCCCGTGTCGGCGGCGGTCGAGACGGCCGGCGCGCACCTCGCGGAGCGGATTCAGGCGGCCGTGGACTGGCTGGCGGACATCGCGGCGATCGCTCCGCTGGTGGGGTTGCTCGGAACGGTGCTCGGCATGTACCAGGCTTTCGGCGGCATCGCGAACGACCTCGCGGCGAACGCGCGTCCTGTCGTGCTCGCGCAGGGCGTTTCGCAGGCCATCATCACCACGATGTTCGGCCTCGTCGTTTCGATTCCCTGCCTCGTTTTCCACGCCATGCTTCGCCGCCGCGCGTCGAAGCGCATTTCGGGACTTGAGACGCTCGCCGTCGCACTTGAGAAGGCATTTGCATGAACTTCAGGAAAAACAAACGGAGCAGCGCGCCCACCGTGCAGATGGCGTCCTTGATGGACGTCGTCTTCCTGCTTCTCTGCTTCTTCGTGACGTCGAGCGTGTTCTCCCAGTGGGAGACCGAGGTTGCGATCACGCTCCCCACGGCGAAGAGCGCCACGATTCCCGGACGCATGCCGGGCGAGATCATCCTCAACCTCAACGACAAGGGGGAGGTGTCGGTGAACGGGCAGCACCTCACGCTAGAGGACGTCACGTCGCGCCTGACGCGCATCGCGGAGAACTTCCCCGGCCAGCCGGTCGTAATCCGGGCGGACAAGACCGTTCCCTACGAGAAGTTGATGTCACTGATTGACGCCTGTCGCACGGCGAACGTGTGGAACTTCTCGCTCGCTACAGAGGACCAAGATAAAGGCAAGTGACAGATGAGAACGATGAAATTTGTTTTTCGCGCTTGCGCCGCCGCCATAGTGGCGGCGCCGTTCGCCTTGCTGGCCGACCACTTCAACGGCGGCCGCACGGTGCCCGTCCACCGCATCGCCCCGCTGGATGCGGACGGTGAAAAGATTTCCCCCGCGTCCGTACTGCCGGAGCCCGTCTCGCAGGCGAAGACGTGTACGCAGTGCCACGATACTCACTTGATGTCTGGCGGCTCTCACTTCCGCACGGGCCTCGACACCAACGACGCGCCGGAGTCGGTGACGGTGGAGCCCTGGTTCTGGGCGGACGAGAAGACTGGCACTGCGATTCCGCTCACGCTGCACGGGCAGGCGGGCGCGTTCAGTCCCGCCGAATTCGGTCTTTCCTGCTGGCAGTGGACGAAGATGTTCGGGCGGAATTTCCCCGGCGGCGGCGTGGGCAGCGATCCGCGTGCGGTCGGGGAGGTCGCAGGCGAACGCCAGCGCTGGTTCGTGACGGGGCCGCTCGGTCCCAACTGCCTCGCGTGCCACCAGCAGCGCGGCTACGATTCGAGCGAGTGGGCGCGTCAGGTGCTGCGCGAGAACTTCGCGGGCGCCGCGACTGCGGCGAGCGGACTCGGCGCAGTCGAGGGCATGAACGAGCGGCTGGAGTCGTCGTGGGACGGCCTCCGCGCCGAAAACCCCGACGACCATCTCTTCAAGGTGCCGGAGAAGACCATTTACGATCTCCGCCGGTTTGACGCGAAGAACCGCTGCGTGTTCGAATTGGGGCGTCCGAAGAACGAGAACTGCCTTGCCTGCCACGCGGTGAGCGAGGCCGGCGTGCCGTCCCACTCAATTGCGGGCGACGTGCATCTCCAGCGCGGACTCACCTGCGTGGACTGCCACAAGAACGGCATGGACCACCGTATTGCGACGACGAGCTGTCAGGCTTGCCATACTGATCCGAAGGGCGCGGGGCCGCGTCCGACGCACGAGGGCATCCCGCTCGTGCACTTCGAAAAGCTTTCCTGCACGGTGTGCCACAGCGGCGTGACGCAGGGCGGCGCGCGGGCGCAGGTGCGTACGGCGCGCGCGAACCGCATTGGCATCTACGGACGCGCCCAGTGGGCCACGGACGTGCCGAACATCGTGGAGCCTGTGTTCGTGAAGAACGCCGAGGGCAAGGTCGAGCCGCACCGCATGACGTGGCCGAGCTATTTCGCGGAGCTGGGCACGAACGACACTGTGAAGCCGCTTCCGCCCGAAACTGTTGCGGAGCTTGGCGCACGCGGCACGAACGCGTTCACGAAGGCCGTGGTGGCGGGGATGCTGAACGAACTGAAGGCGAAGAAGCCGGCCGCGTCGTTCGGCTTCATCGGACACGGACGCCTCTGGACGGCCGAGGGCGACGGTACGAACGCAACAATCGTCGCGCGCGAGCATGCGGCTGCTGCGCCGGTCTCCTGGCCGGTCGGCCACGACGTGCGTCCGGCGCGTCAGGCACGCGGCGCGGCGCCGGTGAAGTGCGCGGACTGCCATACGTCCGATTCGGAATTCTTCTTTGGGAAGGTCGTGCCTACGGGTCCGATCGTGGACGCCGAGGTCGAGCCGGTGCAGCAGACCGAGTTCCTCGGGCTGTCGCCCACCTACCACGCCGTGCTGGGCACGACGTTCGCGATGCGTCCGATCTTCAAGTTCTTCCTCTGGTCGGTGCTCGGGTTCCTCTTCCTCTTCGCCTGTGCGGCGGCGGCCGTGGTGCTGAACCGTCTCGGCGCGAAGATTTCCGAGGGCACGCTGTCCTTCGCCTGGGGCTTCACGAAGTGGATTGTGGACATGGGTTTCGTGCTGAGCCTGCTCTATCTCGCGCTCTCCGGCGCGATTGGCTGGATGTGCGGCGGCATGACGAGCTGGTGGCTGGTCCTCCACATGGTGGCGGGCGGCGCCCTCGCGGCGTGTGCGGCGCTGCTCGCGCTCTTCCGCGCGGCCGACCGCACGAAGAAGTTCGGCCAGGGAATCCTCTGGCTCCTCTGGCTCGTGTGCGCGGTCGGAACGGTGTTCACGGCTGTGATGCCGATGATGACGGTCTACGGCGAGCTTGGGCAGGAAGTCCTGTTGTGGAGCCACCGCCTGGCTGCGTTCGCGTTCGCGGGCGTATCGGCGCTCGTCTGCTGGAGTTGCTGCCGCAGGAAGAGGGGCTGAGGGGGAGCAGGCATTCCATGAGCGCAGCCGCGTCCGAAACGCCTCCGATAGTCCGCACCCACCAGGCGATGAACACGGCGTTCACCGTCACGATCCGGTCGGCGGACGCCGCGTTGGCGTCCTCCGCCGCCGAGGCCGCGTTCGCGCGCATCGATGTGATCGAGCGTCTCCTCTCTCGCTTCAACGACACGAGCGACGTGGCATGCATTTCCGCGCTCACGCCTGGCGACGTGGGCGTGGTGGCGCCTGAGACGATGGACGCGCTTGTGGCGTGTGCGCGCGTGTGCGCGGCGACGGGCGGGGCGTTCGACCCGACGGTGGGTCCGATCATGCGCCGGCTCAAGAAGTCGGGGATGAAGTGGGAGGAGCTGTCCAAGGAGGATCTGGACGATGCGTTTGCGCGGGGAGGGATGCAGCGGCTCGTGCTGGACGCCGAACATCGGCGCGTATCCGTGAAGCGGGACCGTCTGGGGCGCGACACGCCGCTGGAGCTGGACTTCGGCGGCATCGGCAAGGGCTTTGCGCTCGACGAGTGCGCGAAAGTGCTTGACGGCGAGCAGTTCGAGATGACCGACTACCTGCTGGACGCGGGGGCTTCAACGCAGCTCATGCGGGGCGGCCCGTGGCGGATCGGCGTTGGCGGCGTGTGGAAGGGGCGCACGCGTCAGGACACTGTTTTGGAACTGCGCGGCGGCGCGGTGTCGGGCAGCGGCTTCGAGCTCCAGGGCGCGCACATCGTGGACGTGCGCCGTCGGACGGCGGCGCGGCGGTGGGCGCAGACATGGAGCCGGGCGAAGTCCGCCGCCGTGGCGGACGCGCTTTCGACGGCTGCGCTCTCGATGGAGACCGCAGAGATTGAACGGGCGTGCGCGGAGCTTGGTGCCCGCGTGATGGTGGCCCATGACCAGAAAAAGGCGATGGATCTGTTTCGCGACCCGCTGAAATGGATAGGTCCGCCGATAGGGGATTGATAAAACGGCTGAATCGTGGTATCATATTGGCACGCGACAGCCGAGAGGATTTACAGAAAAGGATTTTTTCGATGACAATCCGATCATTACTAGAAAAGCACGCGCAAGAGATTCCGGACGCCGAGGCGCTCCGCTCATACGAGGGCAAGGAATGGATCTCTCGCACGTTTGCCGAGTTTTTGCACGATGTGCGCCGGACTGCGTCTGCATACGGCACGGTATTCGCGCTACGTCCGCGCGAGGAGAACGTTGCGCTGATTCTGGCGAACTCGCCGACGTGGATGTCGGTCTATCTCGCGTGTAGCGGGGCGGGCGTGTCGGTGGTGCCGATCGACCCGAAGCTTCACAACAACGAGATAGCGTACATTCTCGGAGACTCCGGCGCCGTTGTGGTGACGACGGACCGGGCGCATCTCGACATGATGCGCGCAATCGTGCCGGACCTGCCGTCCGTACGCGGAGTGGTGCTGGTGGACGGCGAGGGGGCGTACGAACCGATCGGGTCCGTTCCCGTACACGCGCTGGAGGCGCTGCGCGCGGACGTGCGGGACGAGAAGTGGTACGACGAGCATGTGGCGGAGGCGGATGACGTCGCGTCGATCATCTACACGTCCGGCACTACGGGCAAGCCGAAGGGCGCGATGCTCACGCACGGGAACTTCACGGCGGACGCAGTGGGCGCGCTGGAGGCGTTCAACGAGAATATCACGCCGTCGGATTCGTTCCTCGTCGTGCTGCCGCTCTTCCACGCCTTTTCGTTCTGCACGAACTTCGTGGTGCCGCTCCTGACGGGGTCGGCGATGTACTTCGTGCGGTCGCTCTACATGATCGGCGAGGACGTGAAGACGCTGCGCCCGACGGTCGTGATGGGCGTGCCGCTTCTGGCGGAGAAGATCTTCGACAAGATCGACGCAAAGCTCAAGGCGTCGAAGAAGGCGCAGTTCCTCATCAAGATCGGCTTGAAGAGGCTCGTATACGGTGCGGTGAAGAAGGGTCTGGGCGGAAGAATCCGGTTCATGATCGTGGGCGGCGCGCCGTGTCCGAAACACGTGCTCGAGGGCTTCAAGAAACTGGGCATCACGATGCTTGAGGGCTACGGCCTCACGGAGTGTTCGCCGGTGGTGTCCATCGCCGGGCCGAAGTGCGCGCGCATCGGCACGATCGGCGCGAAGATCGCAAACATCGAGATCCGCCTTGCGGACCAGAACGAGCAGGGCGTGGGCGAGCTGCAGGTGAAGGGCCCGATCACGATGAAGGGCTACTGGCACAACGACGCTGCAACAGCCGAGGCGTTCGACGGGGAGTGGCTCAAGACGGGCGACCTAGCGTCGGTGGACGAAGCCGGGCTCATTACGATCCGTGGGCGGAAAAAGGCGCTCATCGTCAACCGCGAAGGAAAGAACATTTACCCAGAGGAGGTCGAGAACCGCATAGCGGCCGACCCTGTGGTGGCGGACTGCGTGGTGGTGGGCTACACGACGGGCGGCGTGCCGGGCGAGAAGGTGGGATGCGTGGTGCATCCAAACATGGATTTGCTCAAGGAGCGCAACGGCGGGAAGGACGTGCCGTGGGAGGAGGCGGAGAAAATTGCGCAGGAGCATGTTCATGCGCAGTGCCATGAACTCGCCGATTACAAGCGCGTGCGTAAGATCGTCATCTCGAAGGAGCCGCTCGCACGCACGTCCATCCAGAAAGTCCGCCGCGTGGCGTACAAGGGAACGCTGGACGAGTAGCCCGTTTGTATCAGCCCATTTGTATTGGTGTCAATTATGACATGTGCGAACATTTGAGATTTGTGAACAATGATGAAAGGTTCGTGTAATGATATTTGACTGTTCTTCGAAGAGGGGTTTCCTTGCGGCGCCGGTGGTGTTTGCGGTGTGCGCGCTCGCGCTGCTTGTGACGTGGCTTGTAATGGAGCCGACTGCGCTGCGGCACATGTTCGACGGGGCCTCGTTCGACCAGGACGGCCATTCCGCTTTTGAATTGGCGACTATCCCGTTCTACGTGGCCATCATTCCGCTCGTGTGGTGGAAGTGTCCGTTCACGGGGTCGCGTCGCCGCCGCATCCTTCTCTGCTCGGCCGTCTCGTGCGTGGCGTTCATGGCGATTGCGAAGGAACTCGACTGGCACCTTATCGCGATGCAGAATCTCTTTCCTTCGATCGTGGGGACGGACGGCAGCGTACATGGTCTTGTGAAGCCGAACGGAGCTCCGCTCACCGGCACGCCGTTCAAGATGCGCTTCCTCACGAACGGCGGGGCGCCATTTGCGGCGAAGCTCTGCGTCGTGTTTTACTTCACGGCGCTGTTTGGCGTGTTTGCGGCATTGCTTGCCTATTACGCCGCGTCGCTTTTCAAGGGCTTTTTCAAACTCCACCCGGCGGCCTGGAGCATTTGCTTCCTAGGTGGCTCAGGCGTGATGGTGGAAGTGATGGACCGTCTTCCAGCGTGGTACCGCCACATTCACGGACTGGGCAAGGGCGAGATCGTGAACAACGCCTTTGGTTCTTTCTGCACGTGCTTTGAGGAGGGCGGCGAGATGATGATAGCCATCTTCGCGCTGCTCGCCATCCTCCAGGCGCACGCGATTTACACGCGCAGGATTGCGCCGCACTGCGACCTTTGAACCGTCGATGAAGATTCTCGCCATTTCTGACTTGCACACGGTCGGCCTGAAGGGGCTTGACCGGTATGTGCGCGACTGCGCGCTCGTGCTGGTGGCGGGCGACTTCACCGAACACGGGCGCACGCGCGGCGTGGAACAGTCCGTGCGCTGGGTGCAGGACGTCTTCCGCGCGTGGTGCGCGTCCTTCCCCGACGTGCGTTTCTGCGTTGTGCCGGGCGACCACGACCTCTTCGCCGAACGGCGCGCGGAGGAAATCCGCTGGCCAGACAACATAGTCTACCTCGACCCGCTCGCGTCAGATCCCGCAGCGCGTACATGCGAGGTGTCGGGCCTGAAAATCTACGGCGTGGCCCGCACGCCATACCAGAAGGGCGGGATGTTCGAGAGTTCGTCTGAGGTGCTCACACGTGCGTTTGCGGAGATCCCCGAAGGGTTGGACATCCTGATATCCCATGCGCCGCCGCTGATCGACGGCTACAACCTCGACGTGGACGGGCGTCGGCGCAGGCATCGCGGCAGCCCGGAACTGACGGAGGCCATACGGCGGACGCATCCGCGTCTCGTCGTGTGCGGACACGTCCACGGCGGCGACCACCGCCGCGCCGTGTTGGAGGACGGAACTGTAGTGGTGAACGTCTCGCGCGTGCTGGACGACCGTGGCATGGTGACGACGCGTCCGCGCGTGATTGACGTGGAGGTGGTGGACGGGAAGAACGTGTTCCGGATGGAGGAGGACGAGGGGCCTGTCCCCGCAGCCGCGTCCGCCGCGCCGGCGTCCGCCGCGAAACAGATTGAGCGCGCCGAGAAGATTCTGTTCAAGGCGGCGCGAAGTATCAACAAGCACGTGGAGAAGGGCGACTATGCGCCCAACCTCCACTACATCGACCAGCTTGACGACGTCCGGGCCACGCTCGCGCCGTTCGCGTCGGAATATCCGATTGTGGGCGTGTACCTAGCGCGTCTGGACGAGGTGGCTGCGTCGCGCGTGCAGGGCTGGCGTCTGCGTGTGGGCGACGTTCCGAGATTCGTGGAGGAAAAATGAGCGCACGCCGGAAACGACATTTCGAGCAGGAGCTGTTCGAGTTCGCGCAGGAGGACGGCGAACGCCGGAAGGGCGTCGACGAGCTGTTGGCGTCCGTGGAGGAATACGTGCGTCCACAGCGGTTCCTGAAGCTCCTTTCGGGCATCGCCCATTTCCGCGACTACTCGCCGAACAACGCGCTGATGATCGCCCTACAGCGTCCCGACGCCCGCTACGTGCTAACGCCGCGCAAATGGAAGGCGCTTGGTCGGTTCGTGAAGCGCGGGGCGTGTCCGATCGTGGCTCTGCGTCCGTTCGCGCCAGTGATGTACCTCTACGACGTGGCGGACACCAAGGTCATGTCCGGATGCAAGGACGGCTTCGACGCCGCATTGGCGGAGGTGTCTGAGCGAGACCCGGATGCGGACGTGCCGCAGGAGGTGTTGCGGACGCTTCTGGACAACCTGACTCTCTGGGGAATTGCCTACGATACGTTCCCTGTCGGGCCGAGCTTGTCCGTAGAGCTGCGCGTTGCGGGCGAGGAGGACGACGACATCCTGATCCCGGTGGACGGGGACATGGTGCCCTGCCGTCCGGCATACGTGCTGCATACGCGGGAGGGCGCGCCGGATACTGTCGTATTCACCGCGCTCGTGCAGGCGCTGGCGCGGATTTTCTGCCATCATCTGCGTTGCGGCTATGAGCAGGGGTGGGAGAACAGCCGCCGCGTGAGCGCAGAGGTGGAGCAGTTCGAGGTGCAGGCCGTTGCGGGACTTGTCTGCAGGCGCCTGCAGGTGTCGAGTCCGGTACATTCGTTCTGGTCCGACGGCACCTTCGGCCAGCGGGACATCCCTCCGATCAGCTTGGACACCATCTGCGACGCCGTAACGGAGATAGAGCGTATGCTGGAACCGTGTACGGTGCGCCAAGGGTACTTTTTCCGGCACACACCCTCCTTCGCCGTGCAAATCTGACACAGCTTTCACCATTCAATTCTTGACACCAGCAGTCAATATCTGACCGATTCGACCTAAAAGCGCAGTTGAACAAAACTTCTTGTTTCTATTAGCCGCAAAGAACGCAAAGAACACAAAGAAGGGGTGTGTTTATAATGCACTTTGCGATCTTTGCGTTCTTTGTGGCTAAAATCAAACTGCGGCATTTAGGTTATATCTCACGCAGAGGCGCGGAGAGGCAGAGTTCGCAGAGGTTATCCCATTACTTGAGTATTTGTTTTCACCAATTGGGTGAAATAACTTTCCGAGATTCTTCTTGTTATGGTTTTCCGTCGGATTTCTGAACTTTCTCTGCGCTCTCCGCCTCTCTGCGCCTCTGCGTGAGACTTTCAACCGGCCGCCATGCGTGTTGGCACGCTTTATGCTTATTATGCCCGGACAATTAGCAGAAGGAGTCTTAAGATGATTGAGGAAAAAATGAAACAGTTGGCGCTGGCTGAATTTGGCACGCTGGACGGCGTGAAAATCCAGTATTGGGTCAATCCGCAAACGGGCTGCATCCAATACTGCATCTGGCGAAGATAGTCCCTGTTTTTACGATTTTCTCCGCGATTTCTTCTCGCGTGCGCGCGCGCGTTATGGTATAATACGCGCGCACACGCAAAAGGAAAACCATGTCAGAAGAAGAGACGAAGCCGACCGAAGAAACGCCCGCCGCGACACAAGAGGTGGGGAAGTACAACGCCGCCAACATCCAGGTGCTGGAGGGCATGGAGGCCGTGCGCAAGCGCCCGGCCATGTACATCGGCGATACGGGCGAACGCGGGTACCACCATCTCGTGTACGAGGTGGTGGACAACTCGATCGACGAGGCGCTCGCGGGGTACTGCTCGCTCATCGACGTGCAGATCAATCCCGATGGCTCGCTCTCCGTGACGGACAACGGACGTGGCATCCCCGTGGACATGCATCCCACGCAGCACCGTCCCGCGATCGAGGTGGTGCTCACGATCCTCCACGCGGGCGGCAAGTTCGACGGTTCGAACTACAAGGTGTCCGGCGGCCTGCACGGCGTGGGCGTGAGCTGCGTGAACGCGCTTTCCGACTGGATGAAGGTGGAGGTGAAGCGCGACGGCAAGATCCACCACATCGAGTTCTCGCGCGGACACGTCACGAAGCCGCTCACCGTCGTCGGCGAATGTGGCGACGAGACGGGCACGAAGGTGACGTTCTTCCCCGACCACTCGATCTTCAGCTGCCATGCGTTCAAGTGGGAGATCCTCTGCAACCGCCTGCGCGAGCTCGCGTTCCTCAACAAGGGCGTGAAGATCCACTTCAAGGACAACGAGGGCGAGGGACACCACGAGGAGACGTTCCACTACGAGGGCGGCATCGACCAGTTCACCGAGTACCTCAACACGAACAAGAAGCCGCTTACGCCCGTGATCCACTTCGAGGGCGAGGCGCAAGGCGTGACGGGCATGGTGCAGGCGGAAGTGTCCATGCAGTACACGGACACCTACTCCACCATCGAGCAGACCTACTGCAACAACATCCACACCATCGAGGGCGGCACGCACCTCTCCGGC
Organism: uncultured bacterium; assembly: GCA_902802945.1. Classification (GTDB taxonomy): domain Bacteria; phylum Verrucomicrobiota; class Kiritimatiellia; order RFP12; family UBA1067; genus RUG572. The sequence continues at coordinate 647 of CADCOC010000097.1, read as the reverse complement.
TTCCGTGCCGCGCTCACGCGTACCATCAACAAGTACGGCCGCGCGATGAAGAACGGTATCAAGGAGAAGGACAACGTCACGGGCGACGACATGCGCGAGGGCCTCACGGTGATCGTGAGCGTGAAGGTGCCGCAGCCACAGTTCGAGGGCCAGACGAAGACGAAGCTCGGCAACGGCGAGGTGCAGGGCATCGTCGATTCCATCGTGAGCGAGAAGCTCATGACGTTCTTCGAGGAGAACCCCGCCGTGGCGGAGGTCGTGGTCAACAAGATCCTGCTCGCGTTCCGCGCCCGCGAGGCTGCCCGCGCCGCGCGTGAGAAGACGCGCAAGGGCGTGATGGACGGGCTTTCGCTCCCCGGCAAGCTGAAGGACTGCTCGGAGCGCGACGCGACGAAGACGGAGCTGTTCCTCGTGGAGGGTGACTCCGCCGGCGGCTCCGCGTCGTCCGGACGCAACCGCGCCACGCAGGCGATCCTGCCGCTGCGCGGCAAGGTGATCAACGTGGAGAAGGCGCGCGTGGACCGAATGCTCGCGAACAACGAGATCCGCACGCTCATCACCGCGATCGGCTGCGGCTTCGCGGAGGAGTGGGACATCTCGAAGATCCGTTACCACAAGATCATCATCATGACCGATGCCGACGTGGA
>CADCOC010000096.1 GCA_902802945.1 uncultured bacterium | reverse complement strand
CGCGGCGAAGAACTCCGCCGCCTCCCTCACCTCGCCCCGCGTGACGCCCAGCGCCCCCGGCAGCCTCCCGTCGATAGATACGACTGTCTCTGTCATCCGTGGTATTATACCATTTTATGCATCAGCTGTGGCAAGGCCGCCCCGCCTTGCGCGGTGACGGCTGACGGGGTGGGTGAGAATGTGAGATTAGGCGGGATTAGGCGAGATAGGTGAGACGAAAAGGCGACTGGGCGGGCGATTTTGAGCGATAACGAGCCGAGGCGGGATGGCGGCGGGAGCGGACGGATTTTGAGAACGGCGCGGGCGGATCGCAGCCGAAATCGGCAAAACAATCAAGATTTGAGAATATCAAGACGGGCAGGGACGCCCCTTTTCAAGGGTAGAAAAAGCCCCCTGCAAGGTCGTTGCAAGGGGCTTGGAAGATGGCTGGCTTCAGGGCGCGATCATTCCCGGATGAGGACGGAGAACGGCGCGGAGGCGTAGTAGTCCGGCGAGACCTCGCAGCGGATCGAGATCGGCCCGTTGATGACATACCGCGCCGTGGTGTCGAGCTTCACCGCGAACTTCGGGAAGTGGCGGCGAAAGACCTTCCGACGCTCGGTGTCGAGTATCTTGAAGAGGTCCAGGAGCCGGGACTTCGATACGTCAAGCCAGTAGGAATCGTCGGCGGTGTAGGTCCCGTTCGGCACCTTCGCCTGGACGAGAAGTCCGTCGAGATAGCGCCGAGCGTCCTCTTCGGATCCGCCTTTGAGCTGCATGAGCTGAAGGCAGCTGACCTTAATCAGGAACGCGATCTGCCGCGAGTCGTTTATGCCGTAGCTTGACGCCTTCTCCCAGTCGCCGGCATCGCTCCAGAGCCGGGACATGACTGCGTCTATGTCGGAATTGAGCCGGATGTCGCGGAACGACTCCAGCCCCGTCTCCTCGCGCACAACCATTCGCCGGTACTTACGGCGCGCCTCCTCGCCGTATATTGCGAGATTTGCGCACGCCTCGTTCGCCGCAATGCCGTAGGCGCGGAACTGCCGCGCCGTCGGGCCATTTGTCGCTACATTGTTCATTGGATTCTCCTGTGTGGTTTTGTGGAATTAGTCTTGCAACTTATCGAGCGCCCCGTGAGCCTTCTTAATTAGATCGAGGGCGCGGCGAGCCGCAATTTGAGCCGCAAGGAATCGGCTTTCTCCGACAAAAGCATAGGCGTGACCGATTTCATGCCATGCTTCATCGAAGCACTGTTTGATTTCTTCGAAGCTCATGTTGATTTCTTTCGGGCCTTGCGGGTGGCGTTGGCCTTGATAGCAGCGATACGACGCTTCTCCTTCCTGGCCGCAGCGTCAATCTCGGCGTCCAGCTTGGCTCTGCGTTGCGCCCACTGGGCCTCTGCTGCCGCGCTGGTGAGCTGGACGTACTTGACTTCAATGGACGTGACCATTGCGCCGAAAGGGAGCAGCGTAAGTATCGAGCAGTCAACAGGTTGCCGTGGTGTGTCGTAGACAACACGGGCAGACCCGCGGCCTTCCCTGGAGCGCTTGTCGATTTGCTTATCCATTGACGGCCTCGCTTTCTTCCGTCGGCCAGCAGTCGGAGATGTCGAGGCGGATCGGGCGGAAGTCGGCCTGGAGGCTGCCGCGCTGCTCGATTGAGAGGTAGCGCTTTCCGCGCTCGGTGGTCTGCGCCTGGCGCAGGATGTCCGCACCGGCATTCCAGCTGGCGTCGTCCACCTTGTAGGAGAGGAGCTTCGCGACCTCGGTGCGCGGCAGGAAGCCGAGTCGGTCCACCTTGAACGCCGCCTCGATCATCTGCGAGAGCAGGTACGCGCCATCACCCGCGCGTTTCAGCTCCCGGTTGGCGTAGTCGAGCATCAGTTCCCGCGCCTTTGCGACGCGCTCGTCGAAGCGGATGTGCCAACGCTGGTTGATCGACACCTGTATGAGCGCGTCGAACGATCGCGCAGAGAAGTTGCCGCGCTTGCCCAGGCTCTCCTTGACGTCCGCGAGGCCGTTCATGGTCTTGACCGCGTCGGCCATGAACGCCTCCATCTGCGAGCGGAGCTTCAGGGCGCCCGCGAGGACGTGGCGAACGGCCTTGTCACGCGCCTTGTCGTACTTGCCGACGTAGCAGGGCGGGACCTCCCGCCCGCGTCCGTCGATCCATATCTTCTGCTTGGTTGCCATGGTGTATTCCTCCTTGATTTGTGGTTTGTGGTTTTGACAGGATCAGTATCCATTCTTCATGTGCGCCAGCGAAAGATAACCGTTCATCACCTTCGCGAACGCCGCCCACGACATCGGCTCCTTGGCCTGTCGCGTGAGCGCATGGGTCTTCTGGAGGTAAACGAACAGCCGCTCCATGCCGTACTCCGCCACAAGACCCTTGACGCGCTGCAGATCCTCTCCCGTCGGAAGCGGGAGTTCGAATGCGCGGGCTATCGTGTTGAAGTCCCTGAGCGCCGGACGGTCGGGCAGCACGGCCTTGACTATGGCGCGGCCTATCATCTGCCGGAACGTTTTCGCGTTCGCGCCCGTCTCGAAATCCTCAAGCCCCTCCTTGGTGGCGCACAGCACCATCCCGCACTCGGTCTTGTCCCGGATGTCGCGGATGAACTCGAGCAGAGCACGAGACGCATCCCTGCCGAGCGTGGACAGCGCCTTGTGGAACTCGTCGACGATCAGCAGGTTGGACCTCTTGAACGTCTTGAAAATCGCATCTTCCAGCACCCATGTCTTCGCGGCTTTGACGCCGTTGCCGAGTGTCGCGGCGAGCTCTCGGACGAATCTCTGGCGGTTCCACCCGCTGCCCAGCTCGATATAGACGGTCGTGCCGTGGTTGTGCGACCTCTGGTATGCCTTGAGCGAGAATGTCTTGCCGCACCGCGTCGGGCCGTAGATGAAGCTCACCATGCCGTCGTTCAGGGCCGCGTCGCAGCACTGCCACACGGTGCGCTTGACCTCGGTGTCGAGAAGCCCTATGTTCTTCTTCTTCGCTTCCTCGATTGCAACAGCCTTGAACGCCTTGATGGCCTTGACCACGTTCGACCAGCTCGCGTGCCTGCCGTCCTTGTTGTTGACCCCGTAGGAGCCGCGAAACACCTGGTAGAGGGTGTTCTTGTCGTAGGCCTTCATCTTTGCGGCAAGCGCCGACTCGTTGAGGCTGTTGGCCTGGGCGTAGTTGTAGAGCCACCAGATGGCCTCCTCGCCGTCCTCCTCGCTCAGCTGCTCGCGGGCAACGGCCTGGTCGATGGCCATGCGCACCTGATGGGGCGGCATGGAGATTCCGCGCACGATGACTGCGCTGTGCTTTTCGCCAGGTGCCGCCTCGACCGGCATCGATGTCGTCGCGCCTGGCTGGGTTGTCTTTTCTTCGTTCATGGGTTGGTTCTCCTGTTTGTGGTTTGTGGTTTGGAAATCAGACGGCGTTGACCTGGTCGAGGAACGAGATCGCGTCGGCGTTGTCGGGCGCGTCGTACGGCTCTCCGGCATCGGTCGCGCCAGCGTCGTTCAACTCCTTGAGGCTGAAGCCGTCGCCGGTCGGACGCGGACCGTCAATCGCGCCGGAGAGTACCGCGATGTTGTGCCCGGCCCTGGCGAGCGCGGCGGCCTGGCGGCGCTTCACCACCGGCGCGACGCGCCGCATCTCCTCGGCGAGGACTCGCTGACGCAGACCCAGCTGCTCGGCAAGCTCCTCCGGCGTCGCATCCGCGCGGACGGCCTGCATGACCTTTGCAGTGCCTATGTAACGCCCCTCCAAATCGCATACATACGCCTTGTCGCCGTCGAGCGGGTTGACCCACACGCGGTACTCAGCGCCGCGCTTCAGGAGCTCCCCGCCCGCGACCGCCGCGATCTTGAGGTCCGCGCCGGTGTTGGGATCCTTGTACCTGAACTCCATCGAGTCGCGCACCTTCGCGACGACGCACAGCTCACTGCCGAGTATCATGGGCGAGAAGTACTCCGGAACCCTCTCGAGCTCGCCCTTCGACTTCTCCCACGCCTCCTTCGGGGACATCTTCCTCTCCCGGTACTCCGCGTAGCCCGCCTTGACGAGCGCCGAGACCGCGCCCGCCTCCTCCGGGCTCATCGCCCCCAGCGCCGGAACCGTGCGCCACGACGCCTCGGCCTTCATCCTGACCTCGCCGAGGCAGAAGCCGCACTCCGCCCATCCCTCCAGGTTGTGCTCCCTGCGCTCGTCCATTCGCCTGTGCGCCTCGTCCGCCGCCTTCGCGAACTGCGTCCACGACAGGAACGGCGTCTTGAGCTCCTCGACCGGAAGGTTGAGCGCATACGCCGCCGTGACGAGCCTCGACGCCTCCGCGACAAGCGCGTTCGTCTCCTCCGGCTGCACGCCGCGTCCGCCGCCGACCTCGCCCAGCACTCCGCCGAGCTCGTTCTTCAGCGTCGCGTGCATCTGCTCTATCATTCCCTTCGCGCGCGGATTCCCCTTCGGCGCGCCAGCGGCAAGACCCTTGCCGACCGGACCCGTCACGAGCGCGCCGGACCGGAACGACACCGCGCCCTTGCCCTCGCCCTCGCGCCGGACGTTGATCGCCTTCAGGGCGGCCTCGAACTCGGCGTCCGACTTCGTCGTTCCCCGCTCGCCCTGGATTACGCACCCCTCGCGCGGTATGCCCGAAACGACGAGCACGAAATGGTACACGTACTTCGCCCAGGACGCCTTCAACGTCTCCTTTGTCCCGTCGGCCCTCTCGCGGATCGGCTTCGCGAGGTGGCACACGACGTGTCCGGTGAGGCGGTCCTGCGCGGCGAACTCGACGACGCGCTGCGGCTCCCTGTTCCCGGCGAATATCACCTTGTGCTCGTACCACATGTCGTCAACCTCTACGAGCTGGCAGCACCGGAGCCCCACGCGCGTCTTCGCAACCGTAAGGCCGAACTGCGTCTTCGCGCGTCCGAGCCCGTAGTGCGCCGCCGTCATCGCGAACTCGTCCGGACACAGACGCCGCAGGTTCCTCAGCCCCCATCCGGGCGGCGGATTGGACTCGCTCCACGGGCACAGCTCGCCGACGCCCGGCATGTAGCCGCGCAGCCGGAAGAACATCTCCTGCCACGTCCCGACGCCCGGCACCGCGACGCCCGCGCAGAAGTCGCGCACGAGCTTCTTCCACGCCGGGGCGACCTTGCGCCGGTTCTCGAGGCACAGCCCCTGCCAGTACTCGACGAAAGCCTCGTTGCGGATCGCGCCGCGCGACTCGACGCGCTTGTACTTCGCCGGGACGAACGCCCACACGCCCTCGGACTTGAAGTCCTGCAGCTTGCGCATCAGCGACGGATACGAAAGCCCACGGTATCCGAACGGCGCGAGCCGCGCGGACATCGCCTTCGCCGCGCTGCGCTTGTCGGACGCCTGCTCGAACACGCCGAGCGCGTCGACGAACGAGAGGACGCGCTGCGCCTCGGGCGCGGGCATCACGGCGAAGAGTCGGTCCATTTCAAAGGTAGTCATTTTAGAGCGATCTCCTTGGGGCGTTGAAGGTTCCAACTTCCAACTGTCATCCGATCCTGTTCATCATCGTCTCGGACGACTTCTTCGCGACCTCGGCCAGAATGCCCAGGCGTCCATCTTCACAAGGGTGTCGAGTGCGCCCTTGAGCGCGGACCACAACAGCGTCTCGTTCTGCGCGATCGCCTCAAGCTTCTCCGCAACCGTCTCAGACTCGCTCTTCGCCTTTCTGCCCGCGCCCTCGCGCGAGCCGCCCCAGGACTTCGCCGCCTTTATGACGCCGAGCTCGATCATCGCCTGGCGGACCGTCTTCTCCTCCATGCCGGCCGTCGCCGCGTCGAGTTCCTTCTTCAGAAGCTTCGCCTCGAGACTAACCGACTGCTGCGCACGCTCCACCCCGACCGTCCGCTGGAATGTCGCGATATACTTGTCGGCGGTTCTTTGGGAGATGTCTAATTTTTCCTCGCACCATGCCGCCCATTGCCCGTATCCGAGGAGTCGCTTCTGCTTTGCAAGCTCCCAACCGGCTTCGATGATATGTCGCATTGCGACGCTTGCCGCGACATGCGCCTGTGAGAGGTGGTACTTGATTCTCTCGGCTGGATCGTTCGAAGTCGGCTCTTCGCTTTTGAACTTTTCATACTGTTCCTTCGTCTGGGGTGTATTCGTTTGACTCGATGTACCTTTCCGCCTCTTGGCGGGAAATCAGATAGCGGCCGTTGATGACGTTGGCCGAGACTTTGCCGACCTTTATGTCGGCGAGTATGGGTGCAGTGGTCGCCAGTCCATACGCAGCGGCAATTTCCGCCGGTATGAGAATCGGCTTCTTAGGCAGCTGGGCGATTATCGCTTGGGTCGTGGCGTTCATGGGAATTGTCGGATTAACGGATTGACGGATTGACAGGTTTTTCTATTTGACGCATGGGGAATCTGTGGAGAAAGTAGCCGGGCGTGAATCGGTCGGGCGAAATGCGCTTCATCGCGAGGGCGTCCATGTGCTGCACGATCGCCGGATAGCCGAGGAACGCGAGCTGCACATAAGACGCGTCGCACGCGCGGAGGTCAATATCCCCGGCAATCACGAGCAAGTCGGCCTGCCGGACGCCCTGGGAAAGAAGGCGCTCAGCACCCTCGATAAGCAGAACGGATGTTCCGCAGGACGGGTCGTTAAGTTTGATGATCTTGCCGGGCGTGTAGTCGTCGAGTTTAGGGTAGAGGAGCGCCGCCATCATGCGCGAGACGCAGACCGGCGTCAGGAACTGGCCGTTCCTGGTATTGCTCGCGCCCAAGGCCTCGAGTGCGTGCCCGAGGAAGTCTTCGCGCTTGAGCTCGATCGCCGCACCGGTGATTGCAAGCGCCTTGGGGAACTCCTGGAACTCGGCTGCGGTATAGCGCGCCTTTATCGCGGCATACTCGCGCTCCAGCTCCTCGTTGCGCTCGCCGATCGTGAACGGCGACTCAATGGCAATAGCCATGGCGCGGACCATGTCGCCGAACACGTCGACGACGTGGCGGTGTCCGGCAGCGCGTTCCACACACTTCTGGAAATCCTTCTTAAGCTCGTCGTGGCTCATCTGTAGTAGTAGCTCTTTGAAGAGATTTGAAGTGAGGATTTTCCCGAGGGACGGCCCGCGATGACGCCGCGCGACTCTATGCGAACTCCGTTGCGGACCTCGATCTTCGGGATCGGCAGACCGGCGCGCTCGAAAGCGGCGTCGCGAGCCGCAAAGAACGCCGCGCGGCGGCGCGCCTTGGCAGCCCTCTCGGCCTTCAGCGCAGAGGGCGTGACAGTTTTGCTGTCTGCTGCCTGGCGGTGTGCGTGTACCTTTGCGCACGCCGCACAGCAGCAGACCTGGTTCTTGCGCCGCGGCTCAAACGCCGCGCCGCATTCCAGGCAGACGCGCGGCGAACGGTCGAAGTCCGCTCCTCGCGCGCGGCGACGGCACTCCCTGTCGATTCGCTGATGGCGCGCCGCGCGGCACTCGTCGCTGCAGCAGACCTGCGAGCCAGTGCGCGGCGCAAACTCCGCGCCGCATTCTGGGCAGACGCGCGAGTGCATTACCGCACCTCCACGCAGTCGGCGAGGCGGGAGCGCCGCGCCTTGTCAATCTTGCGGCATTCCTGAATGCCGTCGTAAAGAAGCCACGCGCACCACGCGAGCGCGACGATTACCATGATTATGAGTGCCATGTTACTTTTCCTCCTTCTTGGCCTTTGCGATTGTGCGGTATGTGCGGCGGTGTCCGCGCTTGAGATAGCGCTTCATTGCCGAGAATGCGAATTGCTCGCAGTTCGAGCGGTTCTTCGTGCGGAGCTGGAAGACGACGTGTCCGTCGTTCGTAGCCGTCGCGCGCCAGCCGCAGTTCGGCGTGTCTCCGTCGCGCTCCACGCGCAAGACGTAGACGTGGCTGTTGAAATCGTCGCGCCACGTGGCGACGAGGATTGTGGTGTTGGCGCTCGTGTAGCGCCGGAACTGCATGCCGAGCGCGGGGATTGAGAGAAACTTGCCGAAGCGTTCGCGCGCCTCCTCCTCTGCCCCCCCCTTGAACGGCGGGTCCCGGAGCACTTCGTTCAGGTTCGGCGCGTCTTCGAACGAGAGCCCCGCGTCCTTCTTCGACTGCTCCTCGGCGAACTTGCGCACGGCCTCCGGCGTGAAGTATGTCCCCTCGGGGAGATCGTCGCCCATGATGTCGAGCCGCATTGCGTTGGCGATCACCTTTGCGATCTGGTCGAACGCGGCCTTGTTGCAGTCGTACTGCTTCTTGACGTCGCCAGGATTGTTCCCGGCGTTCTCGGTCACGATGTAGTTGATGTCATCCAGCGCGAACGCGAGGACGTAGTTCTTCTCGGTCAGGTTCATGGTTTTCTCCTTGTTTGTGGTTGGTGGTTTTAGACAGGATTAACAGGATTGACAGGATTGTTCGCGGCAGAGGCGTTCAACGCGTCGATGATTTTGTCAAAAGACATCCTTATCGGAAGTTGATGCAGCTTATGTCCGCAGTGCGGGCAGTAGGCCGGCGCATGTCTGCGCTGGGTGTCACGCAGCTGCTGCCCGCAGTTGGAACATTCGACCGTCGCATAGAATGTTCCCTTCCAGTGTTCTTCGTGTATCGTGCGGTACTTCATCTCACCGCACCTCCTTCGCGATCTTGTAGCCACGGCGCTTCAGCTCGATCGCAAGACGGCGGCTCGAACGCTCACCGCTCATCACGCGGCAGATGTGCGACGGGCTGCGGTGAAGCTCCCGCGCAAGTGCGCGTAGGCTTTTCTTTTTCTGCTCGCTCTTCATATTCATCTCCTTTTGTGGTATACTTTCCTGTGCCAGTTGCGGGCAACGGTGGAAATTGTATCACAGTTCGTTATTAAATGTCAATGCCGAAATGAAATAATATTATGGAAAATTCTTGCACTCAATTTGCCGTCAATCTTCGACGGCTACGCGGGGAGCTGTCTCAGGCTGCTTTTGCCCGTTTTTTGGGGATTTCTCAGCCGCGCTACGCCAACTACGAGCTCGGCAACCGGGAGCCCGATTTAATAACACTTTGTAATATTGCCGATATCACAGGCAAGACGACCGACGAGCTTCTGGGCAGAAAGAACTTTTCGCAGTCGCCACCAGACCGCGCCGCAGAGTTGAAGCGCGAGATCGAGGCGATCTTGAAGAAATACTGACCGCGGCAAATCTGCCGCGCGCGGCACTTTTGCCGCGCACCAGGTCTTTTTAAATGGCCAAATAAAAGTCCAAAATTCTTGACGCATTTTGGACATTTACAACCCCCTTGCAAAACTCCTGCAAGGGGTCTTTTTTTGCCTTGAAAGCGCGGCACATCCGCCGCGCAAACATTCATCTTGAAAACGCGGCAAATCTGCCGCGTTTTTTTGTACGATTTTACTTGACATGCCCATTTTTATTGATTCAAATTGATTCACTTTGGAACCAGGTTCCAAAGTTGAACAAGTTGATTTCGCCCATTTCACCCATTTCGCCCATTTAATCAATTTGATTGATTTATCGCATATACCCCTGTAATGAGTTTGCGCTGGGAGCGTGGGTGGTATATAATGGCGGCGTTCATCGAACAACTCCTAATTTGTGGAAGTTACTGCTGCAAGCCGCGTCCGGCGGTAGATCGCGGAAAGGTCTCGAACCCCGCGAACCGGGCCTCCCTTCGGGGGTTGGAGGTTGAAAGTTGAAAGGTTGAAAAGCGTGTGTGACGAAGCGAAAATAGACAGCCTTGTGAAGACGGCGGTTCTGGCTGAGCTCGACGGCGTCGAGTTCCTTCAGGGCTTCGACTATGCCACCCTCTGCCGCGAGTACAACGGCATCGGGCCGGAGTGGGCGGGCGAGACGGTGCGCGAGAAGATAACCGAGTTTCTTTCCCTCTTCGAGCCCGCCGCGCTGATACACGACATGCGCTTCGCCAATTCCGACTGCGGCCGCTACGCCTTCAACTACGCGAACATGGAGTTCTGGGACAACTGCGTCAAGCTCGTCAAGGACGCGTACCCGTGGTGGACGCTCCGGCACTGGCGCGCCCGCGCCGCCGCGCGTCTCGCGTTCGATTTCGTTTCCGGCCCCGGCGGCTGGCAGGCGTGGGTCGAGGGCTACCATGCTCGAAGGACATTTTAAACCAAAAGAAAGGACACCATGAAAACCGAACTCAAGATCACCGCAGTGCAGCTGCTGTTTATATGCCTGGTCGTCGCCCTTGCATATGTCTTAACCGGCTGCTGGACGGCTCCGAAGAAGGTGCGCGACATCGAGCTCAAGGGCATGTATGTGAACGGCTATTCCGAAGTACTCGCGCTCGGCTGGGGTCGGCTCACTTCGATCCCGGGCGACAAGGAAGCTCTCGCCGCGCACTACGAGGAGGACACCGCGTGGCTGCAGCCGAACATCAAGACCCACAAGATCGACATCTTCCTCGTCGGAACGAACACCGTCGCAAGCTCGTCGGACATCATCGACTCGATCTGCAAGGCGTTTGCAGAGGTCGCTCCGGCGGTCTCAAAGGAGAATGCAGAGGTGGCGAAGAGCGTCGCGACCGTCACGCCTCTCGGCGTCGTCAAGTCCGGCGGCGAAGTGAGGAAGGCGGTGCAGCTCGCGAAGATAGCGAGTGAGAAGTTGGAGTCCAAAGTTGGAGTTGGAGAAAGTTCCACGGGGAACAGCGCGACAAGCGATCCGCACGTGGTCGACTGCCCCGACGGCAACTGCACGACAGGCGCATGCACCGACTGCGAGGTGAAGTAAGTGGAAGTAAGCGACGGACTCACGCTCACGCTCGGCGGCACGACAATCGGGCTCATCGTCAAGGAGCTCCTTGCCTGGCACCGCTCGCGCAACCAGAAGACGCGCGTCGAGCCGACGCCTCTGCCGGTGACGACGGAGAAGACGCCGAAGTACGTGACGGTGCAGGAGTTCAACAAGCACGTCGAGGACAACCAGCGCGACCACGAGAACATGTTCGCCCGCCTCAACGCGAACGACAAGCTGACTTCGAAGCTGGAGGGCATACTGGAAGGCATCCGGGAAGACCTCTCCGCGATCAAGAACAAACTCTTCAGGAGCAAGTAGCAATGGACGCACTTGACAGACACGTTATAAAGACCGCGCTCAAGACGCTTCAGGCGGCTGGCGGCACGGGCGTGAAGAAGGCCGCGCTCCTCTCGCAGATCGACCTCGCCGCCGGCGCGCCGACCACCGACGAGCAGCGCGAGGCGGCGTTCACGCTCATGCGCGACCGCGGCTGGATCACCTTCTACATGGAGCCGATCTGGCACGACCAGCGGTGGACAATCACGGAACGCGGCATGACCGCCCTGGAGGGAATGTAATGCCCGCACGCAGCGATGCCTGGGAAGCCCAGCTCCCCGCCGACACGGCGAAGGAGCTCTACCGCCTCACGAAGCCGCCGACCGAGGAGGAGCGCCAGGCGGGCCGCCCGTACCTCCGCGACTTCGACCGCGACGTCCTTCCCTACCTCTCGCTGCATGGCATCGTCGCGCCGAGCCACGCGACGTGGTTCCGCTTCAAGCACCGCATGCGCATGGACGAGGCGGCGGAGACGATAATCAGCGTCGAGGCGTCGAAGCGCATTGCGCAGGGAATCACCGCGGCGAAGATCGACCCGCAGCTTGCGGCGGACATGATGACGTCGCTTTCGGTCGACGAGGCAGCGAAGCCGGACGGCGAGCGCAACGAGAAGGTCATGCAGATCTTCGCCAGCGCAGCGGCGATGTTCAAGTCGGCGGAGCAGCGCGACCGCGAACTCGCGCTCAAGGCCGCCGCGCAGCAGACGAAGGACGAGCAGCTGAAGCTCGCCCGCGAGAAGTTCGAGGCGGCGGAGCGCCGCGAGAACGCCGCGAGGAACGCGCTCGGCGACACCAAGCTGACAGACGCGGCGAAGATTGCGAAGATGAAGGAGATATTCGGCTGATGAAGCTCATAGACTATCTGCTTGCGTTCCAGAAGAAGCTCGCCAATTCCGTGGCGCGCTTCGTGATCGCGCTCTGGTCGCGGCAGACGGGCAAGGGCTTCACGACGTCGTTCATCGCCTCGCGCGGCGCAATGACCGAGCCGCGCTCGAAGTGGCTTATCGTCGCGCCGACCGAGCGTCAGTCCCTCGAGACGCTCGACAAGTGCAAGGACTGGATCAAGGCGGCGAACTTGTCGGCCGCAGAGAGCGAAGAGGAGTTCGACGCCCTGGAGAAAGGCGCGAAGGTCAAGGCCAAGATAATCGAGCTCCCGAATGGGTCGAAGATCTACGCGCTTCCCGGAAAACCCGCGAGCTTGCGCGGCTTCACCGGCTACCTTATCATCGACGAGTTCGCGTTCTTCGAGGACCAGAAGGAGGTCTGGAAGGCCGTCTTCGCCGTCATCGTCAACCCGATGGCGTCCATCAAGCGCGTCATCATCACCTCCACGCCGAACGGCCAGGGCGACATGTTCCACAAGCTCGTGGACGAAAACTTCCTGAACCCGAACCCGAAGCGCCGCGTGAAGTGGGAGGTGCAGAAGGTCACGATCCACGAGGCGGCGAAGGAGTGGGAGGCCGCCGGAAAGCTCGGCACGGTCATCGACGAGAAGACCGGCAAGGAGCGGGCGAAGACCGCCGAGGAATACGTCGAGGAGGTGCGCGAGGCGTTCGACACGCCCGAGGCATGGCCGCAGGAGTTCGAGTGCGAGTTCCTGGACGCGAGCGCGAACCTCCTCAGCTTCGACCAGATCACCGCCGCCGAGAGCGTGGAGGCGACGGAGCACGGCTTCGACCCCAACGAGCCGGGCGAGTTCTACGGCGGCTTCGACTTCGGCGGAATCAGCGACCCGTCTATCTTCTGGTTCGCCAAGAAGGTCGTGGAGACCGGCGCTGACGGCAAGCCGGTCGAAAAGCTCGTCACGCGCGACGTCATGTTCATCAAGGGGCTCGACACGGGCGAGCAGCTGGCGGCGGTAAGGAGCCGCATCGACAAGTGCGTGCGCGTGTGCGTGGACTACACAGGCCCCGGGCGCGGCTTCGGCGACATCGCCGCGAACGGGATGCCGGGCACCGACTTCACCGGATGGGGCGAATACGACGCCGACCCGAAGAAGTTCCTTGCCGGCAAGATCGAGAAGTTCAGCTTCAGCGAGGTTTCCAAGCGCGAGCTCTTCACGCCGTTCAGGCTCTGCTTCGGCAAGGTCTGCTCGTTCCTCATCCCGCACGTGGACTGGATACGCCAGGACTTCCACGCGATGCAGATGCTGCAGAGCGGCAACGACTTCAAGTTCTGGGCGCCGCGCATGTCTAACGGCCACTCCGACGGCTGCTGCGCCGCCGCGCTCTGTAAGCGCGCGGCGAGCTTCGGGGGCGAATACGTGAAGCCGTTCGCGGCGACTGCGGCACACAACATCGACACAAGGAGCGTTTATGGCGACTAAGAAGAGTGGCAAGGTGAAAGTGAACAGTGAAAAGCTGCCGCCTCCCCATGTGCCGACGAGGACGGTCGTGGTCGACGCGGCGCATTGCTGGCTGGAGCGCACGAACCCGCTCGTCGGCGTCTCGATCCGCACCGCGCAGAACATCTGGGACGCCGCCCGCGCCGGCGACACGCAGCGCCTTCACTGGCTCTTCAACGAGATCGAGAGCGCGAACCCGGTACTCTTCACCTGCATCGAGCGCAGACAGGCGGCGATCGCCGGATTCCAGCTCAAGGTCTCCGCGCTGCCGTCGATGGAAGGCCGCCTCGCCGACGAGCAGAAGGACGCCGTGGAGAGCTTCATCGCGGGAATAGAGAACTTCACGGAAATGCTGGAGCACCTCGACTCGGCGTTCTTCCGCGGCTTCGCGCTCGCTCAGCCGATCTGGGAGGAGGACGCGACCGTGCGCGAGATACAGCTGCACAACTCGTGGGAGTTCCTTGTGCACGACGGCGTCCTCTACCACAACCCCGAGTGCAACGGCTTCACGCGCTCCGCCGTGAGCTGCGCGGACGCGGGGCTCATAGGCATCCAGCGCAGACGGGCGATAGACTACCCGGCGCTGTCGATCCACATCCGCCACGCGGTCTCGGAACGGGACTGGGGAAGGTTCCTCGAGCGCTACGCACTCCCGAAGCCCGCAGTGACGATGGCCCCGAACGCGACGAACGAGCAGAGGAAAGACTACCTCGACGCGGCGCGTGCCGTCGAGAACGGACAGGTGAGCGTGTGGCCGAGCGGCAGCAGCATCACCGACTTCGCCGGCGGATCGCGCGGCACCGATCCGTTCAACACCTTCATCGAACACCAGGAGAAGCTGATCGTCCTGTTGGCGACCGGCGGCACCCTCACGTCGCTCGCCCAGGCCGACACCGGCTCTCTCGCGGGCGGAGCGCAGATGAAGGTGTGGCAGGAGATAGTCCGCCGCGACGCGGGCGTTCTCTCGCAGGCGGTCATGCGTTCGCTCATCAAGCCGTTCCTCGCGGCGAAGTTCGGCGCGCAGCCGTGCGCGGTCGACTTCTCGCTCGACTTCCCTTCCGAGCGCAGCGCCCAGGACGCGGCGAACGTCGCGGTGGCATTGAAGCAGGCGGGATGGCGCGTCGACCAGGGAGAACTCGAAAAAGCGGTCGGTTTCACCCTCGAAAGGGAGGAAGAAGCCCCCCAGACGCCCGCGTTCGCCAGGGCAAAGGCCGAGAGCTCGTTGCAAACGCGCAAGGAGGCGTTTAAAAACGCGCCGCGCGATTTGGACGGACAAGGAGACCCCAAAGCCGAGGACGCGCTTGTAGAGGCTCTGAGCGGCCTGTTTGAGAAGACCCTTGCGGAGGCGGCTGCGGAAGCCGTCGAAAAGGAGGAAAAACAAGATGAAGAATGATACACTGACTTTCGCCGCCTGCAGCGCGGTCAAGGAAGACGCCGAGACGAAGGCGACGTGGTTCCAGACCTTCCCGCCGTACGGACGCTATCCGGTCGGCGGCACGGTCAAGGGTGCGCCCGAGGATGCGGAGTTCGTCTTCGACGAGGCGGCTGCAAAGGCCATTATGGATGCTTTCAAGAACGCTGCAGAGAATCCGGCGTGGCCGGGCGTGCTTGTCGACGAGGAGCACTACTCGCTGGATCCGTCGAAGTCGTCTGCGGCGATGGCGTGGGCGAAGGACATCCGCCAGGAGAAGGACGGATCCATCTGGACGCGCTGGGAGTTCACGCCGAAGGGGCGCGAGCTGTGGGAGTCGAAGACGCTCCTGAACCGCTCGCCCGCGTTTGCTTGCGCACATTCGGGGAAGGAGTACCGCCCGATCGCGCTCAAGTCCATCGGGATGACGAACACCCCGCACTTCGGAGAGCTTTCGACTCTTGCCGCGGCGCGTGCCGCGGAGGTCAAAAACAACAAAGGAGAAATCCACATGAAGAAACTGATGGTAGAGCTCGGGCTTGCCGAGGACGCGTCCGAAGACGCGGCCGTGGCCGCCTGCAAGGCTCTGAAGGAAAAGGCCTCCGCCGCCGAGAAGTCCGCTGCGGATGCCCTCGCCGAGTGCCGCAAGATGAAGTGCGACGCCTTCATCGAGGCGAACAAGGCGAAGATCGCCGACGTGGCCGCGTGCCGCGAGGCGTACATGGCGAACCCGGAGAGCGCCGAGAAGCTGATCGCCGCGTGCAAAGCGCCCGAGGCGAAGACGCAGACCGTCCTCGCCGCCGCGAAGAAGACGCCCGACGTCCCGAAGGACGGCGGAGCGGTCGCGACGTGCCGCGAGCAGATGGCGGCCCTCCCCGCATCCGAGCGCGCCGCGTTCTACAAGGCGCACAAGGACGAAATCGAGGCTGGCAAGTAAGCCGGAACCCATTCAACAGTCAAACACCAACGAAAGGAAAAACACATGGCACTGACATCCCCCGCCCTCACCCTCTCCATCGAGGCTCTGTTTGGGCACATCCGCCCCGCGCTCGACCTCATCGACGCGCTCGGTCCCACCGACTTCTCCGCCGAGGCCCCCGGCCTTGAGGTGAAGCCCGGCGCGACGATCAAGGTCCCGCTCTCGACGGTTTCCGCCGCGACGGCCTTCAACGCGTCGACGAACAACTACCTGACCGGCGGCAACACCGACTGGGCCTCGCTCACGGCGTCGCACTACCTGCAGGGCTTCGACATCACCGGCGTGAACGTCGACCAGGGCGTGAACGCCGCGCGCATCAAGCAGCTCTTCGCCAAGCGCTGCGGCGTCGGCATCGCGATGGCCGTCAAGTCGGCGATCACCACGGCCCTCGACGGCACGACCGCCTCGACCGGCGTCAAGATCGCTGCCGTCGGCACGGTCACGCTCGCGGGCTACGACGGCCTTGCGCACGCGGTCAACTGGTACGACCCCACCGAGGCGTGCCTTGTCGTGAACGGCACCGAGTACGCGAACATCAAGCAGCTCATGCACGCCGCGCACCTCTCCGCCACGCCCGACTCCATCGCCGCCGAGCTCGGCTTCCGCAAGGTGATTGTGCTCGCCGGCATGACCGCCCGCGCCTGCATCGTGCCGTACAGCTCGATCGGCTTCATCGCCCGCGTCCCCACGCTCATCGCCTCCTACAAGGAGAGCGGCGTCGAGACGGACGAGAAGAGCGGTCTTTCCGTCGGCATCGTCGTCGCGGACGACCAGGCGACGAACAAGGAGGTCGTCAACGGCGATCTCTGGTTCGGCGTCGCAGCCGTCTCGGCCAACGCCGGCGCGAGCACGCCCGGCATCATCAAGGTCGGCACCGCGAGCTAATCGACCGAAAGGAGCGGCAATGGCAAACTGGGTAAAGCCTACGGAAACCGACCTCGCGGCGAACCTCTCGCAGGGCGAGGTGGACGCATTCCGCCGCGACGGGGCTCTGGACGGCACCGATCCGGTTGCGCCGCTCCTCGATCGCACGGCATCGCTCGTCCGGACGTGGATTGCGTCCGGCGGGCGGTGCTCGAAGATGGGCCCGGCCGGGACTATTCCCGCCGGGCTCGTCATCCCCGCCATGGACTACGCCATGGCAAAGGTCCTCAACAGGATAAGCGTCCCGCTCACGGAGGACCGCCGCAACGCGCTGAAGCGCGCGGAGGAGATTTTCGACAAGATCGCCCACGGCGAAATCGCGGTGGAAAGCTACGCGCCGGACGGAGAGGTCGACGACTCGACGCTTCCCGTCTCGTCCCCTGCAGCCGCCCCCGCCACACCCGAAAGGCTTTTGGACTAGCCGCCCATGCACCTGACGATCACGATACCGCCCGCGCAGCTGCGCGACGTACTGCCGAGCGAGCAAGAGCTTGCCCAGGCTGCGGGACGCGGCGTATCGAACATCGTCAAGCGTCAGCTCGTCGAACGCGACCGGCGCGGCAGGTCAGACGGGCTCCCGCGCACCGGCTACTACGGCGACGCGGCAAGCGGCGTCACGACGGAGATGTCCGGGAAGACCGCCCTCATCACGATTCACAAGGAGGGCGTTGCGCTGCACTACTACGGCGGCGTGGTGTATCCGACGGACGGGCACAAGGCGCTCGCAATACCGAAGTCTATCAAGGGTGCCGGGAAGCGCCCTGCAGAGGCCGACCCCGACCGCACGAAGTTCGCGCTCGTCTGGCCGAAGGGTTCAACGACAGGCACGCTCCGCGACAAGGAGACTGACGAGGTCGTGTATCTCCTCGTCCCCAAGGCGACGATTCCCGAAGACAAGACCATCCTCCCGACAGAGGACGAAATGGTCGAAGCCGGCAAGTCCGCGATGGAGGCGATACTATGACCGAAGCGGAACTCATACTTCAGAAGGCGCTCGTCGGCTCCAATCTGGATTCCTCGCAGTGGAACCAGATCCAGGCGGGCTTCAGGAACCGCGCTTTCTTCTCGTCCCGCGTCGCCGAGGTCAATATCCTCGCGGCAATGCGGCAGAAGGACGCCGAGTACGCCGAGGGCGAGACTGACATCTCGAAGATCAGGATGAAGATCCGCGAAGACCTGCAAAGGCTGCACTACACGCCCAAACCCGGCGAGCAGGACACCATCCACGACCTTTTCAGCCAGGCGCGGCTTGACGTCATCATCAAGACCAACGTCGCCCAGGCGCGCGGCTACATGCAGTTTGCGGAGGGAATGAGCCCCGGCGCGTTCGCCGCGTTCCCCGCGCAGGAGTTCACGCGCATCCGCCACTCCAGAAAACCGCGTCAGGACTGGCCGCAGAGGTGGGCGAAGGCGGGCGGCAAGACCTACGGCGGCAAGATGATCGCGCTCAAGGACGACCCGGTGTGGGAACGGCTTTCGGTATTCGGCAATCCCTTCCCGCCCTTCGACTGGGGCAGCGGCATGGGCGTCCTCGACGTGGACCGCAAGACCGCGATCCGGCTCGGGCTGATCAGCGACGACGAGCTGCGCGGCAAAACCGCCGCGCTCCGCGAAAAGCCCGTGCCCGACTTCAACGAGAATCTCCAGGCGACGTTTCCCGTTTCAGCAGAGCATTACAGCCAGACAAAGGCGATACTCGGGAAAGACTTCGGAGATCTAGTCAAGATAGACAACGGCGTCCTCAAATGGCGTCCGGAAGTGCTTGAAGAGACGGTGCTGCATGGCAAGAACTTCGACATTCAA
The DNA here is from genome assembly GCA_902802945.1 of uncultured bacterium. GTDB lineage: Bacteria > Verrucomicrobiota > Kiritimatiellia > RFP12 > UBA1067 > RUG572. Next base: position 4,096 of record CADCOC010000096.1, on the reverse strand, counting down.
CTTGGCAAGCCACAATCTGGAATGCTGAATCTCTTGCGAAGCAACCCCAAAACCGCACCGTTTGCCGATGTCATTGAAGGAGAGCAGCTTCATGTGGATCAAACTTGGCGCGATACGAAACGGCCCGACGGCACAACGCACGACTCCCACTTCTATCCCAATCAGGAGCATCCTGAGGACATACCGCTCAAACCAGAGGAAATGGAAATGTTGCCGTGTATGTGGCGCAAGCCAGACAGGGTGATGAAGCTGGGAGCCGACCTGTTCCTCGCCGAAACAGACGCATTCGACGGCAGTACCTACATGATGCAGGTCAAAATTACGAAAAAGGGACATCCGAAGCTCTGGACGTTCTTCAAGACAACGCTACCGACATCAAAGAAAATGGTCCGCTACCCTGCGACTCCCCCTCCCGACGCACGGACGAACCGACGCGCTTGAATGGGAGGCTGTCAACAGGCAAGCAGACCACACGAACATAATACCATAAACCACTTCGGAAAGGCAACGGCAAAATGAAGACGAAACTACGGCGCGGAAGCATCACGCTCTTGGACTTGCTCGGCGCGTTCCTTGGCGTTCTGGCTGTTCTCGGTGCCATGACCTTCTTGCGAATAAGAGACTTTGAGCGCATCAAACGCGAAGTCCGCAGCTCGCTGCCAGACCGTTCCGAGAAGCGCACTGAGCGCGGCAATTACGGCCACGCCTGCGGTCTTGAGCAGCCTGCGCCACCACCGACGGTCGCGGATGGTCTCCAGGTACTCAAGACCGGCGGGCGTGACACTGTTGGCGAGAACGACTCCCTTGGAGAAATCGCCCGTGACCATACCGCACTTGATGAGGCCCTCGGCGAGATTTACGTCGTCGTCGGAAAGCGGCTCTATCGGCTTGCCCCTGTTGCGGATGAAGAGTTCAAGCAACTCGCCGCACCTGCGGTAGGAATATTCAGCTGTATTGGTTTTCATGGAGACAATCATATCACATCAACCTCAAAGGAGGCAACGGCAAAATGAAGATCAAGGAATTTCAGGAAGCGATAGCGAAGGAATTGAACGCCCTTGACGAGCTTGTGCAGGGCGGCTGCAAGGCCTTTGCAGAGGACTCGCGCGAGGTCTACAAGGAATCCGACAAGCACATCCAGGAGGGAAAGATCGCCGTCGTCGTGGTGACTCCGGACATGCAGCGCAACGGCGCGAACATCATCCGACGAGCGGGCGAGCAAGCGGAGCAAGGCGAAGGGAGCGAGTCCGCGAGCACCGCTATCCCGGCGGAGACGCAGCTGCTCATCCAGTGCAGCGAGAAGCCCGCCGTCGCGCGCGTCCAGCCGGGCGTCATAACCGCGCTCGACGCGGCGGAGATCGTCATGCACGCGCTTGACGGCTCGCAGTTCTGCTGGCTCTCGACGCGGCAGACGATAGACCGACAGGCGGGCGTCCTCACCGCGACCGTCACCTTCGCGACGACAATCCATTTAAGTGGAGGAGTTAGGAGTTAAGAGTGGAGGAGTTAACTCACACACTCCCTCACTCACCCACTTGCAACTACAAGAAAGGAACAAACATGGCAACCACACCAGCAACGGCGACGGCCGAGGAATACGGCATCGCGACAACGGCGCAAAATATCACGATCGAGAGCGAGTCCATCACGGACTCTCCGCAGGTCGAGACGGTCCCGGACCAGAAGAACGCGGTCACCAAGGAGATCAAGTACGACAAGCGCATCGACCTGAAGCTCACCTACCGCGGCACGAAGCTGGCCGAGACTGCGGGCCAGAACGGCGAGAACTCGACGGTCACATACAACGGCGTCAAGTACTACGTCGACAGCCACGAGTCGGCGGGCAGCTACAACGGCCTGAAGCGCTACAACCTGAGCGCCCACAGGTTCGACAACGCGCCGGCGCAGTCGTAAGCCATGAGCAAGTCGAACCCCAGGAAGGCGATGGCGGCGGTCCTGCCGCTGCCGATCCGCTGCGGAGAAACAGCCGCGCGGTCGAGCGAGCGGAGCGCAGCGAAGGGAGCGAAGACCGCGAGCACCATCTACGTGAAGCCGATGACGCTCGGCATGTGGGCGGCCCTGGAGCGCATCGGCTCCCCGCTCGTCACGGACAGGGAGCCGAAGGACGCGCTGGAGCTCATCCCGTCGCTCTACCTCCTCACGCACGATCCGCGCGAGGTCTTCGCCGGGAACGTGCTCGACCTCGCCATGCAGTGGGCCGACACGGTGCCGGTCGCGACGATGGACGCGATCCGCCGCGCCTGCTACCGCCAGATGAACGCCGCGTTCGACGTCATGCCGGAGGACGACCCAAAAAAAGCGACAGGCGCGGCAACGACGGCTGGATTGCCGCGCTCGCACACTGGGCAGCCGCGACCTACCACTGGGGCTTCGAGGAAATCATGTGGGCCGTCCCGCTCTCCGCGATCTGCCTCCTCCGGCGGCAGCGGTTCGTCAGGCCGGACGGCACGATGACGGTCTTCCCGCTCTCCGAAATCGAGAAGATAGACAATGGCGAAGAAACTCACAGTTGAAGTAGACGCCGAGACCACAAAGGCGAAGCGTAAGATCCAGCAACTAGCCGAGACGGGCGGGTCGCCGGGCGGAGGCGCTGTCCCGCCCGATGGTGCCGACAGGGCCGCAAAGTCGATGGGCAAGCTCGCCCGCTCGGCGAAGAACGTCGCCGACGAATCGGAGAGATCGTCGGCTTCAATGGGCAGGCTTGCGAAGTCTTTTGCGGGCCTGGCCGCTGGCATGGCCGCAGGATATGCCGCCAACCACATGGATCCTGGCGCGGGCAGGACATCGATGGGGTATCTGGCATCGATATTGTCGGGAGCGTCAACGGGTGCCGCGGTCGCAAGCATGGTGCCGGGCGTCGGCACGGGCGTCGGAATTGCCGTCGGCGCGGCGGGCGGCGCTGCAAAGCAGTTCATGGACAACTCCAAAATGGAGGACGACTGGTTCAAGGACTTCCGGACCAGTGAGGACAAACTGAAAGCAACGCGTGGATGGGCTGAAAAGTTCGACGAGATGACATCCGTCAAGACGCACTTTAAGGGGCTCGAGGGGATGGAGCTCCTGAAAGCGCAGCTGAAAGAAGTCGAGGCGGCTTCCGCACGGACGGCCGACGCCATCAAATTACTGAAATCAGCCGAGCAGGAGAGCGTCAATATAATCAATGGACTCCAAAAATCCGACCTGACGGCCGACGAAAAAATCGCCAAGGGCAACAAGGAGTCAGAGGAACTTGCCTTCACGCGGCAGAAACTCGCCCAGTCTGAGGGTGCTGCAAAGCGCCTATATGCCATGCGCGAGAACCTGGTCTGGGCAATGGAGAAGAGACCGACGCCTGAGGCACGCGCCTCGATCGACGCCCTCGACTCGCTCGCGCGCGTCGGCGGCAACTTCGCCGGAAGCGACGCAGGGTTCCGGGATCTCCAGAGAGTCAACGAAAAGCAGGTCGCGCTCCTCGAGAAGATCGAGGCGAAGACCGGGAAAGGATCGGGTACGTTCTAATGGCAAACTTCACGCCACCAACGGCCGCAGTTGCGCAGCCCGACGAAACGGCAGGCTGCGACGACGCCGGCAACCTCAAGAAGTCCTTCTCCTGGAAAGGCCCTTACACGGACCTTGAAACGGCCGGGAAAGGCATTGCAAAGGGAGATGTCGTCGCGACCGGCTGGGTCGCCTCGTCGTGGTCCGTCCGCCGCACGCCTGGCAACTACGGCGTCCTCACCATAGAATGCACGCCGCCCGATCCGACGAGCGGTTCCGGAACCGAAGAAGACCCGACTGTAGTCGAGCCGCTGAAGGACATCTGGTCAATCAAGTCCGTCCGAAACGACGTCTCGATCATGGCGTACTGCGGCTCTGGCGAGAACGAGCCGAACCGCGCGCTCATCGAGGCGTGGATGAAGGAGCCCGACGGCGAACTGGCGAAGAAACACCAGTTCAAGAAGCCAGACGGCGAGATCGTGCAGCTCACCGACGACGCCGCGACGATGGACCTTGTCCAGAAAATCGAGAAAGGCATCGAGGCCGTCATCCGCTTCTATCCAGTCGTCACGCGCACTCGAACCTACGCCGACTGCCC
>CADCOC010000095.1 GCA_902802945.1 uncultured bacterium | reverse complement strand
CCTCTTTCCCGGCGACACCATCGAAGTGGCGGCAAGTGTCACGGGCTGCCACACCGACGCCTATCTGGGTTGCACGTGGCACGGCGGCGAGGGCATCACGTTCTCGAATTCCCACTCGCTAACGACGGACGTGACGTACGCCTCCGCCTCGACAGTCGTATGGGCGACCAACGGTATTGACCTGGTCACTCAGTTTTTTGGCTACACGCTCACGAACCATGTGCCAGTCACAGTTGGAACCGACGCTGAGCCGCCGCTTGCGCTCGCGCTGGTATGCCAGGATGTGTTCTTCTTGAACGACGCAGAGTTGGGATCACCCTCGAACCGGGCGGAGCGCATACGTCCCGTGACGCTGAACCTCACCGGCCCTGCCGGCACGAACGGCACTGCTCGTCTTTCCGCGGAGGGGGACGCCGCGCCTGTGCTGTTTCACGTCGTGGACGGCGTGACGAACCGTGTCACGTCGGAGACGGTGTTCCCACTTGCGGTGACAGATGGCTTCGCGCACACTGGAAGTTGTACCATCTACGTGTCGTGTCCGAACCGCGGAACGGGAACGATCACCGCCACGTTTACACCTGCGGGCGGCGGCGAGCCACTGACGTCATCGGCGACGTTTCGCTGCATTGAGCCGCTGCGGAAACTGGTCACGACGGAAAAGTTTGGCGGTCGTTATGTCAACCCGTCCCGCCTAGTGATGGGAACGAACGCAGTCCTGAAGGTGGGCGCGAACGGCGCTTTTTCACCGCTGGAGGTTGATTGGCGCGTGGTGTCGGGTCAGGGGCGCATTGTCGCCACATACGGCTGGTATGCGACGGTCGAGCCGACTGGGATGGGCACCGTGACTGTTGAGGCGCGGTTCAACGAAGACGAGATCCAGCCGCGTTTCGTGTTGCCTGTGGTGCTTCCCCGCACTATTCCAGTAAGGGCGTTTGTGGTAGAACCGCCTTATAATCAAAAAAGATACGGGTGGACGAATGCAAAAATTGATAGGATGCTTGACGCCGCCAATGAAATATTCACACAGGTTGGGATTCGTTTTGAACTTGTGACGGCACCTGAAAGTGTAGGCTCGACTAATGACTGGAATCTCCTTCGGGCGGTACCGATAACGAATGCAAGCGGTAGAGTGACATGGTTGAACACGCCGCAATTCACAAGCCTCGTAAGCAACTATACTGCCCACGACTGTATAAAGATGTATTTCCTCGGTTCACTAAAGCGCGAGGATGGCATTACTGCGCGGAAGACGTCGTCTGGGATAATCTTTACCAAAAAGGCAGGAGGGACAACAATAGCACACGAACTTGGGCATGTGTTGGGGCTTGACGATTGTTATTGGTTCTATAAGAGTAAAGGACGTCCAGCGGTGTACATGCCCTATGTTGACGCAACTGTGGATCATGCTTTTTTCATGTTTTCCGAAAACGACTGGGGGCAGGAAAGTGGGCGAGGGTTTTACGAGAAGTCGGACACAAGACGGTCCGTTATGTCGAAGATGTTGATGCATGGATTTAACATGGGGACAAGGGCGGACGTGCCGAACAATCTGGTGTTCAGCCTTAGGGGGAAGGCAACCTCTCCGCAACAGACAACCTATCCGCGCGTGGGTGCGGATTATATTGTTCAACATAATTTGGAGGTGTATTCAAGATGAAGAACGCATTGATGATGTTGTGTGTTTGCGATGCCTTTTTCGCGATAACTTTGGCTCGAGGGCATACGCATGATGAGACCAACGCCGTAATAGACGCAGCGCTTTCTCGCGCTTCATCCTATTACGATGATCTCCCCGAAGGTTCGCCGCCAGATGACGATCCGCCGCCGGACACATGGCGCGGATTCCTTGGCGCAGACACGAACGGCTGGACGCTTGCCAGAAAAATGGCGGCGTTCGATTGGTATCTTTCCAAGCTTGCCACAAACGACTGCGAGTCGCTTGACTATTTTGAAAAACTTTATGCGGCAGTTGCGGTTGGGAAGTGTGAAGAGTTCAACTATACGAACGCCGTCAATGCAATGAAGGCATTGGCACTGAATCCAAAAGGTATTTGTAGGGATGACGCTATTGGCCTTGTAGTTAAATTTAGTAATGTTGACGATTCGACAACAGCATTCGTTGAGACAATTATGACTAATTCCATGGTTTACAATTTTTACGAACAGGGGACGGCAGGCGCACATTATGCCAGTCGATTACTGTCTTTTGATGCGACAAATGACACTCAGATTGCGTTAAGAGACGCTGGCGTTAGAATGCTTTACAGGAATAGACTTTTAGAATCTGGAACAGATGCGATAATTGACAAAGTGTTCCTTAAGTACATAGACGGATATTGGTCAAGTTCAAATCGTCTTGAATATGCAATCAATTCGTTCTCATATCCGAAATGTGCTGAAATCTTTGGGAATTACTTCACCTCCGTTACCAACCAGCTCCTTTCATCCGGGCAGCCGCTGCCGTGGATTAACGTTGGTACTGGTGGTAATTGACGAATGAAGGAAAATGTACCATGACACTTACAACCACGTTTCTTGCCGCCGCGCTTGTCGTGCCGTCGATGCCGCCGCCGGAGTATGACGATTGCGAGGTCGTAACCAACTGCGTGTTCGACGCTTCGCGAGGTGACGCGAAGATGTTTGCATTGAAGATCGAACTTGATGCAACTTCGTCCAACGGAGTTGAGATCGTATTCGGCCGTGACGCGGACGGCGACGGTCGCTTGTCTCGGACAGAGGCGGAGATGTCAGTAGGGTACTGCTGCGGCGAGTGGAAGGTCGTGAATCTCGTGACCGGCGATACATATTCCAGCCCAAGCGCATCTGGGCGCGTTGCACTCAATCGGCTCAGGTAGCGGCGGGATGAGCATGCATGTCCATCGCCGGACGAAAATTTCGTGACGAAACTTTCGCCATGAGGGGGCGCGTTATGATATACTATCGTGCGTGAACCAGAAAAACCCATTTTTGACAGCTGGTTATGCAGGCGAGGCGTACTTCTGCGACCGTCGGCGTGAAACGGCTCGGTTGATTGCGGCGTTCGAGAACGACCGCAATGTCACGCTGATTGCTCCGCGTCGCTACGGCAAGACAGGGCTCATCATGAACGCCCTGGCGAAGATGCCGTCAGAGTTCACCGGCATCTACCTCGACATCTTCTCCATTGAAGACCTTGCCTCGTTCACTGCGGCCTTTGCCGCTGCAGTGACGGGTGCGCTCGATTCGCCGATTGAGAAGACGCTCTCTGCCGTCGCACGTTTCTTCAAGAGCTGTCGCCCGACGATTACGCCGCAAGAAGATGAACTGCCGCGCTTTTCGTTCGACATCGCCCCGTCGGCCGCCAAGGCGACACTCGACGAGACGTTCGCCTATCTCAAGGCGAAGGAACGCCGCGTGGTCATTGCCATTGACGAGTTTCAGCAAATCGCGGAGTTCCCTGAGAAGGGTGTGGAGGCGTTGCTGCGAAGTCACGTGCAGTTCGTGCCGTGGGTACGGTTCGTGTTTGCTGGGTCGCGTCACCACGTGATGAGCGAGATGTTCGGGTCGGCCAAGCGTCCGTTCTACCAGTCCACCGAGATCCTTTCCCTTGGAACGATTGATCCGGGTGAATACGAGGCATTCGCCCGCCGGCACTTTGCGACACGGCGAGACCGGGTTGATTCCAAGGTGTTTCGTTCGCTCTACGACCGTTTCGAGGGAATTACCTGGTATGTTCAGGCCGTGTTGAACAAAGTGTGGGAGTCGGGACGGGGTCTGACGGAACTCTCGCAGATTGATGATGCCGTTCGTGCGCTGGTGGAAGGAAGTGACATCGTGTTCCACGATCTTTTTAGGAGCCAGAACGAGGCGTCGAGGGCGTTGCTACGCGCCGTGGCGGCGGATGGCTGCGTGGCGGCTCCGACCTCGGGAGATTTCCTTTCACGACATGGCTTCAAGTCGCATTCCACCGTGCGATCCGCGCTTGCGGACCTTCTCGGCAACGATCTCCTCTACCAGACCGACAATGGCTATGTGGTTTACGATCGCCTCTTTGGTCTCTGGCTTGCCAAGAAATGACGCATTCTTCCATACCCCTTTTCATGGACGACCCGAACTGGGCCGCGTTCATACCCGAGTTGAAGTCGGGTGGGCCGAAGTGTCGCATGCCCACGCACGAGGACTGCTCGCCGATCGACCCCGACGCGGCTGCGCGGCACCTCCAGCCCGGCGGCACGCTCGGCGGCATGGAAGGGTACGAGTCGCGCCCCGGCCAGCTCGACATGCTCCGCGCCGTCGTGCGCGCGTTCAACAACCGCGAGCACCTCATGGTGGAGGCGGGCACGGGCGTCGGGAAATCGCTCGCGTACCTCGTGCCGTCCGTCCTCTGGAGCTTCACGAACGACACGCCCGTCGTGCTCTCCACCAACACGCGCAATCTCCAGAGCCAGCTGATCGCCCAGGACCTCCCGCGCGCCGCGCAGGTGCTGGGCGACGACGCGAAGAACTTTCGCGCGGCCGTGCTGAAGGGACGTTCCAACTACCTCTGCCTCCGCGCCCTCGAGGAGATCATGCAGGGCGGCTGGTTCGCGCTCGACGAGGAGGAGAAGCCCGAGTTCGAATACCTCGTGGAGTGGCTGCACCGTACGGAGGACGGCGATCTCGACGACCTCGGCGCGGAGGTGCTGCGTCCGCGGCTGTCGTGTCCCGGCGAGGACTGCATGGGCCGCTCCTGCCGCTACGCGGGGAAGTGCTTCATCGCGAAGGCGCGCGCGCGTGCCATGCGCGCCCATGTGGTTGTTGCTAACCACGCGCTCGTGCTCGCGGAGGCCATAAGCGACGGCAACGGCATCCTTCCGCCGTATGGGCGGCTTGTCTTCGACGAGGCACACAACCTCGAGGACGTCGCCACCGAGTTCTTCTCATTTGAGCTGTCGCGTCCCGTGCTCCTTCAGCTGATGGGACGCCTCGTGCGCACTACGCGGGCGCGGCGGGGCGGCATCGGACGCAAGCGCGGCGTGATCGGCACGGTGGAGCGCCAGCTGCAGAAGGGCGATCTCGCGCAATCCCCGCGCGCCGAGGAAATCCGTGAGCTCTGCACGCGCGCGCAGGTGCAGAGCCGATTTGCGATCAAGGCAGGGGACGACCTCTTCGACGTGCTACAGCGTCTCTTCTCGCCTGCGCCCAACGCGTCCGTGCTGCGCTACCGCTGCATCCTGCCGCCGGACGCGCCGCCTGACGACCCGAAGGTTCCGCGCACGCGTCAGTATTCTTTGCACGGACTCTTTGCCGACTACACGACCATGCAGTGGGAGGAGTCCGCGCTCGTCGCGGCGAGCAATCGCTTCGAGGATGCGCTGGCGCGCCTCCAGGGCATCCTCGTGGACCTTGCCACGGCGCTGCAGTTCGCATCGGGTGCGGACGAGTTGCCGCTCTTCGGCGACCTTGCCGCGCAAGTACAGTTGCTTGCCAAGTCCTTTACCGAATTCATTTACGAGTCGCGCTTCGTCTTGTCCGCCATCGATCCCTCCCGCGTCTATTGGGCCGAACGCCGCGCGGGCGACCCGAAGAAGAAACTTCCCCCGTACATCTGCCTCACGGCCGCGCCGCTCAGCATCGCGACGGAGATGAAGAGGCATTTCTACGACACGAAGGACTCCGTGATTCTCTGTTCCGCCACGCTGCGCGTGGGTGATCGCTTCGACTACATGGGACGCCGCCTCGGCTTCGCGCTCTGCGAGCCCACGCGCGTGAAGGCGCTCGTGGCGGCGTCGCCGTTCGACTACTTCCGCCAGGCGCTCGTGATGGCGGCGGACTGTCTGCCCGACCCTTCCGTGCGCGACTCCGGCTACGTGGAGAAGCTCGCGCCGTTCCTCGCGGATCTCTTCCGTGCGGTACGCGGACGCGGTCTCGTGCTCTTTACCGCCTACGAGATGATGCGCGAGACGGCGCGCCGCGTGCGGGAGGAGCTCGCCGCCGCGGACATCGAGTTCCTCGTACAAGGAGACGGCCTCTCGCGCGAGGAGATGGTCGCGCGGCTCAAGAAAGCGTCGCGTCCGGATGCTGAACGTCCTGTGGTGCTCTTCGGCGCGCAGTCGTTTTGGGAGGGCGTGGACGTACCCGGTGAGGCGTTGTCGTGCGTGGTGATCGCGCGTCTGCCGTTCCCGCAGGTGGGCGAGCCGATCGTGGAGGCGCGCAGCGAGAAGATCACGGAGGAGGGCGGCAGCTCCTTCCGCGACTACATGATCCCAGAGGCCGTGATCCGCTTCCGCCAGGGGTTCGGGCGCCTCGTGCGCACGAAGTCAGACCGAGGTGTGGTGGTGGTCGCGGACCCGCGCATCGTCTCGAAGAACTACGGTCCGCTGTTCCGCCGCGCCGTCGCGGCATCCGTCCACGCCGTCTCGTCCCTGCCCGAGATCGTCTCGCGCGCCGCATCGTTTTTCGAATAGGAGAAGCCATGTTCGCCGTTCGTTCCTACATGCTCGACATCAGCCGCGACAAGGTGCCCTCGATGGGCACGCTCAAGCAGCTCGTGGAGATCCTCGAGAAGTTCAACTACAACCAGCTCCAGCTCTACACGGAACATACGTTCGCCTACTCGAAACACGAGGCCGTGTGGAAGGACGCCTCGCCGATGACGGCGCAGGAGATCCGCGAGCTCGACCTCTTCTGCGCGATGCACGGCATCGACCTCGTGCCGAACCAGAACTCCTTTGGACACCTCGAGCGCTGGCTCGTGAAGCCCGAGTACAACCACCTTGCGGAGCTGCCGCGCGGCGGCGCGCCGTTGCCGTGGGGTGGATTCAAGAAAGACCCAACGACGCTTTGTCCTACGGATCCCGCCTCGCTCGAGTTCCTCGCGGGGCTCTATGACGAGCTGTTGCCGAACTTCGAGTCGCGTCTCTTCAACATCGGCTGCGACGAAACGTTCGACCTTCTCGGCGAGGGACGCAGCGCGGCGGCCGTGAAGGAAAAGGGCGAAGGGCGGGTGTACCTTGATTTTCTATTGAAGGTCGCGGATATCGTGCGCAAGCGCGGGAAGCGTCCGATGTTCTGGGGCGATGTGATCCTGCGCCATCCGGAGCTCGTGCCGGAGTTGCCGAAGGACCTCATCGCGCTCGACTGGGGCTACGAGGGCAACCACCCGTTCATGGACGAGGCAGCGAAGTTCGCGGCGGCCGGTCTCGACTTCTACGTCTGTCCCGGCACGAGTAGCTGGAACTCGCTCGCGGGGCGTGTGGAGAACATGCGCGAGAACATGATCGCGGCCGAGCGCGCGGGACACCTCCACGGCGCGAAGGGGTTCATGGTCACGGACTGGGGCGACGGCGGACACTGGCAGCCGCTCGCGGCCTCCCTGCCAGGGCTCATCCTCGGCGGCAACCTCGCGTATTCAGGGGCGTCCGCTGCGAAGATGGACCTTGAGGACGCGCTCAACGCCGTGATGGGCGTGCCGCTCGGCGGGACACTGCTCCGTCTCGGCACGCTCTACCTGCGCGGCGGCGCGCTACGCGCGAATGCAAGCGAGCTCTTCCGCATCCTCGCGAACGACCGCGGCTATTCGCGCCATCCCGGCCTCACGGACCACATCCTGACTGAAATCTCCGCGATTGCGGAAGGGTGCCGCCACGACGCGGCGCGCTTCGCGGGTGGCGCGTATCCGAACGTGTGGGCGCAGGAGATCATGTACATGGCGAATCTCGTGGATGCCGCGTGCAACCGACGCGACGAGAAACGTCTGCGTTTCCTCCGCGAGGAACACGGCCGCGTGTGGCGTCTTCGCAACCGCGAAGGCGGCCGTGCCGATTCGCTCGCGAAACTTCCCCGCTTCTGAACCAACAAAAAACTGAAAGGTGAAAACGATGAGAAAAGTTGCAATAGCATGTTCACTGCTCGCGGGTACGGGTCTGTTGGCCGCGAACGCTAAGCCCGCGAAACCTGCGAAGATTGATCCCGCCTGGGCGAAGATACTCGTGCAGGTCAAGTCGACGCTCGACGGCACTCTCCAGCCGTGTTACTTCTGGGCACCGGAAGCGGCGAAGACAAAGGCTGTGCCGCTCATCGTTGGGCTTCACACGTGGAGCTACGACTACAAGGCGACGTCGCACTACCAGACCGTCCTCGACTACGCGAAGAAAAATGGCTGGGCGATGTTGGGTCCGAACTTCCGCGGTCCGAACAAAACGCCTCCTGCGTGCGGTGGCGACCCGGCAGTGCAGGACATCGTAGACGCCGTTAACTACGCGAAGGCGCATGTGAAGATCGACCCCGCGCGCGTCTACATTGTTGGCGGCTCGGGCGGCGGACACATGACGCTGCTCATGCTCGGGCGACATCCCGAAATATTCGCGGCCGGGGCGGCGTTCTGTCCGATCACCGACCTCGCGCGCTGGCACGCCGACTCGCTGCTCAAGCATCCCGGACGCGGCAAGAACTATGCGAAGATGCTTGAGAAGGCCTGTGGCGGCACGCCGGCGGAGAAGCCGGACGAGTACAAGCACCGTTCGCCGCTCACGTGGCTCGACAACGCGCGGAAGGCCGGCGTGGCTGCGTACATCGTCACCGGCATCCATGACGGCTGGAAGGGGTCCGTGCCGGTGGGACACTCCTTCCGCGCTTTCAACGCGCTTGCGAATCCGAAGGACCGCGTGGCCGAGGAAGACATCTCCGCCGTCGAGGAGACGCGGAAGGTGCCGTCCAAGCTCGCGTACACTGGCCCAAGCGATCCGTTCTTCCCGGACAAGATGCGCATCCACTTCCGGCGTACTTCCGCGAACGTGCGCTTCACCTTGATGGAGGGCGGGCACGCCGGAAACTATCCGGGCGGGTTGGACTTCCTCTCGCGTCAGGTAAAAGGACAACCTGCGGACTTCAGTCTGCCAGAAAGCGGCAAAGCCAGCGAAGAGGCACTTGGAAAGTGACAGAGAAAAAGGAGATGCAGAAAATGAAAGAACAGACAGCACAGGGTACGGCACTTACGAGGCGTGCGTTCGTAGGGCAAGGAGCATTCGCGTTCCTGGCCGCCGCAGGGATGGGGCACAGTGCGTTCGGCGCGGCGGGTCCGCAAAGACTGCGGTTCGGCGTCCTTTCCGACATCCACATCACGCGCGGCAAGGACACGGGCTACTTCTTCGAGAAGGCGCTGAAGTTCTTCCGCGACCAGAAGGTGGACGCCGTGCTTATCGCGGGCGACATGGCCGACAGCGGGCTAGACTCGCAGTTGCAGATCATGGGCGACGCCTGGCGTCGCGTGTTTCCCGGTAACAAGCTCCCCGACGGCGGGCACGTGGAGAAGATATTCGTGACCGGCAACCATGACGTGGAGGGATGGCGGTACGGTCCCGCGAAGAAGATGGGTGTCTCCAAAGAGAAAGGCGCTGACAACATCCTCTCGTTCCACATGGCCGCGAGCTGGAAGCGGATCTTCGACGAGGACTACTCGCCGATGTATGTCAAGACCGTAAAGGGCTACAAGTTCGTGGGCGTCCACTACGACCCCAACGGCGGCTACCACAAGAAAGGCGCGATTGCCGCGTTTCTCGAAAAGCACCGCAACGAGCTCGCGGGGACCAAGCCGTTCTTCTACACGCAGCACTTCCACCCGAAGGGAACGTGTTCCGCGCCGTGGACTTGGGGACAGGACAGCGGCTACTCCACCGCCGCGCTGAGCGCATTCCCGAACGCGGTAGCCTTCACCGGCCACTCCCACACGCCGCTCACGGATGACCGCACGCTGTGGCGCGGCGCGTTCACGAGCGTGGGTACAGCGTCGCTCCGCTACCTCATCCCGTTCGGCGGGCGCGAGAACTCGTGCATCTTCGGCGATAAGGACATCGGCACGCAGCAGATGGAACGTCTGAACGGACGAGACGCGCAACACGGCCAACTGGTGACGGTGTACGACGACCGTATGGTCCTTGAGCGCCGCGACTTCGCGAACGACCTGCCGGCGGGTCCGGACTGGATCGTGCCGCTGCCCGCGCACGCCAGCTCCTTCGCCGAACGGGCTAAGGGCGCGCCCGTGCCGGAGTTTGCCGCCGGCGCGAAAGTGAAGGTCGAGCGCGTGAAGGGTACAAACCGCGCGAAGAAGGAGACGGAGCAGTTCGTCGTGACCTTTCCGAACGTGAAGGGACTTGCGGACGGCGCGCGGGCGTTCGACTTCCAGGTGACGGTGGAGGCGGAGGACGTCGACCGCGAGAAGATATGGATGACAAAGCGCGTCTATTCGCCGCACTACTACTGGGCGGCGGAGAAGGACGACGATACCGTGTCGTGCGTGTTCGCGTGCGCGGAATTGCCTGCGCCCAACAAGGTGGTGGTTGAGCGCGGGAGGCGCTTTCGCTTTGCCATTTCGCCCGCCAACAGCTTCGGCGGACACGGCAAGGCCATCCGCTCAAACTGGCTGACGGGCGAATACGGCAAGTCAGGTGACGGTGCGCGCGCTTAGACGCGCACTTCGTGGCACCAGCCGTGCGTATCGGGGAGGCGTCCGTACTGGATGCCCTGCACCGTGTCGTACAGCTTCTGGAGGTGCGGGCCGACGGTGTCGGGATCCGAGATCTTGATCACCTCGCTGCCGCGCGTGATCTCCCAGACGGGCGTGACCACCACGGCCGTGCCGCATGCAGCGACCTCGGCGAACTCCTTGATCTCCTCGTATGGCACCTTGCGGCACTCGACCTTCCAGCCGAGGTCGGCGGCACACTGCTTGAGGGACATGTTCGTGACCGAGGGCAGTACGGAGTGCGAGTCCGGCGTCACGTAGGTGCCGTCCGCCTTGATGCCGAGGAAGTTGGACGTGGAGAACTCCTCCACGTACTTATGCTCCTTCGCGTCGAGGTAGAGCTCAACGGGCCAGCCCTCGCGCTTCGCCTTCTCGTGGGCGAAGAGGGACGCGGCGTAGTTACCGCCCACCTTAACGTCGCCCATGCCGTGCGGCGCGGCGCGGTCCCAGTCGTCGAGGATCACGGCGCGGACGGGTTTGAGTCCGCCCTTGTAGTAGGCGCCCACGGGCATGACCATGATCATGAACGTGTATTCCTTCGCGGGGGCGACGCCGATCTGCGGGCCGGTGCCGATGAGGAGCGGGCGCAGGTAGAGCGAGCCGCCGGTGCCGTAGGGGGGCACGTACTCGATGTTGGCGGCCACGACCTTTTCGGCGGCCTCGATGAACATCTCCACGGGGACGGGCGGCATCACGCAGCGCTCGGCCGTGCGGTACATGCGCTTCGCGTTCTCGTCGGGACGGAAGATCACGACCTTCCCGTTCTCCTGGCGGAACGCCTTCATGCCCTCGAAGCACTCCTGACCGTAGTGCAGGCACGACGCGCCGATGTGCATCGTTATGTAGGGCTCCTTCACGAACTCCGGCGCGCCCCACGCGCCGTCCTTCCACGTGTAACGGATGTGGCAGTTCACGTCCGAGAAACCGAAACCCAGTTTTGACCATTCAATGTTTGGCATCTTTTTTCTCCTTGTGGCTGCATATTTTAATCTTTTTTTTCCGTCGGGGCAATCGTAAACTTCTCGGCCAGGCAGAAAGCGAATTTTCTTTGTGGCTTTTGTCAGAAAGACATGGTAAAATTATCCCAACCAACCAGAGAAAGAGAGAAGAATCATGAAAGTCTTACATTACATTTCATTGTTTGGACTCGTTGGCCTGCTTACGGGTTGCCTGACGCCCGAAGAGATGGGCTATCTCGTACCTTCCGAGCCGGTCTACGCAACGCCTGGTGCAGTGCCCGTTGCAACGCCCGTCGCAACGCCTGTTTACAATACGTCGCCAGCGTACTACGCGACGCCTGTTTCGGGCTATGATACGATGACGGTCTACGACGGTTACCATCCTGGATACGGTGGCCCGCGTCACCCGCACCACAGAGAGCCGCCGCATGGGGGGCGTCCGGTCGTACATGGAGGGCATGGCGGGCATACGGTGTCGCGCCAAGTCTCTGGTGGCCAGCAGCCAGCCCGTGCCACCCAACCCCATTCTGCCGCGCAGAAGCCGTTGCCCGGAAAGGATTTGTCCGGGAAGGGCTCCCAATGGAAAGGCGGCACGCCCGGAAATGGTCCCGTTGCGGGTGGGCAGCAACCGGCTCGTGTCACCCAGCCCCATTCTGCCGCGCAGAAACCGTTGCCCGGGAAGGATTTGTCGGGGAAGGGTTCCCAATGGAAGGGTGGTACAGTCAGAAAAGGCGGCACTTCAGGAAAGGGCGGCACCCGCGGGAAGGGCACAGTACACAAAAGGTAGTTGTCGCGCGTCGCGTCTGCGAGATTGCTAGTCGCGGGGGCGATTTGGTATAACCCAGTTTGATTTCTTTCTTAAAGGAGAAAAGATAAAATGACAAATACAAGAAGGTCGTTTATGAAGCAGATCGCCGCGGCGTCCTGCTTCTCCATCGTGCCCGCCCGGGTGCTTTTCGGCGCCGACACGCCGTCCAACCAGCTCACTCGTGCGCTGATCGGCTTCGGCGGCATCGCGCATTCCGAGAACCACCTCCCGTACAAGGGGTCGCGCCTGATCGGTCTCTGCGACCCCGACCAGCTGCGCGTGAAGGCCGGCCTCGCCGCCGCCGCGAAGTGCAAATGGGGTAAGATAAAGGGATACAAAGACTTCATCGAGCTGCTTGCCGACAAGGACGTGGACATCGTCCACATCTGCACTCCGCCGCACTGGCACGGCTGCATGAGCGTGATGGCCGCAAACGCCGGCAAGGACATCTGGTGCGAGAAGCCCATGACGCGCACCGTCGGCGAGGGCAAGCGTGTGATGGAGGTCGTGAAGGCCAAGAAGCGCATCTTCCGTCTCAACACCTGGTTCCGTTTCCAGGGCAATTTCTACGGTTTCGGCACTACGGTGAAGCCCATTCGTCAGGTCGTCGAGAGCGGTCTGCTCGGCAAGGGCCCGATCAAGTGCACGTTCGGAGGCGGACAGGGCTTCAGCTGGAAGTTCTTCTGGTCCGGCCGCGTGAACCTGCCCGTGCAGGCGGTGCCCAAGACGTTCGACTGGGACATGTGGCTCGGCCCCGCGCCGTGGAAGCCTTACAACCGCCACCGTACCCACGGCACGTTCCGCGGCTACTGGGACTACGACGGCGGCGGGCTCGGCGACATGGCGCAGCACTACCTCGACCCGCTCCAGTACCTCCTCTGCAAGGACGATACGAGCCCGGTCAAGGTTGACTACATCGGCCCGAAACAGCATCCCGACGTTGTCGGCCGCTTCGACCGTTTCGTGCTCACCTACGCCGACGGCACGGAAGTGATTCTTGACGGCGACAACTCGCTCAAGGACGAGCCGCTCCTGCGCGGGTCCAATGGCGTGTGCGTGTACAAGAAGTCTAAGGAGTCCACGACGCTCCGCATCAAGGACAACACCGGCTGGTGGCCGGACGCGAAGGTGGTGAAGTTCCTCGCGGACCTTCCCGAACCCGCGCCGCAGATCACGGACTTCATGGAGAGCGTGCGCACGCGCAAGCCGTTCGCGCTCAACGAGACGAACGGGTTCCGCTCCTGCACGATGTTCAACCTCGCGATCGTCGCCGAACGCCTTGGCCGCGGGTTCCGTTTCGACCCCGTGACGCTCCGCGCCGTCAACGACGAGGCCGCCGACCGCTTCCTCTACCAGTCCATGCGCCAGCCGTGGGCGAATGAGATGTGGGGCTGAAGGTTAGTGAATAGGTAATAGTGAATAGTGAATAGTGAGGGAGAGAGGCAAACGGTAGTCGGGTGTCGATTGTCGAATGTCCAATTCGTCCCCTCACATCTGAAAAGGAGAAATGAAATGAAGAAGATTTTTATTGTTGCGGTGCTTGCGGCGGTGACGTGCTTCGCGGCGGGCAAGAAGAAGGATGCCTACGACATCAAGCCCGGTGCGGCGAAGGCCACCGACGCGCCGGCTGCCGAGAAGTGGCAGGCGCAGAACAAGGCCAAGCTCGCTGACGCCACGAAGGACGAGGTCCTTGCGGCGTTCGTGAAGGACGCGGCGTCCGCCTCCGCGCTTCTCGCCGAGGTGAAGCCCGGATTCCAGACGTGTCCCGTGAAGGCGTTCCAGATCGCCGCCGTCACGCAGTACGTAATGCTGCCTGGCAAGGCCGGACGCGCACTCTGGACCGAACAGCTCCTCGCGTTCGCGGAGAAGGCGGAACAGCCTGACGTCAAGATGTTCTACATCGACCAGCTCCGCTGGTGCGGACTCAAAACTCAGGCGGCTAAGGTCGTTGAGATCGGAAAGGCGTCTGGTAAGAAGTGCGTGCAGGAGTTCGCCGAGCAGGTCGCGACCGAGCTCAGCGGCGATGCGATGTCCAAGATGCTTGGCAGATAACGGAACTGGGCAGGATTGACGAGGGCGGCTGCGGTTTGATACAATGTCGCCCATGAAAAATATCGCACTTTTCTCAGTGGTTGCGGCCTTTTCACTGGCCGCTGTCGCGGCGGGCGCTGAAAAGCGTCCCTGCTCCGAGATCACGTTCAAGGAAATGCCGTCGCTGATGCTGTACGGCGATCCGGAGAGGTTCGGCCCCGAAGGACATCCCTTCGCGAAGGATCCTACCGTGATCCGCATCGGCGGACGCTACCTGATGTACTACAGCGTCTGCTCCTACCCGAAGAACAAGCGTCCCAAGGGAATCTCGAGGGAACGGGCCAACTGGTGGGGCGCGATTGCGGAAAGCCGCGACCTTGTCCATTGGAAGCGCGTCGGCGAGATCGAGGTGCCGGGTGCGCCGGCTGCGGCCTGTTGGGTTGCGCCATGCGTGAAGAAGTTCGACGGCAAGGTGCATCTTTTCGCGCAGGGCAAGAAGACGTGGGCGGGCAAGCCGCCGCCGAACAGCGTTATCTGGCACGCCGTGAGCGACGACGGCATCCACTTTACGCTGGGGAAGGACAATCCCGTGATGGTCCCGAAGAACGAGTGGTCCCTCGACCGCTCCATCGACGCGGAGGTCTACCGCGTGGGCGACAGGATGATGCTCATGTTCGCCACGCGCGAGCGCCCGGACGCGAAGATACAGCAGCTTGGCATGGCGTGGGCGCCGTACGGCTCGGACTACGGTGCGAAGGACTGGACGGAGATGACCTTGAAGGCGCCGTTCTTCAAGCCTGAGCTTCCATGGGAGATGAGCTGCATCGAGGCACCCACCGTCGTGGAGCGCAACGGCATCTGGTACATGTTCTACGCGGGCGCGTATAACCACGAACGTCAGCAGATCGGCGTGGCATGGTCGTCCGACGGCGTGAACTTCAAGCGCTGGCGCGACGAGCCCGTGTTCCCGCACGGCAAGCCCGGATCGTGGAACGCATGGGAGAGCGGACACCCCGGCCTCTTCGTGGACGATGACGGACGCACCTATCTTTTCTACCAGGGTAAGGCCACGCTCAAGGGCGACTACAACCTCTCCTGCGTAGAAGTCGTCTTCCGCCAATAAGGACCGCCATGCGGTAACATTTTCAAAGGAGATAAAGGAAAAATGAAAAAGCTAATAGCATCAGTCGCAATCGCGTTCGCGGCAGCCGTAAACGCCTCGGGGCTTCCCGAAGGCGAATTCCGCGATCCGTCCGTGGCGAACAGACCTGAGACGTGGTTCCACTTCATCGGCGGCAACGTCGCGAAGCCCGGCATCACCGCCGACCTTGAGGCGATCAAGGGGGCCGGCATCAGCGGCATCCACCTCTTCCACGGACAGTTCGGCGGCAAGTGGCCCGGCGTCGAGCCGCAGATCACGTGTCTCAGCGCGCCGTGGGACGGCCTCGTGGGCTTCGTCGCGGACGAGTGCAAACGGCTCGGCCTCACGTTCACGATGCAGAACTGCCCCGGCTGGGCGATGAGCGGCGGCCCGTGGATCAAGCCGGAGAACGCCATGCGCCACCTTGTCTGGGGGCGCACTGACGTCGAGGGCGGGAAGCGCGTGGAGGTGAAGCTCCCGACGCTCGCGCCGTCCGCCCCCGACCCGAAGGACTACCGCGACGTCGTCGTGCTCGCGTTCCCCGCGACCGCAGGAGAGTGGAACAGCGCGCTCAAGCCCGCGATGGTGACGAGCAACATCAAGGCGGACTGGGTGGAATGGCAGAAGAACAAAACGGCCGTCCTGATCGACGGCGGCGTGACGGCCACGATCACGTTCGACTTCGCGGAGCCGGTCACGATCCGCACGGTGGAGCTGCCGGCGGTCAACAGCCTCGGACACGGCTTCTGCTACAATCCCGATACGACCGTCGTCTGCGAGGCGAACGGCAAGACGCTCTTCACGCGCGAGATTCCGCAGGCGAACTGGCAGGACGACAGGCCGGTCACCTACGCCTGCGACGAGACGACGACGAAGCAGGTGAAGCTCACGCTCAAGCCGCGGAGCCACGCGATCAAGCTCGGCAAAATCCACCTCTTCAGCTCCGCCCGCAACGATGACTGGGAGGCGCAGGCCGGATGGACGCTCCGCAGACTGATGCGCAATCCGTCCGCGAAGCAGAGCGAGGCGGCGTGGGTGAAGTCCGCCGAAGTGCGCGACGTCTCAAAGTTCATGAAACCGGACGGCACGTTCGCGTGGGACGCGCCGGAACGGCCCCGCGCCGAAGGAGGGCACGGGATTCGAGTGCGACAAGCTCTCGACGAAGGGCGCGGACGTCCAGTTCGACAACTACATCGGCCGCCTCTCCGGCGAGGGCGGCCCCGTCAAGGGCAAGATGGCCCGGATGCTCATGGACAGCTGGGAGTGCAAGCGCCAGACCTGGACGCCCGGCCTCGACAAGGTGTTCCGCGAGCGCCTCGGCTACGACCTCCTCACGTGGATGCCCGCGATCTTCGGGTACGTGGTTGACAGCCCCGAGGCGTCCGCGCGCTTCCTCAACGACTGGCGCGGGTTCATCGGCGACCTCATTGCCGACAACTTCTACGCGCAGATGGCGAAGCGCTGCCACGACCGCGGCATCGACATCACCTTCGAGACGGCGTTCGGCGATGTCCTCCCGGGCGACGTGATGCGGTTCTACAAGTACGCGGACATCCCGATGTGCGAGTTCTGGCAGCCGCGCGAACACGGCTTCGTGGGCGATCACAACTTCAAGCCGGTCTATCCCTGTGTCTCCGCTGCGCACCTGTACGGCAAGAAGAGCGTGGCCGCCGAGGCGCTCACCTCATTCCAGCTCACCTGGGATGAAAAGCTCCGCGACCTCAAGTACGTCGCGAACCTCCATATCGCGCGCGGCGTCTCGCACATGGTGTTCCACACCTACACGCACAACCCTCGCACGGACTGGCTGCCGCCGGGCACCTCCTTCGGCGCGAAGATCGGTACGCCGTTCCTGCGCGGGCAGACGTGGTGGAAGTTCATGCCCGACTTCACGGCCTACCTCGCGCGCTGCCAGGCGATGCTCGAGGCCGGCAAGCCCGCGAACGACGTCCTCTGGTACCTCGGCGACGACTGGGACCACAAGCCGGACGAGAACGCCCCGTTCCCCGCCGGATACAAGTTCGACTACTGTAACCCCGACGCGCTTTTGACGCGCATCTCCGTGAACGACAAGGGCGAGTGGACGACGCCCGACGGAATCACGTACCGCGTCCTCTGGGTCCCCGAGTCGAAGCGCATGATGCCCGAGACGATGGAGAAGATCCTCGCCGGCGTGCAGAAGGGCGCCAAGGCCGCGTTCGCGGCGCTCCCCGAAAGTATCTCGACTCTGCGAGGCGGCGCGGCGATGCAGTCACGCTTCTACAAGGCACTTTTGGCGATGAAGGCGTCCAAGAACATCTACGTCGGGCGTTCGCTTGAATCCGTCCTCGCTGCCGAGAAGATCGCGAAGGACCTCATCGCGGAAGGCGTCGTCTGGAACCACCGCCGCTCCGACGACGCGGACTGGTACTTCCTCGCGTCCGCGCGCCAGGGCGTGGGAATCGCCGGCGCCGTCGGCTTCCGCTGCGAAGGCGAGGTCGAGATCTGGCATCCCGAGACGGGCCTCTCCGAGAAGGTCTATACTGCGTCCGTGAAGGACGGCCGCACGTGGGTTTCGCTCTCGCTCGCCCCGCACAAGTCGTGCTTCGTCGTGTTCAAGCGCGGCGGGAAGCTCGATCCGCGTGCCGTCGTGAGCATCGCGAAGGACGGCAAGACGCTCGCTTCGTCCGGCCCCGACCACATCGCCCGTCCGCGTGAAATCTGCAAGGTCCTCGAGGCTCGCTACGGGGATCTTGAGACGCCCGGACGCTGGGCCGACGTGAGCGACAAGCTCCAGAAAGCCCTGGACACGCACAAGGCGAAGATTACCGTGAACAACGCCTGGGCGGAGTGCGATCCCGCCTACCAGACGCCGAAGGCTTTTGTCGCGAAGTTCCGTCTGCCGGACGGCAAGGTCCTCACCCGCTCCGCGAAGGAGGGCGGGACCGTGACCCTGCCGCAGGTCTGGTCGAAGACGCTGATGCGCGAGAACGGCGGCGGCTATCCGATTCCGTTCGAGAGTGGCGACTACACGATCACCCGTGCGGACGGCACGACGGACAACGTGCGGATGTCCTTCGACGTGACGACGCTCGCCGGCCCTTGGAACGTGTTGTTTCCCGAGGGCTGGGGCATGCCGGGCCAGATGACGATCGACGCGTTGGAGCCGTGGAAGGAACTCGGCACGACGCTGGAGGCGAAGGCGTTTTCGGGAACGGCCGACTACACGATCGACTTCACGCTGGACAAGGTTGACGAGGGCTCCATCGTGGTCCTCGACCTCGGACGCGTGGAGTCCCTCGCAAAGGTGGAGGTGAACGGCAAGGACTTCGGCGACGTGTGGAGTCCGCCGTACCGCATCCCGCTGACGGGCGCGGTGAAGTCCGGGAAGAACACGCTCAAGGTGTCCGTGACCGACACGTGGTACAACCGTCTCGTGTTCGACGCCGGACAGCCCGAGGCGAAGCGCCGCACGTGGACGATCGCGGGTCCGAAGAAGGGCAGCGCCCTGCGCGACTCCGGCCTCATCGGCCCCGTCAAAGTTGTTGTTGTGCGTTTTAAGTGAGAATGAAGATGAAGGTCAAGGCGATAGTATTTGCCACAGCGGCGTGCGCGACCATGGTGGGATTGGCAGTTCCGGAGCCGAAGAACGTACCCGACCTGCTCACGACTGCCAAGGGTGAGAAGGTCACTACCTTAGAGCAATGGGAGAAGGTACGCGCGCCGGAGCTCTTTGCGCTGTTTGAGCGCGAGGAGTACGGACGCCGTCCTGCCGCCGCGAACGAGCGCGACCGCGTGTCGTTCGACGTCTACGACGTGAGCGAGGCGTTGGGCGGCAAGGCGGTGCGGAAGCTCGTGCGCGTGACGTACAAGGGACCGAACGGAACCTTTTCCTTCCCATTCACGGCGTTCATACCTAAGACGAAGAAGCCCGTGCCGGCGTTCGTCCTCGCGGCCAACATCAAGCGCGGCATCCTCGACGAGAAGCAGGGACTTTCGTCGGTGTTCTGGCCTGTAGAGGAGATCATCGCGCGCGGATACGCGACCGCCGCATTCCGGTTCGACTGCGCGGCGGCGGACAAGAAGGGCGCGGGCTTCTCGCAGGGCGTCTTTCCCGCCGTGCAGCCGGAGGGCGAGCGCGACAACGAGTCGTGGGCGACGCTTTCCGCGTGGGCCTGGGCCGACTCGCGCATCCTCGACTGGATGGAGACCGAGCCGCTCATCGACGCGAAGCACGTGGGCGTGGTGGGGCACTCGCGCGGCGGAAAGACCGCAATCTGGGCGGGCGTGACGGACAAGCGCTTTGCGATGGTGTGCTCCAACAACTCGGGGTGCAGCGGCGCGAAGCTAAACCACATCGAACTCCCGAAGTCCGAGAACATCAAGCAGATCCTCAAGAACTTCCCGTACTGGTTCTGCAAAAACTACCGTAAGTATGCGGGGAAGGACATGTCGATGGACTTCGACCAGCACGAACTGCTCGCGTTGATTGCTCCGCGCCTGCTGTGCGTAGCGTCCGCGACGGATGACTACTGGGCAGGGCAACGCGGCGAATGGTGGGCGGCGAAGCTGGCTTCGCCAGCATGGGAGCTGTACGGGAAGAAGGGGCTCGTGGCGGATGCGTATCCCGAGCCGGAGAAGCCGCAGCAGGAAGGATGCGTCTCGTACCATATCCGCAAGGGGCCGCACTTCCTTGCGCCCTACGACTGGAACCGTTACATGGACTTCGCTGACCGCCACGGCTGGCGTGACTGACATGGACATAGAGCAAACATTTGCGGAACTTGCGAAGGTCGAGCCGCTTGAAATCAAGACGAGCCGCGAACTGACCGTGGCCGTGATGGGCGCGGGATCGCGCGGCAACGAGTACCCCGCCTACGGAAAACTGTTCCCGGGAACGGTGAGGGTGGTTGCGGTGGCGGACATCGACGCCGCGCGTCGCAACCACATGGGCGACGAATGGGGCATCCCGTCGGAGCGCCGTTTCGGCGATTATCACGAACTGCTTGACGCGGGGAAAGACGGTAAGCTTGCGGACATCATGCTTGTGTCGCTTCCCGACGACCTCCACTACGAGCCGGCGATGGAGGCGATGCGCCAGGGATACGATGTGCTTCTCGAAAAGCCGATGGCACAGACCGAACAGCAATGTCTCGACCTACTCGAGCGCCAGCGCGAGACGGGCGTGATGGTCGCGGTGGGGCATGTGCTTCGCTATTCGCCGTACTTCCGCGCGCTCAAGAAGGCGCTGGATTCGGGGCTTGTCGGCAATGTCGTGAGCATACAGCACCAGGAGCCGGTCATGTACGCCCACATGGCCCATTCCTTCGTGCGCGGAAACTGGCACGACGGCAAGGCCACGACTCCGATGATCGTAGCGAAGAGCTGCCACGACCTCGATATCCTGAAATGGCTCGTCGGCAAACACTGCGTGCGCGTATCGGCGGAGGGATGTCTTTCGCTCTTCCGCCCCGAAAACGCGCCGTCAGGCGCGACCGCACGTTGCACGGACGGATGTCCGCACGAGAAGACCTGTCCCTACTCCGCCATCGACATCTACGACCGCAAGCGCTGGTTCCTCTACGTGTTCGACTTGAAGAAGGACTGTCCCTCGGAGGCGATTCTCGAGAAGCTGCGCACGACGGACTACGGACGCTGCGTGTACCGCATGGACAACAACCAGCCGGACCACATCGTAGCGACGCTCCTCTTCGAGGGCGGCGTGACCGCGAGCTTCACGATGGACGCCTTCACTCCGTGGGGCGGACGCCGCACGCGCGTGATGGGCACAATGGGCTACATTGAGGGCGACAGCAAGACTTTTACTCTGCACCGCTTCGACACGGGCAAGTCTTACACTTGGTCGTTTACGCCGCCGCAGGGGGAGAATTACAAGGAGAGCGGGCACGCCGGAGGCGACCTCGCTCTCATTCGCGATTTCCTGAAGGCCGTGGACACGCGCGACTTCTCGCTCCTCTCGTCAAGCATCGAGGCAAGCGTCGAGAGCCATGTGATGGGGTTCGCCTGCGAGAGGAGCCGTCTGCGCGCCGTTAAAGGCCAGGATCAACCTGGATGTCTGGATCGTTGACAGGGTTTCTCCGTGGGGTAGGTGTGCTCGGCTGAGAATCCTGTAGCAACTGTGCAGTTTCGACGAGACGGATGAACTCCGCACGCCAGCCGTCGTTGTCGGCGCCTTTCGCCGCGCGGGCACGCTTGATTACGGAGTCGAACGAGGCCGATCCCTTGAAGGACGAGTCCTTCATCAGGAGCGCGAACTCCACGACCGACGAGGCGAAGCGGAAGGATTCAGACGGCTCCGCAGGCGTGATGTCCTTAGCCACCACCGGCTGGTCGATCCGCGTGCTAGTGTCGGCATCCGGCAGCTTGTAGCGCAGTTTCACGGTGAGCAGCTCCTCGTTCGCTACGGGCACCTGCTTCTGGTACTTTAGGGCGTCCGTCTTGGCAACTGCGTTCGTCGCGCCGGCCGGCACGAGCTCGTAGAACGCCGTCATCGAATGTCCGCTGCCCATCTCGCCGGCGTCCTTCTTGTCGTCGTTGAAGTCCTTGGCCGCCAGTAGACGGTTCTCGTAGCCGAGCAGTCGGTATGCGCCCACCTGCGCCGGATTGAACTCAAGCTGCAGTTTCACGTCTTTCGCCACCGTCATCATCGTGCCGCCGAACTCGGTCATCAGCACCTTCTTCGCCTCCAGGATGCCGTCGAGGAAAGCATAGTTGCCGTTGCCTGCGTTAGCGAGCTTTTTCATCATGGCGTCATGGTAGTTGCCTTGTCCGACGCCAAGCACGGTCAGGAACACTCCCGTCGCACGCTTTCCGGCGATGTACCGTTCGAGTTCGGAGGGGTTGCTGATGCCCACGTTGAAGTCGCCGTCCGTCATGAGCACCACGCGGTTGTTCTTCTTGGCGGAGAAGTTCTTCATGGCCTCCTCGTATGCGAGCTGAAGCCCCTCGCCGCCCGATGTGGCGCCTTCGGCGTGGAGTCCGTTCAGCACCTGGAGGATGCGTTCCTTGTCCGAGCCGGACGTCGCCGGCAGCTCCACCTGCACGCCGCTCGCGTAGGTGACGATCGCCACGGAGTCCTCTGGGCGGAGCTGGTCCACGAGGAGCCTCAGAGACTGTATGAGCAGCGAGAATCCGCCATTGTAGCTCATGGAACCCGACTTGTCGATCAGGAATACGAGATTGCATGGCGGCAAGGACTCCTTTGGAACGCGCTTCGCCTGCACGCCCACGCGCAGCAGTTTGTGCGCCGCGTTCCAGGGGCATGTGCCCAGCTCACACGCCACCGCAACGGGCACGTTCCCGGTAGGCCCCGCGTAGTCGTAGGAGAAGTAGTTCACGTACTCCTCGATGCGCACGGAGTCCTTCGGAGGGAGACGCCTCATCTCCGTCAGGTAACGACGCATCGTGGTGTAGCTCGCCGTGTCGACATCGAGTCCGAACGTGGAGAGCGGATTGCTTGTCACTTCAAGGAATTCGTTTTCCTTGAACACCGCGAAGCGTTCCGTGCCCACGGCGTCCGCACGCGGAGCAGATTGTGCCGGATTTGACAAAGCATCACGCGTCCAACCACTGTCATTCCACGGCTCATTTGACGTGAGTATCCTTTTCCTACGAAGCTCCCCGCTCGTGTAACATCCACGAACGCCTGCTGCCCTGGACGTCCCCATAACCGATTTCATCATGACAGGGGACTTGATGTTCAACATGGCGTCGATGTTCTCTACCTTTACGCTTTTCTGGGCAGTATCTGGTACCTCACGCTCCGCATCCATATCGATTTCACATGACGGCGCTTCCACGGGCACATTAGGAGAAATCGCCACCGTATGTTTGGTCTCCTGCTGACAAGCCTTTTCCTGTTTGAATATAAGCGGCAGACCGAGTGCCAGCAACAATGACGCTGCAAGAGCCGGGCCCCAATACCGCCACGCGCTACGGCGCACTGGCGGAGTGGCAGAATGCGAAATTCGGAAAGTCCGTTCGTAATCACGGCGTGGGTCGTCCGGCGACGTAATGGGCAGCCCCATGCAGGATGCAAGGTCGTCGGCTATCTTTTCGCCGCGTATCACGCGCAGTGCCGATTTGATGTCCGCGACGTCGTCCGGCGGCAGTTTTTCCACGATCCAGCTGTGCGAAACCGTCTTGAAGGACAAATCGCAGGCATTCCACAGCTGGTATACGCGCGTTCCCACAAGGATTTCGCGGTCGGATGCGGGCACGGTGAACGGCGAAAGCGGCAGCACGCGCCAGCCATTGTCGGAGACGCCGAGCAGAAGCGCTGTCATGGGTTCGGGCAAGTCCGCGAAAATGCGCAGTTCGCCGGACGTGGGCGATGGATCGAACGCAGACGAAGTGCCGGACGCTTTGTCGGTTGATGCGCGGGGCGTTGCGGCCTCGCGCGTGCGGTACATCTCCCATTCATGGCGGAAGACGGAGAGGAAGCGTTCTTTGTTGGTGGTTTCGTTTGACATGGCGCACCTCACTTTCCGAGTTTCTTGAGGGTTTCCGGCGTCAGCGCCGATTCGCAGGCCGCGAGCAGGGCGCGCGCCGCCAGGGGGTCGTTCAGGGCGATGCCCTTGTCCGCAAAGTATTTCGCAATCTTTTTCATGCATGTCTCCTTGAGCACGTAGGCCCGCGATTTCCCGACACCCAGCGCCGCCAGCACCTCTGGCGACGTGATCGGTATGTCATGGGCCGTCACATGACACAGGAGCGCAACGCTTTGTTTTTCCACTTTTATTTCTTTCGCCACAGCGGAAAACATTTCGTGGGAGAGCGCCCACAGGATGGCGCGGTCCAACGCGGCACCCGGACACCACGAGACGGCGCCGATTGTCTCGCGTGCGTCATCAAGCTCTGCGGCGCGTTCCCATACGAGGTGCCGTTTCCCGTCCGTATCCCGTATCGAGCGCGGCTTCCACCCTTTCGCGGTGGCAAGCCAGTCGCGCACGATGTCGTGGATGCGTCCGCTGCCAGAGCCGAACAGCGTGCCGCACACGAACTCGTCGAGAGGACGGTCCTCGGCCGCCATCCGGTGCTGGAAGTAGAGCTTGAGGGGCTTGGGCTTGCTCCGCGAGCCGGTGAGCATGAAGTAGGCGTCGAAGTGCAGCACGGGGTCCGCGCCTTCGACGTCCGCGCGCGTGAAGCCGAAACGCGCGAGCTGCGCGTACATGGCGGACGCGACCTGCTCGCGCAGCGCGGCGGCGTTGGCGCAGCCGTCCACGAAACAAACGTCGAACCACTCCCGCCAGGCATCGTCGCCGGCGTAGAGGTCTTGTCGCCCGGACGTGCCGGCCGCTTTCAGTTCTGTCTCAATAGTAGTTGTTTCCATCTCTACCTCCATCCGCACAGGAACTGTTTCCGCGCATTTTCCACAAATTCCTGAAACAACTTTCGTGCGAAGAACGAAACATGTGGTCAATCTAAAGAGTCCATGCGCACATTCTAGCATATTCTGGATTTACCGCAATGGCTTTTCCACTCGATGCCCTAATAAGGATTGTTTCGCGAGCCACTTCATGAGCGACTGGCTGGCGGGGCACGGAACGGCGCGCTCGGCGAGCGCCCCGGCGGCGGCGATTTTCCGCACAAGAATGAGGAAAAATGCTATACTGTACGCGTCTTGAAACAAACATCGAACGCCCGGAGAGGAGCTGTAAATGACACTTGAAAGTACAATAGCTGGATCATGGTATCCTGGAAATGAGCGGGAAATCCGTGCGCTTGCCGAGAAGTGGGAGATGCGGGTCAGCGGCGAGAAGTCGGCGCCGGCTATGGCCGAAAGACCGAACGTCCTTCTCATGCCACATGCGGGATGGGCGTACTCAGGCGAGATTGCGTGGCGGACCGCGCGGCTAGTGCGCGGCGCAAAATACAGTCGCGTCGTAATTCTCGCGCCGAGCCACCGTGCGTGGATTGAGAACCGCCTCGTTGCGCCGGAGGCCGAGGCGGTGTCGACGCCGCTCGGCAAAATCGACATCGACAAGGAGTGGCTCGACCGCCTTGCGCTCATGGCCCCCGTCGCACGCAACAACCGCATCCACGCGGCGGAGCATTCCGCGCAGATCGAGTATCCGCTTCTCCAGCTCGCGCTGGGGAATGGCTTCACGGTTGTTCCGCTGGTGATGGGTTCCTTCGGACGCGACCAGATGGCGATGTGCGCACGGGCGCTTTCGCGGCTGATGGACGACAAGACGCTGCTCGTCATTTCCTCCGACTTCACCCACTACGGCACGGACTTCTCCTACGCGCCGTACGGCACCTCCGGCGGCGAAGACGTGCGTGCGAAGGTGGCGTCCGTTGACGGCGAGGCGTTTTCGTTCATGGCCAAATGCGATGCGGATGGCTTTGCCGCGTATGTCGGCAAGACCGGTGCGACGATCTGCGGACACATCCCGATCGAACTTGCCCTGCGCGCGTTTCCCGGAAAGCCGCCGCTCGCACGCCTTGCGTATGCGACGTCGTCCGACACCGACCGCGACTTCTCGCGCTTCGTGTGTTACACGGCCGCAGTGGGGCGTGTCGAGTGGACTGGCGAAGGAAATCAAGTTCTCGATGCCGAAGCGCGGGCGTACCTTCTCCGCGTCGCCCGTGAATCGATGGAAAGCGCGGTCAAAGGAGTTCCCTATTCCCGTTCCCCATTCCCCGTTCCTCAATCCCCCATCACCATGAAGATGGGTGCGTTCGTGACGCTGAACGACAGGGCTACCGGCGCGTTGCGCGGCTGTATCGGGGAAATCATGCCGATGCGTCCGTTGGTGGAGGCTGTCGTCAAGCGGGCGGTTGATTCAGCTCTCCACGACCCGCGTTTCATGCCCGTCACGGAACGAGAGCTGAGCGGGATTCGCGTGGAGGTGTCGGCCCTCACGCCGCCGAAGCCTGTGGCGTCGTGGCGCGACATCGTGCTTGGGCGCGACGGGATGACACTTGAGAAGGGCGGGGCGTTTGCTGTGTTCCTGCCGCAGGTTGCGCCGGAGCAGGGCTGGGATCTCGAGACCACGCTTTCGTATCTTTCGAGAAAGGCGGGACTCTCGGCAGACGCCTGGCGCGACGGCGCGAAGTTCGAGACCTTCCAGGCCGAAGTGTTCCACGAGTAGAAGATGTTCTGCCTCGGCAAGGACTCTGGAAGCTGCCTCGCGTTCACGCTGAAGCCGAACACCGGGATCCGCGAACGCGCCGTAAAGGACGTAACGCGCACCTTGCGCTACATCACCAACCTGCGCGAAAAGAAGAAGTAACTGCGTCACGACCTTTCTGCGCTAAGCGGTGAATCCGTAACTGTGGTATAGGAAGCGGCGCTCTCGCCGCTTCACGGCGACGTGGACGCAACAAGCGCGGTCCCGCCCGTTGCGCTCCACCGGTTGCGTATTTCGCAAGTGCTGTTTCGTATATTGTGTCACTTGCGGAACTAAACGCAAGTTCGCGGAAGTGAATGCAAGTTTAGTGCTAAACTTTGGCATTTGACGGTTTGCTGAGAGATGGGGGATGTCATA
>CADCOC010000094.1 GCA_902802945.1 uncultured bacterium | reverse complement strand
CTCGCCGCAAGGCCGACGACGCCTGCTGTCACCATCCACCTCGCGCAGAGGATAAGCACGACGTTCGCCACAAGCCCTCCCGCCGTGAACCGTCCGAACACGCATGCCGTCACCGGCACGCTCGCCACCCACGCCGCAAGCGAAACGCCCATCGCCTGCGCAAAGGTGCTGACCTTGCGGCGAAGCCAATCCCGCCATCCGTACCTGCGCCATCGCTGCACGACGGCACCGGGAATGGGCGATACTAGATACCGCGTGCCGTCTATCCACAGAACAATCCCGAACATCACCGCGAACGACAACGTGCAGCCAACGTCGAACACGCGTTCGGGGCTGATGGCGTAGACGGCAAACGCCGTCACAGACCACGCCGCAAGGGGATCGGGACGGCGTCCGAAGACAGGTGCCAGGTACCATAACGACACCATCGTCGCCGCTCTCACCGCACTCGGCCGCGCCCCCGTGAGGAGCGTATACGCGACGACGAGCGGTACCGCAACGAGCCCGCGCGCGCGAAGCGGCACGTCGAAGCGTTTGAGCAGAAACGTGATGAGCCCGGCAACCACCATCACGTGCAGACCCGAAATCGCGAACACGTGGATCGTCCCCGCAGCCGCGAACATCGTACGCCGTTCTTGCGTGAGTCCGCCACGGCTTCCAAGCAGTATGGCCTGGTTGAACCCCGCCAGTTCCGCGCACCAGTCCAAACCCGCCGCAGCGCGGCGCGCAAGTTCCTTCGAGCAGGCGGCGTAGACAACCGTCGGCGACCATGGCTTGGCGGGGGCAATCCGCTTGGCTGCAAGCGCGGACGAATCTACGCCTCCACCTGACACCCAGAGCGTCCGCCGGGCGAAGCGGTTTCCGTGCGGCGCCGTGCGCGATATCCAGCCCGGACACCTCCACTTCTCGCCGATGCGCGGCAAATCGTCCGTGGGACGCGGCATCACGACAGACAGCGGCACGGGACCAACATGCGACTCGAACGAAACCAACGCCGCGCCATCGCGCTTGCGCGCCCATTCCCGCGCATCGCTTTCCACCTCCAGTTCTAGTACGGGACGCTCGCCGCCGAGACGCGCATTCGCCGCGAGGATGCGCGCACGCGCATTGTCCGCCCGAAACGCCAGTATCATTCCCAACACGAAGAGCGCAGGCACGCGCAGCCCGTGCGCGCCCCATCCCCACGCCGCGAGGAAGATGGCTATGGCCAGATAGGCGAAAATCGGCCATAGCTCCGCGCAGGCGGGGACGGCGAACGCGGCTAACGCGCCCGCGACGAGCGCGACAGTGCGTCCTGCGAGACGGCAGGCGTCTCTGTTGCCAACGAAGAACGGCACCGGTCAGTCCCAGTACGTGCGGTCGAGTTCGCGGAACGTGGAGGCTTCCCCCACATGCTCCGCTGTGACGTTCGGCGAGCCGGCGAGGTCGGCGATCGTGCGTGCCACCTTCAGCACGCGGTCGTAGGCGCGCGCCGAGAGGTCGAGCTGCGCGAGCATGAGGCGCATCTCCTCCTGTGCTGCGGCGTCAAGCCGACAGAATCGCGGCAAATCCCGCGCGGGGATTTCCGCATTGCAGTGGATTCCGCGTTCGCCCGCAAAGCGCTTTTTCTGGATTTCGCGGGCGGCGACAACGCGCGCACGGATGGCGGCGGACGACTCGCCGGCGGGCAGGTCTACGATCTCGCGGAACGGGACGGGCGGGAGCGCAATCTGGATGTCAATGCGGTCGAGGAGCGGACCCGAAATCTTCGCACGATAGGCGGCAATCTGACGTTGCGTGCAGCGGCAGGCGTGTTTCGGATCGTCGGAATAGCCGCAAGGACAGGGGTTCATCGCGGCCACGAGCATGAAACGGGATGGAAAGTCGCACGCGGCGGACACGCGCGAGATGGCCACGTGTCCATCCTCAAGCGGCTGACGCATGACTTCCAGTACGTTGCGTCGAAACTCGGGAAACTCGTCGAGAAACAACACGCCGCGATGCGCGAGTGACACCTCGCCGGGCACGGGATGCGTGCCGCCGCCGAGCAGCCCCGCGTCGGAAACAGTGTGGTGCGGCGCGCGGAACGGACGGCGCACCACAAACGACTCGCGCGCCTTCAGAACGCCAGCAACGGAGTGGATGCGCGTAACCTCCAGAGCCTCCTCCGGCGTAAGTGGCGGGAGAATGGACGGGATGCGCCGCGCGAGCATCGTCTTGCCCGCGCCGGGCGACCCGACCATGAGGATGTTGTGTCCGCCCGCAACGGCCACCTCAATCGCGCGCTTCGCGCCGTCCTGTCCCTTCACGTCCGCGAAGTCATCGCCCGTGTCGCGGTTCGCGGCCACGCATGCGGCAAGGTCGGTGCGCACCGGATCAAGGGGAAGAGCGCCGGAGAGAAAATCCACCGCCTCGCGTAGGCTGCGGACGGGATAGACGTCGATGCCCTCTACGACTGACGCCTCGGCCGCGTTTTCCTCCGGCACGAGGATGCCGCGTTTTCCGATCCGGCGCATCTCTAGGACGATTGGCAGAATGCCCCGAACGCGCCGCACGTCGCCCGAGAGGGCGAGTTCGCCCGCGAGCGCGTAGTCGGACAGCTCCGGTGCCTTCACCTTGTTCGTGGCGGCAAGCAGCGTGACAGCAATTGGCAAGTCGTAGAGTGGGCCTTCCTTGCGCACGTCTGCCGGCGCAAGGTTCACCGTGATGTTCGACTCGATCTTCTTGAAGCCCGAGTTGCCTATTGCAGTCGACACGCGGTCCTTCGCCTCCTTCACCGCCTGGTCGGGCAGGCCGACCATCGTGAACTGCGGCGCGCCGTCCGACGCGCACACCTCGATCTCGACGGTCTGCGCGTCAACGCCGTACACGGCTCCTGAATGACATTTTGCAAGCATTGCATGTTCCTCTCACTGGGCGACGTCCTGATCCGCCGTCCACGCGTAAAAGAATACCATGCGAACGCAGTGGCGCGCAAGGGGGTAAACTGTCAAAAGAAAAGCAAAAAAATGTAGGGAAAATGTATGAGAAATGTAGGCAAAATGTATGCAAATGCATACAAGTTCACTGGGCGCGCGGATGGGCCTTCATGTATTCGTCCTTGAGGTGCTCCACCGAGACGTGCGTATAAATCTGTGTTGTGGCGAGGGAGGAATGGCCCAGCATTTCCTGTACGCTACGCAAGTCGGCACCGGCGTCAAGGAGGTGCGTTGCGAAGCTGTGGCGCAGCTTGTGCGGGGAGAGGTCGGCTGGAAGGTCGGCGGCGGCAAGCCACTTCTTCATGCGGCGTTGGGCCTCGCGCGGACGGAACACGGTGCCTCGCTCGTTGAGGAACACGTTCGTGGCGGGCGCGCCGCCGTCCGCAAAGAGCTCGGCAGCGGCCGAACGGAGCGTGCGGAGCGCCTTGCGCGCGGGCTTGCCGAGAAGGCAGAGACGTTGCTTCGATCCCTTGCCTGTCACGATCACGCCGCCCGTCTCGAAGTTGATTTGTCCCCATGCGAGAGACACCGCCTCGGAGATACGGCAGCCCGTTGAGTAGAGCGTCTCGAAGAGCGCAGTATCGCGGGCGTAGGCGTATGCCTCCTGCGGAGTGATTTCATGGTGTTCCTTCACGCGGCGGGCGAGTTCCTCCCCAGGCGCGGCGAGGAAGCGCTTCACCTCCTCGGCGGAGAGTACCTTCGGCAGCGGCTTGGGCAGCTTGGGTCCGCGCAAGCCAGAGAACGGATTTGCAGCGGCCAGCTCTTCGCGCACGAGAAAGCGGAAGAACGAGCGCATAGAGGCAAGCTTGCGGCGCGTGGTCGTGGCGCAGGCATCCTCGCGGGCGAACGCCGTTAGAAAGCGACGGGCGTCATCGGGCGTGACGGACGCCCAGTCGAACGGAGCGGACGCATCGGCGCCCCAGCGGAACGCGGCGAACTGCGCGAGGTCCATCTCATAGCTGGAGACGGTGCGCTCGGACGCGTTCCGCTCGCCGAGCAGGAACGCTCGGAAGCGCCCTGCTACGGCGTCGCCACGAACGGCGGGATTTGTCAGGAGCGACGTGCTCCCCTTCCTTTCCGCTTCTCAGCGCGCGCGTCCGCCTTCGCGTCCTTCTCCGCGCTGGTGGCCTTCTCGTGCTGTGGCAGGTCGAGAAGCCCCAGCTTTGCGGCGACCTCGTCGAACGTGGGGATTTGGTCGCGGTAGTTCACGCACACGCGACGGAGTGCGAGCACCTGACGCGGCGAGAGCGAACTGCGGCGAGCGTACTGGTCGCGCAGGGACGACACAAACTCCTCGTCATTGTAGACGCGGCGGCCGCGGTGTACGGGCTCCTTCCATTCCTTGACGGTTTCAAGCAGGGCGAGGAGATCGGGCACCGCCGGGTCAACGGGGGCGATTTCGAAGCCGCCTGGCACGTACGGCGCGAGGCGCGCGCGCACTTGGTCTGCGTCGTCCAGCGCGCCGGCGTTCTCGCCGACGCTGCGCGCGAGAATCGCGAACTGCTTCGCCGTCAGCAGACGGCCGCGGTCCACCTGCTCGCGCAGGGAGTTGAGGAACGGGTTCTTCGTGAGGCCGCCGATACGGTCGATCGTCTGGAAGCACCATTTGACGAGCTCGTCCGACGGCGCGTTCTTCACGCGGTCCACCTCAGGGCCGTAGCCAAGGTCGACGATGCGCATCTCGCCGTCGTGAATCTGGTCACGGTAGGCCACTACAAGCTTGACGAGCGCCTGGAGCTGCTTCTCGGAGACGGGCGTCTTCCCTTCGGCAATCTGCTGGCGCACGGAGTCGACGAACTCCTTGTCGCCGAACGTGCGTTTGCCGATGGTCATCGGCGGACGCCAATTCTTCACCTCGTCGAGCAGTTCGAAAAGCGCGTTGAATTTCTCGATCGGCGGTGGCGGGTCCTGCGCGTCGCGCACCCAGGCGGTGAACTGGCGGTAGAAGCCAGAGAGCATGTCATTGCCTTGCTCCTCGCCTTCTTCCACCTTGTCCAGCTCGCCTTCCATCTTCGCGGTGTAGCCAACGTTGAAGAGCGGCTCGATCTTCTTAACGAGCCAGTCGTTCACGTCCATGCCGCGCTGCGTCGGCACGAGCTGGCGCGCCTCGCGCGTCGCGTACAGGCGGTCAACGAGCACCTCGATGGTCTGGGCGTATGTCGACGGGCGGCCCACGCCGTTCTCCTCGAGCGCCTTCACGAGGGAGGCCTCGGAGTAGCGCGGCGGCGGCTTGGTCTCCTTGCGGTCCGAAAGCCACCGAACGGGCGTGAGCGCCTCGCCCACGGCAAGCGGCGGCAGCGACTTCACCTCGTCGCTATCCTCGTCCTCCTCCTCTGCGGCCTTCGCCTTCTTCGCGGTCTTCATCGCGGCGAGGAAGCCCTCGAACTCAACGGATGTCGTGGAGGCGGTGAAGAGGTAGGAATGGCGTAGGGCGTCCTTCTCGGCTTCAAGCGCCACCGTCTTCTGCACGAGGCGTGCCTCTGCCATCTGGGAGGCGACGAACCTGCGCCAGATGAGGTCGTAGAGCTTCGTGGATGCGGCGTCAAGCCCGGCCTCTGCGGGATGCAGGCGCACGTCCGTGGGACGGATCGCCTCGTGGGCCTCCTGCGCGCCGGCCTTGGACTTGTAGAAGTTGGGCTTTTCGGGCACGAACGCCGCGCCGAACTCCGATTCGATCAGGTCCTTCGCCGCAGCGCGCGCCTCAGCCGCCACGTTCACGCTGTCCGTTCGCATGTAGGTGATGAGACCGGCTTCGTAGAGTTTCTGGGCCATGGACATCGTGCGCTGCGGCGAGAAGCCGCACACGCTCGACGCCGCCTGCTGCAAAGTGGAGGTGGTGAACGGCGGATACGGATGGCGCGTCTTCGGCTGCTCCTTCACGCTCGTCACGCGCAGACCCGCGCCGTCGAGGTCGTCCACAAGCGTCGCCGCCTGCTCCTGGCTCCGCACGTTCGGCTTCACGTCGTCAAGGCGAGCAAGCTTCGCGATGAAGGCCGTCTCCTTCGTACCCTTCGACGCCTCAACGCCGAGCACCCAGTACGCGACGGGATTGAATCCCGTAATCTCGCGCTCGCGCTCCACGAGAAGACGCAGCGCGACGGACTGCACGCGGCCCGCCGAGAGGGAATAGCCGTATTGCAGGTTCTTCCAGAGAAGCGGGGATACCTTGAAGCCCACGAGGCGGTCGAGAATACGGCGCGCCTGCTGCGCGTCTACACGGGCGAGGTTGATCTCGCCGGGGTTCGCGACGGCGGTCTGCACCGCCTTCTTCGTGATTTCGTTGTAGGTGACGCGACGGACGGGCTTGCCCTTCGTCACGTCAGCCAGCACCTGGCTGAGGTGCCATGCGATGGCCTCTCCCTCGCGGTCAGGGTCGGGCGCGAGGAACACCTCGTCCGCCGCGCGCGCGGCCTTGCGGAGGTCATCCACGACCTTCTTCTTCTCGGCCGACACCTCGTAGCTCGGCGTAAACGTCCAAGCGCCTTCACGTCCCTCCACCGGGGCGATTTTGATTGACAGGCCTTTCTTTGGCAAATCCCGGATATGCCCAACAGAGGACTTCACCGTGAAGTCCCCACCCAGGTACTTGCCGATCGTCACCGCTTTCGCCGGCGACTCGACGATCAAGAGTTTCTTGCTCATTGTCTCCAATTCTTTCCTTCTACCGTCTAAAAAAAGTGGCACATAGTTTACCAAAAAATCAGACGAAAAATCCATAGGGAATTTCTGAAAATTTTGGGCGCGCGTCTATCGCGGACGTGCGGTCTCGAAATCGTGCTGCTGGCGCTCGACTTCCCGGAGACGCGCGTCATCGGCCGTGCGGCTGGACGACGTCTTCACATCCGGCAAACCCGGCGTGAACGTAAGCACACCTGCGGCGGGTGCGTATTTGCCCTTGCGGACGGTCGCGGCGTGGACGGTGATCGGCTTCGGATTCGCCGCCGCTCGCGGACGTATCAACACCACGGCCTCACCCCAGCGCGTGACCTGGGGATTCGTGCCGACGATGTCGGCCTCCCCTTCCACGGTGAACCGCACCGTCTCCGTGCAGTAGCGCTTCGGAACGCCTGCCGCATCCGCAAGTGTGGCAGTGACGGCCACGAGATCGCCGCCATCCGCAACGGGCGCAAGCCCCTCCGTGTCGAGCGCCATCGTAATCTTCGCAAGGCGCATCGACGGAAGGAGGACGGTCTTCGAGCCATCTGGTAGCTCGGCGATGAAACTGTTGGGGTTATCCGTGCCCTTGCGTGCCTTCTTGCGCGCCGCCGCGCCAATGCGATGCTGCGCCTCGTAGTCGAATGTCGTCTCGCCGGGCTTGAACGGCTTGCCGAGAAGCGTCGCCTTGTAGGAACAGTTGGAGAACACCGCAAAGTCTTCAGGCGAATAGGGTGAAAGCTCGTGCGCGGGATAGACGAACGGCTTGTCCGTAAGCGCGGCCTTGAAGGCGTACCAGGAGTACTTCTTCTGGCGGGCGTACGTCATGATGCCTCCGTAGAAGTTGTCCGGATGGTATCCGCGCGCGTGGTCCGTACCGTGCCAAAGACAGCCGCCGAGGAACGACGCGGCGTTGGCGTTGAACTCGCGCAGGAACATCATGTAGTGGCGTGCCTGACGGACCATCGCCGTCTCGCCCCACTCGCGCAGCACGCGGGACGGCGAATTCTGCGCGTTCCAGTTGTCGACGTAGTCGCCCCACTCGCGCCGGAACGAGACCTGTCCGTTGATCGGCCGGTGTCCGTACTGCACGTCGACAATCCCGCTGCCGCGCGACTGCGCGTCGCAGGCACAGAGGTCGTTCGGCGGAAGCGCCTCGCGCTTCACCACCCCGACCGCGTTCGTGGTGAAGTCGGCGGGGAAGTGCGTTTCATTCAGGATCGGCTCCCACATGAACAGCGACGGACGCGACCTGTCGCGACGCACCATCTTCTCGATGTCGTCGTAGACGCGGCGCTCGAAGTCCGGGTTCTTCCTGTTCCAGAACTGCCAGCCGGGTGTCGTCACGATCACGAACATTCCCAGCTCGTCGCAGGCGTCCATGAACGCGGGATCCTGCGGATAGTGCGCGTTGCGGAAGATGGTCATGCCGCAGTCCTTGAACTTCTTCACGTCACGCCAGTGGAGCGAGTTCGGGAGCGCATTTCCGATGAACGCGTAGTCTTGGTGGCGATTCGTGCCGTAGAGCTTTTTGCCATACGGCTTGCCGTTCAAAATGAGTCCGTCCAGCGTCGCCTTGAAGTCGCGGATGCCGAAGCGCACGCGCACGGAGTCCGTCAGCCGCCCGCCCTTCTTCACGTCCACGCGCAGCCAGTGGAGATTCGGCGTTTCGGGCGTCCAGAGCGTGGGCGATTCGGGATGGAATGTCGTGGTGACGGCACCGGATTCGGCGGCCAGAGGGCTGGCCGCCCTACCGTCGTAGGAAATCGTTGCCGTCGCGCCTTCTAAGTCACCGGCGAGCGTCACGTCGGCACGGACGGTCCACGTGCCGTCAGCGCCGAGGTTCGAGGTGATCCGCACGCCGCCATTGTCGGTATCGGCCACGTACGCCTCCCCCGTCTCGATCAGGTAGGCGTCGCGGTAGATGCCGCCGAAGTAGGTGAAGTCTAGGACATCCTGCGCCTTTCCTGGCGGGTAGGACGGATCGTTCGAGTTGTCGCACCACACTTCAAGGAGGTTCTCGCCTTCCTTTAGGATTCCCGTCACCTCGACATGGATGGGAAGATAGCCGCCGAAGTGTTCCGCCACCTTTTTCCCGTTCAGCGTCACGCGGCTCTTGCCCATGATCGCCTCGAAGTGCAGGAACTGGCGCGCCCCGCCGCTCTTCCACGTGAAACGGCGACGGTACCAGGCGGGTTGCTGTCGGTTCACGCAGCCCGAAGCTTCAAACCCCAACTCGCCATCATCAATGCCATGCGGCAATGTGACCGCCTTGCTCGTCTTGAACCCGTCGAGGGAGAACTCCCACCCGGTCGTCAGCGTCTCGACGCGACGCGGCGAGCCCTCGGCCTCCCAGTACCCTGCCTTTGAGAACTCCACAGCCTCCGCCATCGCGCAGAGCGCAGCCACTGTAGCCCACAACGCGACACGGCATCTATCGTTTATTGCTTTCATATTCGCCTTTCTTCTTTACAAATGGACGTAACAGTTTCCATCGGCGAAAAGTATACCATAAATCCCCAATGACATGGTCCAACAAACCCCACATTCTCAAAACACGTGCGTCGGCCTTGCAAGTCTCGCCTGACCTCTTGACCCATGCGGGAGAAAATGCTAATCTATCGCCCATCGGCGCGAGGCCGCGACTGCGCGACCTTTGCCGTATGGAGGCAGATATGAAAGATGTTGAGATGAAAAGCAACCTGAAAAGGCGCGTGTGGGTGGAGATCGACGTCTCCCGCCTGCGCGCAAACTATGCGAAGATCGCCGCGGCCGTGAAGCCGCTGAAGGTGCTCTGCGTGCTGAAGGCAAACGCCTACGGCCTCGGCGTGATGCCATACGCGGCCGCCCTCGCCGAGACCGACTGCGCCGGGTTCGGCGTGGCAGAACCGTTCGAGGCCCTTCAGCTTGCGGGCGGGAAGAAACCCGTGCAGATACTCTCCTCCATCCTGCCTGACGAGATTGAGCCGATGGTCGCGGCCGGCGTCACCCTTCCCGTGATCGACCTCCCCACCGCGAAGCTGATCAGCGCCGCCGCGCGGAAGCTCGGACGCACCGCCACCGTCCACTTCAAGCTCGACACCGGCATGGGCCGCCTCGGCATCCTCGCCGCCGACGCCCCCCGCGTGATCCGCGCCGTGAAGCGTCTCCCCAACCTCGACTGCGCCGGCATCTTCTCCCACTGCCCGATGGCCTACGACCCCGCGAACGAGTTCTCGAACGACCAGATCGACCTTTTCTGCGCCATCCTGAAGGACGTCGCGCGCGACGGCATCCGATTCAAGACCATCCACATTGCCGCCTCGGACGCGATCAACAACTTCCCGCGCGCCGCGAAGCGCCCCTTCACGATGGTGCGCACCGGCATCAACCTGCACGGTTCCTTCGACCCCAACGGACGCCGCGCGCTCAACGTGGAGTCCGTACTCACCCTCAAGACCCGCGTTGCGCAGGTCCGCGACCTCCCCGCCGGTACTACGCTCGGCTACGGACGCACCTGGTGCCTTGCGAAACGCACGCGCGTGGCGACAATCTCAGCCGGCTATGCGGATGGGCTCCCCCTTGCCCTCACGAACCGAGGCCACGTGCTGGTTGACGGCGTACCGTGTCCTGTAATCGGGCGCATCTCAATGGACTACACGACCGTGGATGTCTCGCGCGTCCCCCACGTGAAACCCGGCGACGAGGTGGTATGCCTCGGCGGACGCGGCAAGTACGCCATCACGCCCGACGACTGGGCCGCCCTCAAGGGCACCCACGCCTACGACATCATCTGCTCCTTCGGCAACCGCGTCGAGCGCGTCTACTGCGGGCACTAGACGCCTAGCCCGCCTTCCATCAAGAGGCGCGACGGCGCACGATGTACGCCGCGAGCGAGAGCAGCACGAGCGGCGCAACCACTGCGTTCACAAAGGCTGTACGGGCCAACGTGGACCATTCAACGCAAGTACCCGTGGCCAGATCGGAAATCGGCTGCGGCTCCGCGAGCGCGGAAGTTGCAAAGGCCACGGCGTGCGAGAGCCAGAGTCCCATCCTGTCCGACATCGGCAAATCCAGAGTGTCAGGATACTGCGCCACCACCGCAGGCGCCATTTCGACTACGACGAGCATGACGAGCGCCGTGAAAATCGCCACCGGACGCGACAGCGATGCAGACAGAAACAGCCCGAACGCGCAGAGGAACGCTACCACGCACAGCATCTCGCATGTCGCTCGCAGCGTGTTCATGCCGAAGGAGTCCGCTGGCGTAAGTACCTCCACATCGCGGCGAGGTCTGAGCATCACCGTGGTTTTGCCCGTATTGTGGAAACTCAACTTTGTATCCGATCCCACGCCCTTGTCTTGAGGACGGACAAGCGGAATTTCAAGTATGGACTGCGTGTTGTTGCTCACCACGGCGGACCACGGTCCGAGCGTGACGACGCCGGAAAGCTTCGAGCGCATGTTGAACTGGGTAGAGAATCGGATGCGCGCGGTAGCGCCGTCGGATGCCGCCGCCTCGTCCGGGAACGGCCACGAGGCTGTGCATGTCGGAGGGATGTTCTCGTAGCGGTCGATCTCGCGACCGGTGAGGATGGATAGCAGCCTGTGGCGAGGAGCCGTGCGAATCTCGCGCGGGGTGTTCGTGTCCGCGAGGATATCCTGCAGCATCTGCTTCGCCACCGTCTCAGGCGGCTCCAGAACGGGTGCGTAGACATGCCGGCAATCCGTCCAGCCCCCGCGCGCGCAGGTCAGCCCCGCGTTGAAGGCAAGCACCACTGCGGCAACCGCGACTAGCGCAAGGAAAGGCCCGAAGAGGAGCGCGCCGGCGGAAACCGGACGCACGGCCGCGAGGGCGAGACGGTGCGATTCGCGCGCACGCGCCACTAAGCCGCAGGCGCAAGCGAGCAACGCCACGCAAAGCACCATGTACACGCCGCCGGGTACTGCCCTCAGGAACACCTCGCGGGCGCCAGCCGCAGTACCGTCGGACCGCACCAGCGCAGGAAGGAAGAGATGCGCAAGCGCCGTCAGCGCAAGAAGCGCCGTCAGGACATGCCCGCGCACAAGCGCGCGCCATGCAAGCAGGAATGACTCAGCCACGCGCAGCCCCCACCGCTTCTGCGAAGAACTTCTCAAGCGGCACGCTTGGGTGGTCGAACGCGACAGGTTTTCCGTAGCGGCGCGCAAGTTCGTCCGCCAGCGCGCGCG
Source organism: uncultured bacterium (assembly GCA_902802945.1). GTDB lineage: Bacteria > Verrucomicrobiota > Kiritimatiellia > RFP12 > UBA1067 > RUG572. The sequence goes on along the minus strand of CADCOC010000094.1, from coordinate 4,966 downwards.
CCTCATCCTCCGCGAGGCCCTCCACCGTGAAGCGGGCGTCCTGCGTGCGCGTGAGGAGGTCGGCAGTGCATCCGCTGGCTGCGACCTGTCCGTGCGAGAGGATCGCGATCTTGGAGCAGACGTCCTCGGTGTCGGCAAGCAGGTGCGATGTCATCAGCACCGTCACGCCGTCCTTCGCCAGCGTGCGGATGAGCTCCTTCACGTCGCGCGTGCCGATGGGGTCGAGTCCGGACGTCGGCTCGTCGAGGACAAGCAGCTCCGGATTCGAGACGAGCGACGCGGCGAGCGCCACGCGACGGGCCATGCCCTTAGAAAACCCTCCCACCGCACGGTCTGCGACAGACGCTAGGCCAACGCGCTCCAACAGTTCTTCCGTGCGCTTCTTCGCGGTGCGGCGGTCGAGCGACGAAAGCCCCGCATAGTATCGGATCGTCTCACGCGCCGTGAGGAACGGATGCAGGTAGGAAAGCTCAGGCAGGTATCCGAGGCGTGCACGCGCAGCACGGGCGCGGGGCGAGAGCCCGAACAGACGTATGGTGCCGCCCGACGGCGCAAGAAGGCCGAGGATCATCTTGATGGTCGTGGACTTCCCGGAGCCGTTTGGACCCAGCAAGCCGAACACGTCTCCGCGTTCAACGGTCATGTCAATGCCACGCACGGCCTCGGCCACAGGACGCAGCCAGAAGTCGCGGAACGTCTTTCGCAGTCCTTTGATCTCCACAACGGGTTCGCTCATGGAATCTCCCTTCTCGCAAGCAGCGCGGAGCCGACGACAAGCCAAAACGCGACCAGCAGCGCGCCAGCCCCTGCGGCAGCGCAAAGTTCCCGCGCTGGAATCGTCCCGCCTGATGTAAAGGCGTCGACAAGCCAAAAGCGGTTGATGTCAGGCATCACGGCTCGCAGCGGACGGACAAACGACAGCAGCACCGCCACGGTCATTAACGCCGAGACGGCGGCCGGCTTGAGGCATACCGCGAGCGCGCCTGCCATGACGACGAACACCGAGCAGCCCAGGGCCAGCACGCCCAACGCAGGCAAGAGCGTCCATGGCACAGGCGAATGGTTGAAAAACAGGATGCCGGCGAGCGCCACCGGCTGTGCGAGCGCCATCAGCAAACACGACCCAACGCAGAAGCGCGTCCTCAGAATGCCGTTCCCCAGCGCCGCAAGCGCGAACGCAAGCAACGTTCCGCCGGCGCCCGCCGCCACTCCGGGTCCCCACACGAGCACGTCGCCCTGCGTGACTATGCGTCCCATCTGCGACGTGACGACAGAGAGCAGCGTTGCTCCTGCCACGGAGAGAAGGAACAGCGCGAACGCGGCCAGCACACCGGCGACCTTCGCGCAGAAGAACATCGAGCGCGGCACGGGGCGCGCAAGCGCCGCCGCAGCCGTTCCGCTTTCAAGCTCGCGTCCAATCGCATGGACGGCCGCCGACGTGGCAAACACGAGTCCGAACACGAGCAGAGCGGAGAAGCCGCATTCGCGCGACAGACGCCCAGCCTCGCCGAACTGGTGCAGGTGGAAGACGGGCAGAAGATGCACCGCCAGAAGCGCAACGAGGAAAAGAATTGCAGAAAGCGGCTCGGCCAGCGCCTCAAGTGCGGCCGACCGAGCGAGTGCCCAAAACCGACGCATGGCGCGCCTTCCCTAGTCCATCTGAATGAACTGCATCTCGTTCGCGCCGGCGACCGGGCCTACGCCCTCCTGCCACAGATGCCACATCAGGAATCCAACCGCAGCAAGGGCGGCGATGGACGTAATGAGCGACATCACAGCAACCCAGCCAGGAACGCCTGCGGACTTGCCCGACTCTCCGCCGGCCATGCCGACGGGAGAGAGGTTGCCCACTGGGGCCATATCAGCAACTGGCATTTCAGGCACGTCGCCTCCGGCTGGCGCAGCAGACGCAGCGGGCGCTGCGGGTGCGGAGGAGATTGTCGGACGCTTGATTCCGATGCCAGGACGATGGAGCTTCAGCGTCTTCTTCTGCGTTACGGCTGCTTCCTCTTCCGCCGGAGCTTCTGGCGCGGCGACGGTGGCCGCGGTTGGCGGATCCGACACTGGCGGCTTCGACGGCACGAGCGGCGCGGGACCATTGGGCTTGAGGTCCGTCGGACGACGCAGGCGAATCGTCTTCATCGGAGCAGGCGCCTCCTTCGTAGCAGGCGCAACGCCGATGGCGGATTCTAGCGAGATACGGGAGGTCTTTGACTTCGCAGCCTGCTGCTGCGCAGGCGTGAGGATACCCTCGGCGACAATGCCCGTCTTGCGCAGAGTCGCCTGCATGGGAATTGGACCCGTCACAGCCTTTAGGTTCTGCGTGGTCTTCTTGGCGACAGCCGGAGACGCTGCTGCCGTCGTCGCTGGCGCGGGCGGCTTCGCCCCGCCGATGATCGGCTTGCGGATCTGCGGCTTACGAATCACGGGCTTGAGCTTTATAGTCGAGACGCCTGCCTGCGATGCCGCTGGTGCGGCGGGTACGGCGGCGGTAGGAGCTGCGGCTGCCGGAGTCGCTGGTGCTGGCGTCGCTGCCGCTGGTGCAGCAGTCTCCGTAGGGCGCGCGCCAAACGGAGAGACCTTGGGCGGAACGGTTGCGGCATCATCTAGCGTAACCGGCGTCATTTCAACTTCTTCTGCCATGTACACTTCTCCTTATTCTCATTACCAGTCAGCAGTCGTTGCCTTGCAGGGTCAGACCGCCATCACTTCGGCTTCCTTGGCCTTCAGCTCCGCATCGATCTTCGCGATGCCGTCGTCCGTGGCCTTCTGGACCTTGTCGAGCCCCTGCTTGAGGTCGTCCTCGGAAATCTTCTTGTCCTTCTCCAGCTTCTTGAGTGCCTCGTTCGCGTCGCGACGGACGTTGCGCATCGCGATCTTCTGGTCCTCAGCCTGCTTCTTGGCGACCTTCACGATCTCCTTGCGGCGCTCCTCGTTCAGCTCGGGCACCGTGATGCGGACCACCTTGCCGTCACTCTGCGGCGTCACGCCGATGTTCGCTGCGAGAATCGCCTTCATGATGCCATCGATCGTCGACGGATCGAACGGCGTGATCTTGATCTGGCGCGGCTCGGGCGTAGAGATCGTGGCGATGTTCTTGAGGGGCTGCTTGGACCCCCACGCCTCGGCCTGTATGCCGTCCACCATCGCAGTGGACGCCTTGCCCGTGCGGAGACCCGCGAACTGCGCCTTGAGCGCGTCGAAGGACTTCTGGATTTTCGACGTCGCGTCGTTCAGGACTTCACTTACTGTTTCCATTTTCTTTTGCCTTTCTTAAGTTGATTTGGACATCCGACATCGGACAGCCGACGTCCGTTTTCTCTTGACTTGAAATTCTCAGCCTTTCTCGCTCACGAGCGTGCCCACAGCCTCGCCGCGCACGACGCGCTGGAGCGCGTTACCGTCGAAGAAATCGAACACTACGATGGGTATCTCGTTGTCCATGCACAGCGCGAACGCCGCCGCGTCCATCACCTTGAGGCGCTTCTCAAGCGCCGTCTCGTAGCGGAGCGAGCCGTACTTCTTCGCCTTCGGGTCCTTCTTCGGATCGGCCGTGTAGATGCCGTCCACCTTCGTGGCCTTCAGGAGCACGTCCGCGCCGATCTCGCTCGCGCGCAGGGCGGCCGCCGAGTCCGTGGAGAAATACGGGTTGCCGGTGCCACCGGCAAACACCACCACGCGGCCCTTCTCGAGATGGCGGATCGCCTTGCGCTGGATGAACGGCTCGGCGAGCTTTGGCATCTCTATGGACGTCATCACGCGCGTGGGCACGCCGATCGCCTCGAGCGCGTTCATCATCGCGAGTCCGTTGATGATCGTGGCGAGCATTCCCATAGAGTCGCCCGTGACGCGGTTCACGCCCTGCGTCGAGCCCGTAAGCCCGCGGAAGATGTTGCCGCCGCCGAGGACGATGCCGACCTGGCAGCCGAGGGCGTGGATTTTCTTCACGCGCTCGGCCATGAACGCGAGCCTCGCCGGGTCGATACACTCGCCCGTCTCACGGTTCGCGAGCACCTCTCCCGAAAGCTTCAGGAGGATGCGCTTGTACTTTAGCCTTTTCTTCACGGCCACTATTTTACCCTTTTTCGCGGCGCGGCGCAACAGGGATTTCAAATAAGTTTTCTCACGAAATTTTCGTCGCCGGTCAGATCAGGTTGAGGATGTCCGAGAATCCGGTGATGTCCAGCACCTCCCGGACCGCCTCCTGCGCGTTGGCGATCTGCAGTTCGCCACCCTTCCCAATCATCGTCTTGTGGGAGGCGAGCAGGAGACGTAGTCCCGCCGAGCTCATGTACGGGACGCCCGCGAGGTCGATCACCACGCACGTCGCGTCGCCGAACTTGAGGCCGGCCTCAAGCTCTGGGGCCGTGACCGTGTCAACCCGTCCGCTGACCGCGATGGTCATCCGGGTTCCTTCTGTCGTTGTTTTAATCTCCATGGTCTTTTCCTATTGTAAGTATGTTGTTGCCGTTGCGCCGCCTGTAGGTGACGGGCGACATCGTCTTCTTGACGATCAAGATTCCAAGTCCGCCGACTTCGCGCTCCGCAGCGCTGAGCGTCGTGTCGGGGTCGCGGTGGATGAGCGGATCGAATGGCTTTCCGTCGTCGGAGATGACGAGACGCACTCCCTCCGGATTGTGCGTGAGCACGACGGACAGCGACCAGCGCGTTGCGCCGGAATAGCGCACGATGTTGGCGAAGATCTCGTCGGCCGCGACGAGAAGCTTGTTCTTGGCCTTTGCGGGCACCGGCTTGAGCGCGGCGGCGAGGTCGTCCGTGGCGCGCGCAAGATCCTCCATCGTCGGAACGTACTCGTGGGTGACGACGTCCGGTTCGCCGCGATAGCGTATCAGGAGCTGCGTGCAGTCGTCCGCCTGCTCGACGTCCGCCGCATACCGGCGCACGTCCGCCAACACGGCGTCAAGGACGTCTTTCCCATTCTTGGTCGTATCCGAAAGAACCTTGA
>CADCOC010000093.1 GCA_902802945.1 uncultured bacterium | reverse complement strand
TGTCCCATAGACAATGCGAGCGCAGAGGGTCGGCCTTTGCAATATCGGTCAATAGTGTCCGAACCGTTACGTTCGTCCATGTTTGCTGTTGCAGAGGAGAAATATAATCTATGGCCGTGAAGTAATAGACCTTGACCGGACCATTTCCATTGGCCCCATGCGTATTCAGAGTCTGTTCAAGCTTCGTTGCAACATTTTCCATCGTCATGCCAGGCGTTATCGAAAATGCAGGTATCACGCAGTCGAGAAAATCCCGATTGCAGAATCTATTCCACGGCAGTTGCGTCGTCATCCATGTCGCCGTAGGACCGTCATCACCGCCGATAATGCCGATTGACTCCGCACTTTTCTGAGTGTCCGAACATCCCGCTATCGCGACCATTACCGCGCATCCTATCGACATCATCAATTTCTTCATCGCCTTTCTCCTTTCATTGACAATTGGTATTGGTACTGGCAACACTTCCACACTGGCAACATTCTCCGTCGATTCGTGCAAAGGGTTTCATGTGGTTAATCACTCAATTGCCGAAACGGAGGATTACACCATCGTCATCCGAGAAGGCTCCGCTCTTCTCAAGGCGGTTCTTAATTGTCTCGAAATCGCCAAACGACAGCCATCTGCCGAACTCCCAGAGCCTCGCCATGGCGGCGACAAGCACCTCTGGATCGCCATCGCGAGAAAGCCGCCTCAGCGCCCCGATGTAGTCGGGACGGAACACGGTGGGGACAATGATCTTCGTCTGTCCGGCCGCAGTCAGTTCGGCGTTCATCATCAGACGCGAAATGCGTCCATTGCCGTCGGCAAAGGGATGGACTTCGCTCGTAAGAAACATGATGAACACCGCCCGTGCAAAAGGATGACGGATCGAGCGCGACATATCAAACCCGCGCTTTAACGTGCCGCGCACCCGGTCGAACGACACGAAATGCGTGTTCCCGGCGCGATTGTCGCGCGTCTTGAACAGTCCCGGCGCACAAGACGGACGGCCCGACATTACAACGCGGTGCCGTGATCTCAGAATATCAAGGAACTCATCCGCCGTCGCCGCACGCCTGCACATCTCCCGCCGATTGGACGCGATGGCGTAGGTACCGAGTATGTCGTGGCTGTCGGCGTCGCGCGTTGGAATCGCCACACCCGTCTCTACGATGCGCCGCGCCTCGTCCAACTCAAAGACTGTTCCTTCAATGTAATTCGAGAAATAGCTCTCGAAGAAGGCAAACGTGGCGTAGTCATCATCAGAGACGTTTTCGTCGTGGCATTCTGGGAACTCCTTGCCGGCAAGATGCTCCAGCAATTTTCCGAAAAGCTCGATTCGATGGCTGTCGAACGGCTCGCCCGCGGCACGCGCCAGGGCAACGCTTGATTTGAGTACATCCGCCGGACGGGTCGAAAGAAGCGCTCCGACCATTTTGTCCAGACGCGCAAAAGCGTACTCCATCCCCGTCGCCGCCGCAACCGCCCGCGCCTCGTCGCGCAACTTGTTAAGCGCCGCCTCGCCACCAGCCGCAAACTCGGCCTCCAGCCGCTCCTCAATCACCTCCGTCGGCAGGCACTTCTCCACCCCGCCTTGCGTCCGGTCGGGTTCGAGGTTTTCCAAGACCGCCCTCGCATGGGACGATACGCCCAGCCCCTCCATGAACGGGTAATCGGACGGGAGGGATTCCGGCGTCGATATGAAATGTATCGTCAATCCCGGCAACGCCACCTTTCGCGTGTACTTGTATCCGAGAAAAACATGCCCATCATGTGGCGCGTATTCAAACGCCGTCCGATAACTAAGGCGAGCCCCTGGCCAAAGCTTTCCGACAATCGTCCAGAGGTTGCGGCGGACGATGTTCTCCGGCGAATCAGCTTGATTCGTCGAATACAAGCGCGGCGCAAGCCTGACCACGCGCCCATCCCGTTTGAGGCGAGCCAAAAGCTTTGCCACAGCAGGACTTGACGATCCCACAATGACTTCATTCAGACTTTGCAGATTTTTTTCGATCTCGGACATGAAACCTTCCACTTGCAGTCAAGATTTTTCCAACATCATATCATACATGACGAAAACGTTCAATCATAAATACAGCAAATACGGTGAGACGAGGAGCCTGAATCAATCCCCTTCGCTGTTTTTGGAATTGAGCGCGGCGGCAAGGTTGACCGCCTCTTCCTTCGTAAACTTTCCAGTTATGATGAATTCACCCATGTCGATTTCCGTCTGTATGATGGGTGCCGCCGCAAGTTCGCCATTCACGACGATAGCTAGCGCTCGCCCGTGATTAGATGGGTTCTTCGCTCCATGTGGCTGGTAGTCGCGAGTCAGTCGTGCAAGACGTCCGCGTCCTTCTGGCGTCAGTTTGGCGGAAACTTCGTAGAAGCCCTCGTTGAAGAGCGATTTGGACGCCTGTGCCGAGACAATGTCCTCCATCGACAACTCCACATCATCGCAGACATAGCAAACGGCGTCATCTTTTCCTCTTACGCGCATGAGTCTGTAGCCTTCAATTTGCGGAGCCGCAGCCAGCACCTCGTCCGTCAATCGTCCGTTCGCCTTCAATTCGCGTTCAAGGCGGTCGTTTTCGGGGTGGCAGAGACGGAGTTCAAGCGTAGCCGTCGGGCTGTGCTCCATCGCCTCGTCAAGAGGGATTCCCTCAGCCTCGAACGGAACATGGTGAACGGTGATTGAAGGATTCAGCAGCGTAAGGGCAAGATACGCGACAAGTAGCGACCATGCACGTATTTTGTGCGCTGCACAGGACATACACACTTGCGTAAAGTCACGCCGCCGCAGATAGCGGTAGATGAGCAGCGCGGGAATGGCCGCCACTATGCAGTCGGACGAAACTCGCGACCAGTACATTGCGGTGGGCCCGAATTCCTGTAGAATCGCATTGTACATGCGCCAACGGGGCGAAACCACTCCGTCAACGGCGAGACACCACACGATATCTACAAATTCAATGAGATTGCCCATCGGCTTTATCAGCGCGGCAAAAGCAATCACCGCAATAACGCCTGCTTGTTTCTTTGTCATAGTTGTTCTCCTTTTATTGAAACTCAAACGATCCGATCCTATACATGCTGCAAGCACACTAAACGCGATTGCACATGTTGCCGTATATTGTACCATAATTTCCCGACCGCCGCTGGGCACGTATTCATTCCGTCTCTATGTGGTGAAAAGACTGAGTGAATGCGACTGCCCGCGAAGCGAGGAGTCGCATTCACTATCTGTCTTTCACCGACTTTCACCTGACTAAATTGTGCCATCCCGCCAGATTTTTTGCTATACTACACTCCACAGGAGAAACTATGCACTCGTTAAATAAAAAGTGTCTTGCGCTTGGCGCGATCATGGTTGCAGGTGCCGTTCTGGCGGCGCCGTCAAAGGGAAGGTACGTCCACGTGCGCCTCGCGCGCATCCCGGCCGTGTTGTCGATCGCGGAGCTGGAGGTGTACTCCGGCGGACGCAACGTGGCGAAGGGCAAGCGCGCCACGCAGAGCAGTCTCGGCGCGGGCGGCGTCCCGGCGCGCGCGGTGGACGGCAACACGAACCACGACTGGGGCGGGCGATCCATCACGCACACCAACGAGGGAGAGAAGAAAAAGCCGCAGTGGTGGGAGGTCGATCTCGGCGCGAGCGTCTCGGTGGACAAGATCGTGCTTTACAACCGCAAGGATTTCAGCCACCGCTCCGACGGCGTGCAGGTGTTCCTGCTGGACGAGAACCGCCGCGTCGTGCGCGGCCAGTCGTTCATCGACGCGGGCCCGCTTGTTCTGACCATGGACCTCGTGAAGGACAAGTGCGCGGAACTCGCCGGGAAGACTATGGCAGAGGTGAACGCCTCGAAGCCTCCGCCTCCGCCTCCGCCGCCACCGCCCATTGACGACGAGACGATGCTTGCACGCGAAGCGCTCAAGTGGTTCAACGCCGAGGCGATGGCGCGCGCCATCCGCGCCTACGCCGAAAAATATCCGCAGGCCTACGGCGATTCCGCCGCGCTCCTCGCACGTGTCGCGGAAGTGAAGTCCGCCGTGGAATCCGCGAAGACCACGGCGGTCGCGGGGCGACCGCCCTACCAGGCGGCGGCCGCGGCCATCCTGAAGCTCCAGGGCGACGTGTATCTGCGCCACCCCGCCGTCGATTTCTCGAATTACCTCTTCGTGAAGCGCAGTCGGAGGTCGCATACCGGCCTGCCGCACAACTGGCAGGGCAACTCGTCCGTGCCGCTGCGGGGGTATGCCAACTCCATCATTTCCATGCCCATCCGCCGCAAAGCGGGCGAGAAGGGACAAACCCTCGTCGATTCCAAATCCTTCCTCGGCGACGTGGATCTCGACTTCGACGCGGACAAGATCGCCTACTCCGGCGGACTCGACACCGAGAAGCGCTGGTGCGTCCTCGAGACGCGCCTCGACGCGCCCCTGAAGCAGAAGCTCCTTTCGCCGGCCGGACTCGACGACATCGACTGCTACGATCCCTGCTATCTCCCCGACGGGCGCATGCTCTTTGTCTCCACGAGCGGCTTCCATGGCGTCCCCTGCGTGACCGGACACGACTACGTGGGCAACACGCACCTCCTCGAAAAGGACGGCACGGTGAAGCGCCTCGTGTTCGACCAGGACAACAGCTGGTGTCCCGTGGTGATGAACAACGGACGCGTCCTCTACCTCCGCTGGGAATACACCGACAGCGCGCACTACTTCTCCCGCGTGATGATGACGATGAACATCGACGGTTCCGACCAGAAGGCGTTCTACGGTTCGAACTCCTACTGGCCGAACTCGCTCTTCTACGCCCGGCCGCTGCCGGGGTCCGTCACGAAGTTCTGTGGCATCGTCTCCGGACACCACGGCTGCGCGCGCGAGGGCGAGCTCGTCCTCTTCGACGTGATGAAGGGACGCAACGAGACGGACGGCGTGATGCAGCGCATCCCCGGCTGGGGCAAGCCCGTCGCGAACAAGGCGCGCGACAAGCTCGTGAACGGATCGCATCCGCGCTTCCTGCATCCGTATCCGCTTTCGGACGAGCTGTTCCTCGTGTCCGTCCACAAGGGCAACGGCGACTCGTTCGTCGTGGCGTTCGCGGACATCTACGACAACATCGTTCCCATTTACGCCGCCGATGGCTGGAACTGCCTGGAGCCGCTCCCGATCAAGAAGCGCGAGCGTCCGAGGATGTCCATCGACCGGCGCAACGACAAGGTGGACACGTGCACCGTCTACCTCCAGAACGTCAACTTCGGCAACGGCCTGAAGGGCGTTCCGAAGGACGCCGCGAAGAAACTCCGCCTCTTCTCCTACAGCTATTCGCCGCGCAACGTGGGCGGACACTACCACATCGGCTTCGAGGGTCCATGGGACGCGCGCAACATCCTCGGCGAAGTGGAGCTGGAGAAGGACGGCAGCGCGATCTTCACCGTTCCCGCCAACACGCCGTTCGCGATCCAGCCGCTGGACAAGGACGGCTGCAAGCTCCAGGAAATGCGTTCGTGGTTCGTGGGCGTGCCCGGCGAGGTGATTTCCTGCACGGGCTGCCACGAAAACCAGAACGAGGCACCGCCCGCTTACGGTTCCGTCGCCTCCCGCAAGAGGCCGCAGACGCCTACGCCGTGGTACGGTCCGCGCCGCAACTACGCGTTCCAGCGCGAGGTACAGCCGGTCCTCGACCGGAAGTGCATCGGCTGCCACAACGCGTCAAGCAAGGCGAAGACGAAATCCGGCGCGCCGCTCCCGGACTTCGACGGCAGCAAGATGGAGGGCAACTACTCGAAGGCGTACGTGAACCTCATGCCGTACGTCCGCCGCAACGGCCCCGAAGGCGACTACCACCTGCTCACACCGCTCGAGTTCCACGTCTCCACGTCGGAGCTCTACCAGCGTCTCGTGAAGGGACACCACAACGTGCAGCTCACCGACGAGGAAATGGACCGGCTCATCACGTGGATGGACCTCAACGTTCCGTACTGGGGCACGTGGACCGAGCAGACCCATGGCCACGCGCGCGCGCTGCATAACCTTGCCCGCCGGAAGGAAATGGCCCTCAAGTGGGCCGGCGACAAATACGACCCCGAGAAGATCGTGAACCCCTACGTCCCCGGCACCGAGAAATTCGTGCCGCCCGGTAGGGCGCGGACTCCGGCCGCGCCGTCCACCGTAAACGTCCCCAACTGGCCCTTCGACGCCGCGCGCGCGAAGGCGATGCAAGGCGGACGCACGCCGCGCACGTTCGACATCGGCGGCGGCGAGAAGCTGGAGCTCGCGTACATCCCGGCGGGCTCGTTCGCGATGGGCTCCAACGAGCTGACGCCGGCGGAGCGTCCCGTGGGCAAGGTGACGATCGGCAAGGGCTTCTGGATGGCCACGAAGGAAGTCACGCAGGCACAGTTCCGCCTCATGGACCCGAAGTTCGACAACGGCGTCTACGACATGCACTACAAGGACCAGGTGAAGCGCGGCTACTACATGGGCAACGAGGATCCCGACTTCGCGCAGCCCGGCAACGAGAAGTTCCCGGCGATCCGCGTGAGCTGGGAGATGGCGCAGCGGTACTGCGACTGGCTCTCGCAGAAGCTCGGCAAGAAGGTGCGCCTTCCCACCGAGGCGGAATGGGAATGGGCGTGCCGCGCCGGAACGGACACCGAGTTCAACTACGGCACGAAGGACACCGACTTCTCCACGCACGAGAACATGGCCGACTACATGTTCATCGAGCTGGCGGTGCGGGGCGTCAACCCGCAGCCGTTCGCACGCGGCAACGACCCGAAGCCGAAGAACCTGCCGCCCGCGCTCTGGGACTACGAGCTGCGCGACCGTCGCTTCAACGACCACGTGCTGCACCTCGCCAAGGTCGGCAGCTACGCGCCGAACGCCTGGGGACTCTACGACATGCACGGAAACGCGGCGGAATGGACGTCGAGCGCGTGGCACTCGTACCCCTACGACGGAAATGCGACGGGCGACCTGAAGGTCGTGCGCGGTGGATCGTGGTATCGCCGTCCAATAGTAAGCGCCAGCGCTTGGCGCTGGCGCTACCCCACGTGGATGCGTCCGTTCGACGTCGGCTTCCGCGTAGTCGTGGAAGACTGAGTCCGAACGCTAAGTCATCACTCAAAAATAACTTGAACACTCCATCGAGTATTGTTCACAAATCTTCATTGCCAACATTGTTCACAAATCACAAATATCAATTGTGGGGTGGAGGAAGCCACTCCCATTTGTATTGGTGGCAATGGTGGCATTTGTGAACAATTGAGATTTGTGAACAATCGCAATCGTACCGACAAGGTTGCAAGTTATTGTTGAGCAACGACTAACGTGGATCAAAGGAACTTCTCGTTCAGCGTGAAGCCGAAGTCCTTTGCGATCTGACGAAGCTGACGTACCTGGATGGCGCTCTTCTTCATCGCGCCGGTGGACTGGGCGCGGATGCGGATTTCCGCCGCCTTTTCCACCGTGTCCATGAGGCCAAAGCAGCGGTCGAAGTCCTTGCCCGACACGAACAGCCCGTGGTGTACCCACACGACGATGTTATAGTCGCGCATGAGCTTAGAGGTCGCCGTGGCGATAGGCCCCTTCCCGGGCACCATCCACGGCACCACGCCTACGCCTTCGGGGAATATCACGGGACATTCCGTCATGATCTCCCACAGCGCGCGCGTGAACGCCTTGTCCGTCGGCGGCAGCACGAACGTGAGCGCGATGAGGTTCACGGGGTGCGCGTGGTAGATCACGCGGTGTTCGCCGCCGGTCGTCTCGAGCTTCACCTCGTGGTTCTTGAGGTGGCTCGGAAACTCGCTCGTGGGACGTCCGCCGTTAGAAAGTCCCCACCAAGTGCGGTACTTCGTGCCAGTCTTGTCGATCTCGACGATGCCGAATGCGTTTTCAGGGTTGCGCATGACGTTGCGCATGTAGCCCGTGGTGCGCGTGACCATGAAGAACTCGCCGGCGAGTTTCGGCACGCTTTCACAGATGTCCGTCCAGTCGCCGGAGGCCTTCTTCAAGACCTTCTTGACGTTCGCGGCCTCGTCCTTCGTGAGTCGGTAGCTGAGGTTGCCGCCGTTCATTTCGTGCCAGCCTTTGTCCACGCCATCCTGGGCGAGCTGCATGAAGCCCTTCGTGCAGGGCATGTCGAGAATCTTCATCTTTATTTTTCCTTTCGTTCAAGACGGAAAGATTATACCATACCCCCGCCTCTTCCGCAATCCGCCAAATCTGAGACAGCAAAAATGGCAAATTTGCCGATTGACTGGGAGACATAAAACCAGTATAATATCGGGCGTTTTTGAAAGCATGGAGACATCTATGAAAACAATAGCACTTCTCTTTGAGAGTACCGGTGAATACGGTCGCGAGTTCCTGAAAGGCGTCGCCCAGTATGCGCGCGAGCGCCGCGACTGGCGCTTGCGGCTCCATCCTCTAACAAGCAGCGACGACGGGAACCCGATTGCCGGATGCGACGGCATCATCTCCCGCGCAGCCGAAGCAGCCACCATGCGGTGGCTGAAGGCATCCGGCTTGCCGCTCGTGGACGCTTTCTGCCAAGACCCCGACGCAGGCGTCATTGGCGTAGACAGCGACCACGACGCGATCGCCACGATGGCCGCCGAGTATTTCCTCAACCACAAATTCACGAACTTCGCCTACTGCGGCTACCGTGGCACGCGCTATTCGGACATGCTGGCCGCCGCTTTTGCACGCACCCTTGCGAAAGCCGGGCACAAGTGCCTCGAATACCGCACCGTCGAACTGCCGACGGACGCAATGATCCTCGATGACAAGGCGCGCAGACCCCGTAGTCCTCACCGTCTGGCTGAATGGATTGCCAAGCTCCCGCCCCGCACTGCTCTCTTCTGCGCAAACGACCTCAGAGCCTATCACGTGCTGGACATCTGCCAGGAAATCGGCAGGGAGGTCCCATCCGACATCGCAATCATGGGCGTGGACAACGACACGGTCCTCTGCTCGTGCGCCTCGGTGCCGCTTTCCAGTATCGATCCAAACGCCCTTGGCGTGGGATATGCCGCAGCCCAGGCCCTTGACGATCTCTTCGAAAAGCGCACGAAGCGGAAGAAGGCGCCTCCCGTGAACTACGTCAAGCCCGGCGAGTTGATCGTACGCGAATCGACCCAGACCTATCCGCTGGCCCCGCCTTGGCTAGAGAAGGTGCTCGTATACGTGGACGTCAACATGACCCGCCCCCTTTCGGCCAGGGATCTCCTCAAGGTCGCCGGCGTGTCACACACCGCCCTCCAGAAGATGTTCACGCGCAGGGTCGGCATGAGCCCCAACCGCTACATCCTCACGGTGAAGATGCGCGAGGCGCAGCGGCTGCTCACGTCGTACAAGAAGATGCGCATAAGTGAAATCGCCCAGCGCACGGGCTTCACCGACCAGAAGTATTTCTGCCGCACCTACCACGGATACTTCGGCCACGCCCCTTCGCGCGGCAAATGACGGCAAATGATTCACCGTCAAAAATACTTGATGTCGGTTCAAACAGCGCGGAATATGTTATACTAGTTCCGCCCATGAAAAAGAAGAATCCATATCGGAGGCATGCAAAAAAGGCATTCCTCCGCCTTGTGGCGATGATCTGCACAGCAGCCATATCCATGGCCGTCGTGGGTGACGACGTTCGCCCGACTGGATTCCGTCCTCCGCCACACCGGATAAAGATAAGGCGCGCAGATGGCGCGAAGACATCCCCCAAGCGACTGAAGTCAACACCCCTTCCATCATCATGGAACTCCCGTGATTACGGATGGGTCACGCCGGTGAAGAACCAGGGTGACTGGAATACGTGCTGGACTTTTGCCTCGTGTGCGGTCATTGAGACGCAGCTTCTTAGAACCGAGCAAGGCACATGGGACTTGTCCGAAAAGAACATAGCATCGCTCCATGGCTTTGGCTGGAGTTTGTATAACGGCGGCAACTTCGATATGGCAGCCGCATACCTGCTGCGCTGGGGCGGCGTAGTGACCGAGAGAAACGACTTCTACCGATATACTCAAGCTGACTGGAATGCGAATCCCAGTCGGACATTGTCCCCTGCGCTGCGCATACAGAATGTCGTCTGGGTGCCCGAACTCGACGGAACAGAGCAGACACGTCAGGCCATGAAGTCTGCCGTCATGACTTACGGTGCAGTGGCAGTACCTGTGCAATGGACTTATTCCTCAAAAAAAGACTGTTCCGCATACTACAAATGGCCTTCCTGTAACCACGCGGTCATGGTGATCGGATGGGACGATGACTGGCCTGCAAGCAACTTCGCCACCACGCCCCCCGGTAATGGTGCATGGCTCATCAAGAACAGCCATGGCACAAGTGATGGCACGGCCGGGGGCTACTGGTACGTTTCCTACTATGATAAAAGCTTGGGAATTTACCATAATTCCGTATTTCTGCCGGCGACATCCAATGAAAATTACACGGCAGTTTACGGCTACGACAAGCTAGGGGCCGTTTACGAACTGGGCGACACCTGGCGCGACTGCACTTTGGAAGCATCGGTGTTCACGTCCGCCTGGAATGAAGAACTAGCAGCGGTTGGCGTATGGTCTTCAATCGACGCAAATCCCTACACGATCACAATCTACACGAATGTCACACGAGGTACATCTTCCCCCATCGAGGGTGGTAGCATCGCACTCACACAGGACGGAACGCTTCCGCACGCCGGTTACACGACCATTGCCCTTCAGGATGCCATCCGCATTCCAGACAATTCCAATTTCACAGTCGTATACGAACAACGCGGAAATGCCCCGTCCCATTTGGTGCATTGCAAGGTGTATGATGACGTTTTCGACTGCCAATATGCAGACGCAAACCATCAGCGGGGGTGTACGTACATTGGCCGCGTAAACGCCAGTATTATGGAGTGGCGTGATCTCATTGACGAAAACATCTCTTTCAGCGATACCGACGAGGGGTTCACTTACGGAAACCCTGCCGCGTTCTGTATCAAGGCGTACACGCGTTCGACCGTTGCGGCAAAGGCGGACGATGCGCCGGGTGAAACGGCGGACGGCACGGAGGCGCTCGCGGCCCTCGCCGACACCAACGCCCTCGCCTACGCACAGTATGGCGAGACATTCGGCGCATTCGCAAACATCGTCGGCGCGAACGGGCACACGCTCTGGGCGAACTGGCTCGCGGGGCTTGACCCATCGAATCCAAATGACGACTTTATGCTCTCCATCGCCGTCACGAACGGAGTTCCCTCGCTCTCATGGACGCCCGACCTAGGCACGGCACGGACCTACACGATCTGGGGATGCCGCGATTTTCCGCCCACAGGCGGATGGAGCGAGGTGCCGAAGGACAAACTCTCCACGACGACCAACAGGTTCTTCAAGGTTACGCTGGAAAATTCGCAGCCTTAGCGATCAAAGAGCATGAATCTTTGACGCGACGGCATCCGCCACGAGCGCCGCCCCGAATCTCTCAAGATACTTGGCGTAGCCCTTCACGCCGGTGCGCGTCGGTTTGAGCGTCACGCCCTTCGCGTCCGCGAAGATTCTCTTCGCGAGGAAGTCCTCTAGCGTACATGTGGCCTTGGCCGACTGGCGCGCGTGCGCGTACGCGGCGAGAAGCGCCATGCCCCATGCGCCACCTTCGCCAGCTGTTTCAAGACACGTCGCCGGTGCATTCACCGCATCCGCTAGGATCTGCTGCGCCACGCCGGGTGTCTTGAAGATGCCGCCGTGTCCCGTGATTCCCTTGAGTTTCAGTCCCTCGTCAAAGAGAATTCCAAGACCGATGCGCACGGCCGCGAACGCGGAATAGATGTGCGCGCGCATGAAATTCGCGAGCGTGAAGTCTGCGTCCGGCGCGCGCGTGACGAGCGGACACCCCGCGCAGCCGCCCATCTTGTCGCCCGGGTCCTGCGTCATCCCCACCACGGGCTCGCCGCCGAAGAACGGCACGGACACCACGCCGCCGCAGTCCGGCGCGCCTTTGAGCGCCTCCTTGAAGAGCCGGTCGTAGTCGCCGCCCAGAAGCGCCACCCAGGCGTTGATGTCGCTCGTACACGTGTTCGCGTGGCTCATCGCAACCTGCGCGCCGGTAGGCGACACGCAGACGTCGATCTCGGGATGGCGTTTCGCAAGGGGCTTCGCGAGGGCCACGACGGCGAACGCGCTCGTGCCGGCCGAAATATTTGCGGTACCGGGGCGCACCGTGTTCGTGGCGGCCATGCCGGTCTGCACGTCGCCTTCCGGAGGCGCAGCGAGCGCACCAGGCGCAAGGTCGCCGGACGGATCAAGGAGACGCGCCCCCGCCTCCGTGAGCGTGCCCGCGCATTCGCCGGCGGGGAACGGACGCGGCAGAACGTCCAGCACCTTCCACGGGAGCTTGCCCTTCTTCGCCGCGAGGCGGTCGAACGTGCGCGCCATCTTGGCGTCGTAGCCCCTGGTCGCGGGATCGACCGGGAACATTCCGCTCGCCTCGCCAAGGCCGAGCACCTTCTCGCCCGTCAGCTTGTAGTGTATCCACCCCGCGAGCGTGGTGAGGAACGAAAGGCTCTTCAGCTCCGCACCTCCGTCGAGGACGCGCTGGTAAAGGTGCGCCACGCTCCAGCGTTGCGGGATCGTGAAGTCGAACGCCTTGGTGAGCTTTCCGGAAGCCTCAGCCGTAATCGTGCAACGCCACGTGCGGAACGGCGCGAGCTGCTTGCCGCGCGCATCGAACGGCAGGTAGCCGTGCATCATGCCCGAGATGCCGATCGCGTCAAGGGAGTCGAGCGTCTTGCGCGTCGCCTTGCGGTATGCGGCCTTCAGTTCCGCGTATGCGGTCTGCATGCCCTTCAGCGCGTCCTCGAGCTTGTAGCTCCACACGCCGCCGGACAGCAGGCGGTTTTCCCAGCCATACGATCCTGACGCGAGCACCTTGCCGTTTTCGTCCGCAAGTACGGCCTTTATGCGCGTTGATCCGAACTCTATTCCAAGCATCTTCTTCATGTTTTCCTCCAGACTTATTTCACAACGATGAAAGCACTTCCCTCGCGGCACGGATGCGCGCGGCGTCCGTACGCCATACGGAGAACTCGTCCATTCCGGGGATTCCCATGGGCACCCCCTCGCGACGGAACTTCATGCCGCTCTCAAGCGTTACCTTCCCTGACATGTGGAAGCTGCTGCATCCAGTGACGGGACGCAGCTCACGGATGGCTGCGGCGTCCACGCCCGCGCCTACAAGGATGTCTATACGCCCCGCCGCACGCCGGTGCAGTTCGCCGATGAGCGCGGCGCCAAGCCGACATGACGACTTCTGCCCGGACGTAAGGATAGTGTCGAAGCCAAGCGCAATCGCCTCCTCAAGCGACTCGAACGGGTCGCCGCTGACGTCAAATGCCCGGTGGAGTGTGACGCGCATTCCCCCTGCGGCGGCGATGAACTCGCGCAGAAATCCAGAGTCGAGGCGTCCGTCGGGCAGTAGCGCACCGACTACAACGCCTTCAACGCCCAGCGCACGCCATGCGGACGCCTCTGCGAGCATCGTCTCCTTTTCGAAATCCGTGTAGAGGAAGTCGCCGAAGCGCGGACGCACCATGGCGCGCACCGGCAACGCGACGCGACGGCGAATGGCCTCGTAGAGCGCAGCCGTGGGCGAGACGCCCCCGATTACAAGGGACGAGCAGAGCTCTAGCCTGTCCGCTCCGCCTTCTTCGGCGGCGATAGCCGATTCAACTGAATCTACGCACACTTCAAGCATGTGGGGACCTCCTTTTTGTCATTCGTACCTAAGGCAGTCGATGGGATTTAGACGGCTTGCGCGCCAAGCGGGGTAGAAGCCGAAGAACATGCCCACGAACGCCGAAAAGAGGAACGCCCCGATAGCCGACGATGGCTCCACGAGGATCGGCCAGCCCTGGAGGTTGCCGATCGTCTGGGCACCCGCGACGCCGAGCGCGACGCCGAGCGCACCGCCGAGGGTGGAGAGCACAACGGCCTCGAGGATGAACTGCCCGAGGATGTTGGCGGGCGTAGCACCGATGGCCATACGGAGGCCGATCTCGCGGATGCGCTCCGTGACGGACACGAGCATGATGTTCATGATGCCGATGCCGCCCACGAGGAGCGAGATTGCCGCGACGGCCGCGAGGAGCACGGTCATCGTACTCGATACGGCGCTCATCGTGGATGTAATCTCCGCCATGTCGATGATGCGGAAGTCATCGTCATCGTCGTCCGCAAGGCGGTGCCGCTGGCGAAGGAGCAGACCGATCTCGCGTTTCGCCTCGTCAAGCTGGTCCATCGAGTAGAGCGAGAGCTTGATGTGGCGAACGTTGTCTGGGAACTTGGAGGCCTGCAGCACGCGCTTGACCGTGGTGTACGGCGCGAGCACGGCGTCGTCCTGGTCTTGTCCAAAACCTCCCACGCCCTTCACGCCCATCACGCCCTTCACCTTGAACGGCATGTTGCCGATGCGGATTGTGCGCCCCACGGGGTCGTCGTTGGGGAAGAGGTTGGTGGCCACCGTCCGGCCGATCAGGCACACGCGCGCG
The DNA here is from genome assembly GCA_902802945.1 of uncultured bacterium. GTDB lineage: Bacteria > Verrucomicrobiota > Kiritimatiellia > RFP12 > UBA1067 > RUG572. Next base: position 2,701 of record CADCOC010000093.1, on the reverse strand, counting down.
CACTGCTTCTCCTCCAGTTCGTCGAAGAAGCTCCCCTCCACCACGTCCCAGTTGCGGATCGTGCTGAACTCAGTGGAGCAGCCGTAGACGGTCGTGCTCCAGTTCTTCTCGGCGTAGACCACCTGCATCTGCGTGCGCACCTCCGGCGTGACGGCCTGTACGAGGTGCGAGAGTTCGCGCCTGATGGCGAGGCCATCCGACGCCGTGAGACTCTGCCCTTCCCCGGCCGCGCCGCGTACGCCCGCTGCGGCGTGTCGCTGTTCGGAGAAGATCATCACCATGTTGTTGCCCATCTTCGAGATCTCGGCGACCATGTTAAGGGAGGCGCCGCGTCCGATCGCGAGCACCACGATCACGGCCGCAATGCCGAAGATGATGCCGAGCATCGTGAGGGCGCTGCGCGTCTTGTTGCGCCAGATCGCGCGCACGGCCACGCGGAAGATCATGAACACGTTCACGCCGCACCTCCCACGGATATTCCGACCGGTAGGGCGGTCGCCCCGCGACCGCCGTCATCCTTGATCAGGTGCCCGTCACGCATCACCAGGTGACGCTTCGCGTATGCGGCGATGTCGTCCTCGTGCGTTACCATCACTATGGTGATGCCCTCGTTCGAGAGCTCGGTGAAGAGGTTCATTATCTCGATGGAGCTTTTCGTGTCGAGGTTGCCGGTGGGTTCGTCCGCGAAGAGGACCGGCGGCTCGTTCATGAGCGCGCGGGCGATTGCGACACGCTGCTGCTGTCCTCCGGAAAGCTGCGCGGGCGTATGCGTGCCGCGTCCGCCTAGCCCCACGCGCTCGAGCAACGCGCGGGCGCGGGCGCGACGCGCAGAGCGTCCGAGCCGGCCGAGGTAGAAGTCTGGCAGCTCCACGTTCTCGATCGCGGTCGTACGGGCTAGGAGGTTGAAGTTCTGGAAAATGAACCCGAGCTTTTGGTTGCGTATGCGGGCGAGCTCCGAACGCGAGCGGCGGGCCACCTCGATGCCGTCGAGAAGATAACTACCGCTTGTCGGTGTGTCGAGACAGCCAAGGATGTTGAGCATCGTCGACTTGCCGCTTCCGGATGCGCCCATAATCGCCACGAACTCGCCATTCTCGATCGTGAGCGACACGCCGTCGAGCGCCGCCACGGGCTCCTCGCCGATCGCGTAGATCTTCCGAAGATCGCGTATTTCGATTAGGTGTTCCATCGCTATTTCGCAGCAGGCGGTGTGGCCTTGGCGCTGTTCTTATTCTGGCGCATCTGGCGCTTGGGCATGAACGGATTGGAGGAACCGCCCGCGCCGGGACCGCCCTTCGGCATAGCGGGCATCACGCCGAGAACGGCCTCGCGTCCCGCAAGCGACGCATCGCCCTTGATTTCCGTGACGGATCCGTCCGTAAGCCCAGTTCCGACCTCCACCGACTCCGGTGTGCCGTCAGCGCCGAGCAGCCACAGCGTCTTCTTGCCGCTCGCCGGACGCGCCCCCTCGCCAGGGCCGCCGGGGGATGGCGGATGGTAGCGGAAGGCGGCGGACGAAACGGCCATCACGCCGCGCGCCTCGGCGATGTGTACGGAGATGTTGGCGGTCATGCCGGGGAAAAGTTTTCCCGACGGATTGTCGGCCTCGATGATCACGGGATAGGTCACCACGGAGCTCGTGGTCGTGGACGCCATGCGCACCTGCGTGACCACGCCGGTGAACGTGTGACCGGGATAGGAATCGACGGCGAAAGTGACCGCCTGTCCGTCGCGCACGCTGCCGATGTCCGCTTCCGGCACCGTCGCCTCCACCTGGATGCGGCGGAGGTCGGTGGCGATCTTGAGGAGCGGCACGGCGTTCATGGACGAGACGACGGTCTGTCCCTCGTCCACGGAGCGGGTGATCACCACGCCGTCCACGGGCGAGACGATCGTGCAGTAGCCGAGGTTCGCCTTCGCCTGGCTCACGCTTGCTTCGCTGCGCTCCACGCTCGCCTTCGCGGCGGCGAGGGACGCGACGGCCGTGTCGCGCGCCTCAAGCGCGGAGTCGTAGTCCGCCACCGGCGCCATCTCGCGCTTCGAAAGCTTCTCCTTTCGGACGAGCGTCTTCTCCGCTAGGACAAGCTGCGCCTCGCATTTCTTCACGTTCGCCTGGTTGGCGTGGAGCTCGCCGAGCGCGCTCTTGTAGTTGGCCTCGTACACGAGCGGGTCGATGAGCGCCACGACCTGTCCGTTCGTGACGGTGGAGTTGTAGTCCACGAACAGCTTCAGGACGCGTCCGTTCACCTGCGCGCCGACCTCCACCTCCTTGATCGGCTGCACGGTGCCCGTGGCCTCCACGGTGCGGAACACGTCAGTGCGCACCACCGGCGCCGTACGGTAGCGCACGACCTCAGCCTCACGCTGCTTCGAGTTAAAATACATATATCCGGCATAGGCGATCCCGGCGAGAATCGCCAGTGCCACAAGCCGCTTGAACCATCTGAAGAACGTTTGCATGGCGGTTATTATATCATAAAAATCGCCGGAACGCTCATTTATTCTTGGCATCCCAGAGATTCCAAGTATACAACTTCATGTCGGGTTCGTCGCCACAATCACGTCCTTTTGAGAAGCTTTCGCGCTGAAAATCTGACCCCTAGGCACCCAAAGACAACATGAGCCCTTCTCCTCCGCACGAAGGAGATTCCTTTTCACGGCCTTTTTATACCGCGGAGCGCCGCATCCCCGCTCAGGTTCA
>CADCOC010000092.1 GCA_902802945.1 uncultured bacterium | reverse complement strand
GATCAGTGAGGTCGTAGGGGATCGCTGCGAAGAACTGCCGGAACGCCTCGACGAAGCCCTCCGGGTCGCGGGCGCGGAGAGCAGTTACGACTCTTGCCGCAACATTGACCGTGTAGGACGTATCCTGTCCGACATAGACCGCCGACAGATCCTTTAGAAAGGAGTTTTCCACTTCCAAGTTAGGGAAACCAAGCGTATAGCAGCGCATTGCCTCTATTTGTTCAAATCCCTTGATCGTAAGATAACCTGTCTGGAAGAGAAGCGTGACCGGTTTTATTCTTTCAGGTTCGTATGCGTCGAGGTCGTTTTCATCTATCGTGAGACTAGATACGTCTATGGGCTTCTTGCGGAAGAAATCAATCAGGAATGTCGGTATCGCAGTCTTCGACCACCAGTTGGCGAGTTCCATGGAATCGAACGTCATGCCGAGCGAGACAGGATTTACCACCGTCTCGGCGTTCTGATGGAATCTGTAGCCGTCGTACCATTTAACGATATCGGCGAACGCGCCGTCGGCATCTTTGCCCAGTTTCTCGCCGAGTGCGGCGAGGCAACCGGGAAAATACCGGCGCACCTCTTTGTGCGTATAGCCGAAGAGCGTCGCGACGGCCGCGTTGAGCGTGTAGTCCTTGAGGTTGTTGAGATCGGAGAATATAGACACCTTCGAGAACTTGCTCACGCCCGTGATGAAGAGGAACCGCTGCTTGCCTTCCAGCGTCTTCAACACGGAGTAGAACGCCTTAAGCGCGTCCTTGAACTCTGTCACCTGCGGCGTCATCAGGTGCCCGAGAAGCGGCTTGTCGTATTCGTCGATCAGAACGACCACCTGTCCTTCGTCCTTCGATTCATTCGCATCGGAGCCATGCTCCGCCGCAACCTTGCGCTGCTCCTCTAACGCCCGGTCGTAGAGGTCATTGATGAGGTTCTTGAGTGCAATCGCCGGGTTTTCGTCGTCCCTGAACGCAACGCCGTTGCGCTTGGCCTCGTCTTTGATCATATCGCGCCAGAACCTCTTGAGCTCCGGTACGGTCTTCGTCTGGGCGCTGCCCATGTCGAGGTGGATGACGGGCCATTTCCTTGACCAGTCCCACGTTGGCTCGATAGCCAGGCACTCGAAGAGATCGCGCTTCCCCTCGAAAAGGCACTTGAGTGTGGAAACGGCGAGCGACTTGCCGAATCGGCGCGGGCGCGCGATGAAGAACTGCTTGCCGCGAGACAAGTCGGCCAATTCCTTCAGGATTGCCGTCTTATCAACGTATGTGAAACCTCCCTTGCGGAGATTCTCGAACGTGTAGATGTCTGTCGCTGCCTTTTCCATGGCACATAGTATATCATATTTCAGAGCCTTAAGGCGTGCCGCGAAAGGCCTTGCCTGAATGAGTGCGTTTTTTCTTTTCAATCGGGCATGTGCGTCCAGTCGATTGTGGTATAATAGCGGGCAAGGAGAAAAAATGAAAACTCGATATGTGGTGCCAGCGGTGATTGTTTTTTGCTCGATGTGTGCCTGCGTCGGCGCGGCGAAGGCGTTTACGACGTCGAATGACGGCGCGAAGGCCGCGAAGAAGGCGCATGCGCTTGAAGACTTTCCCGTCGCATGTGAGCGCGTCGCGGCGGTGGAGGGGCGCGAGGCGTCCCTTCTGCCGAGCGGGCGAAAGTTCAAGCTCGTGTGGAACGATGAGTTCGACGGCGATAAGTTGGACGAGACGAAGTGGGGATACCGTACCAACTTCTGGGGACGGAGCGCGCATTGGTTCGCGACGCCGGAGGACAACGCCGTGGAGGTGAAGGACGGTCTTCTCAGGATGAAACTCGTCAGGCGCGCCGACGGACAGTTCGTCTCGCCCCAGCTCCAGACGGGCGAGATCGTGTGGGACATACCCCATACTGAAACCGGCAAGGGATTCTGGCCGCTCACGAAGCGCGCGCGGCCGAAGTTCATGCATCGCTACGGCTACTACGAATGCCGTTGCCGCCTCCAGCAGAAGGCGGGCTGGTGGTCGGCGTTCTGGATGCAGGCGCCGATGCAGGGCTGTTCGCTCGACGCGCGCCGGGCGGGAATCGAACACGACATCATGGAGTCGTTCGATCCCGGCACGGTCATTCCGCACTGTTTCCACTACAACGGCTACGGCGCGGAACACCGTTGCTTCCGGATCCCGCGCGTCCGGAAGAACGGCGACGCGATGCTTGCGCTCGACAAGACGCAGTACCACGTCTTCGGCCTTCTTTGGGAACCGGACGGCTACACGGTGTACATCGACGGACGCCGCCACGGAGAGAAGTCCGGACGCGGAAAGGGCGAGGCGGTCAGCGAGACAGAGGAGTTCATCCTTCTCACGACCGAGGCGAAGTGGTACCGCCAGAACCGCATGACGGGCAAGGGCGTGCCGGAACTCGAATCGGCTCTCGGCGACGAGTTCATCGTCGATTACGTAAGAGTGTACGATATTGCGGAGTGATGAAAACATGAGAAAAGAAGGATTGAACGCGATGGCGATGTTGATTTACTTTATGTGAAAGGAAAAGATGTTGACGCGTAGGATTTTTGTGAAAACGGCATCGGCTTTCGCGGTGGGCGTTTTCGTCGCCGCGCTTGCGCAGGTCGGCGCAGGGGTGGCGGATGTCGGCAAGGATGCGCCGGACATCGACAGCCATCCGACGAACATGACGTTCCGGCTTCTTGCAACGCGACGCTTCATGCTCGACAACGAGGTGACGATTTCAGAATTCGTTCCTGGAACCGTCGCGCGTCCGAGTCTCCAGAACGCGGTGATGCCGTACTGCGGGACGGCTCCGTCCGTCAAATTCGGCGGTGGGACGGTGATGCTCTCCGCGCCGGAAGGTTCGTCGGCGGAAGGCGTGCTGTTCGTCGGCGGATTCTTCCCAGGCATTCATTTCTCTGCCGATTTTCGCAGTCTAACGCCGGATGCGGCGGCGCTTCTCGACATCGCGCCTTACGACGGCTCGATTCTGTTCCGCGTCCGTGCGGAGCCGGGGAAGAAGGTCGGGTTCACAGAGTCGCGCGGGGGGCGTCCGCTTGCCTTCACGCTCGCGAACGCACAGGTCGTGCCAGCGCCGCCGTTTCGGCTGTCCGCCATTGTCGCCGGGCCGACAATTCTCATTGCCGTCAGAAAGGACGGGGTCGTGCGCTTCCTCGGCTCGGTGACGCTGGATGAAGCGCCGGACGTCGATATAAGGCGCAGGGATTTCGCCGGCTTCCTCAAGTGTTCCGCCGGAGCTTCGCTTCCCGCCGGCGGCAAGGCGGTGATGGAACGCGCCTCCGTGTCGCTGACGGCGGGCGTCGGGCAGGCCGACTTCTGCATCGTGACCGACGGGCCGGGATTCCGTCCGTACATGGAGGACGGAAGGATGTTCTGCACGTTCTCCGCGCGTGCCGGAATGAAGTACACCAAGTCCGTCGCGAGCTTCAGTCCGGCGACTTTCGACTTCAAGATGGAGGGTATCCTGCTGACGAACTACGGCGACGGCGATCCGCTTTTCCGCAACGACGCCGTCAACCACATGTTTAGGGACGTCGACGGCACGTGGAAAGCCGTCGGGTGCGGGTGGTCCACCACGACGCACGACCTGAAGAAACGCGAGGGCAGCGGGCTTGTCGCGATGGAGACGAAGGAATGTCCTTTGCGTGGAATACACGTGCTGCAGGCGAAGCAGCTTGCCGTCGGCACGGGCGTCAAGAGCGAAGATCCGCATTTCTTCTTCGACGCAACGACGAACAAATGGCGGCTCGCGACTTCCACTTTCGTGAAAGGGAGGGGCCTGAAGGCGCATCTCTGGGAATCGGACCGTTGGGACGGCCCCTACGTGAAGATCGGCGGCCCTGGCACCTACGACTCGACCGGATGCCAGATCATGGACTTCGGCGGGAGAAAGTACGTTATGACGGCTAACATCAAGCGCATGCGGCCGGTGTACGAATACCCCTCGCTTGCATACGTCGGCGAATGGAAGTGCGACTTTGAGCCGTACAACGGTGAATGCCCCAACGGACGCATCTTCACCGCCTTTGCCGAAATGCCGACGGGCTTTCCGTTTCGCTACGTCATGCTGACGATGGACCGCCAGAATTTTCCGGGGATGCCGAATCCCAACTGGACATACGGAGGCATGTACTTTTACGTCGCGAATCCCTGACAATGGCAACACTGATTTACTCTACATGAAAGGAACTTGCATTTTTGTGGGAATTGACCGTTTCCTAACTTGCATTTTCGTGGAAAATATCTTGAATTCAACTTGCATTCTCGTGGGAGGTTATGGTATGATATAGCGCACAAAGGCAAAAAAGATGATTTTCCGGCGAAAAGTATATGATAGGCTTCAGGAATGGAAGCGACAGTCTGACGGCTCAACGGCGCTCTTGATCGAAGGGGCGCGTCGTGTCGGCAAGAGTTCCATCGTAGAAGAGTTCGCGAAGCGCGAATACGAAACGTATGTTCTCATCGACTTCAACAGACCCAAGGAGGGCATCGTTGATGCGATTGTAAACCGCCCCGACGACCTCGACGGACTCTTCAATCTGCTGATGGTTTCCTACGGACGGGTTTTGCACAAGAGAAAAAGCCTCATCGTGTTTGATGAGGTGCAGCGGTGTCCGGAAGCCCGGCAACTGATCAAGTATCTTGTCGCGGATGGACGCTACGACTACATTGAGACGGGGTCTTTGATATCAATCAGGAAGAACGTTGAGAACATCACGATCCCTTCGGAGGAGGAGTCCGTAGGCATGTTCCCGATGGATTTCGAGGAGTTCTGCTGGGCGATGGGCGATGCTGTGTCCGTCGATTTCGCAAGAAAGGCGTTTCTTGAGACACGGCCTCTCGGCAGTGCGGTTCACAAGGCCGTGATGAAGCGTTACCGCGAGTATCTTATGGTTGGCGGCATGCCGCAGGCGGTGGATGCGTACCGAAAGACGGGCGATTTCGGCAATGTGGACAGGATCAAACGTTCGATACTCAAGCTCTACGGAAACGACATATCGAAGTATGCCGGCGTTGATGCGCCGAAGATCAGGGGAATATACGGCCAGCTTCCGGGGATGCTCGCCAAGAAGGAAAAGAAGTACTTTCTCTCCGCCGTTGACTCGAACGCCCGGATGCGCGAGTACGCCGAATCGTTCAGGTGGCTTGATGAGTCGCGAATCGTCAACATAGCGCGTAACGCCACCGATCCAGACATCGCGTTGGCGATGAGCGAGGATTTCGAGACTCAGAAGCTCTATTCGTCGGACACCGGGCTTCTCATCACGCAGGCGTTCGCCAACCGTCCCTTCACGGAAAACGAACTCTACCGCGCCTTGATGCTCGACAGACTTTCCGTGAACGAGGGCATGGTTGCGGAGAACGCCGTTGCCCAGGCAATCAGGATGAACGGCATAGATCTGTTTTTCTATTCCCGTCCGGACAAGGGCGACGGCGTGGGGCGGATGGAGATCGACTTTCTCGTTCGCAGGGGCGAGTCGATATGCCCAGTAGAGGTGAAGAGCGGAGCGTATCAGCATCATGCGTCCCTTGACAAGTTCATGGGCAAGTTCAAGGGGCGGCTTGGCGATGCCTACATATTCTACACCAAGGATGTAATGGTCAAGGACGGCATACGCCATCTTCCGCTGTACATGGCGATGTTTCTATAGGCTTTAGGGAAAGTATGCACTCCGATGAAATAGGGAACAGTTTGGAAAAGCGCAAAACCATAAGAGGTAGGACGATGAGGAGATTGTGTTTTGTAGTGATGGCTGTGGCAATGGCGGTCGCGGCACTCGCTGCGCCGCGCACCGGTCCTTGGACGAAGGAACAGGCGTGGGAGTGGTACGGGAAGCAGCCGTGGATCCGTGGCGTCAACTTCGTGCCATCCGACTGCCGCGGCTATGTCGACATCTGGCAGGAATGGGGATTCGAGAAACGGTTCGCGCATGCCGAACGCGAGCTGGCGCTTGCCCATGAGACAGGCTTCAACACCGTGCGGCTCATCCTTTCCTACGAGGTTTGGCTCTACGAGCATGATGGATTCCTCAAGCGGTTCGACCGTTACCTCGACATGTGCGCACGGCATGGAATGCGGGTAATCGTTGTCCTGCACAACGACTGTGCCGCGCCGAAGGAGAACTTCTTCCTGAAGCGCATGGGCGACCAGACGAAGGTCTACAAGGGCATGAAGCGTCGCGGGAAGAGTCCGCACACCGGCGGCGACACCGTGGGCTACAACATCCTCAACATTCCGGAGCATCGCGAGAAACTGTGCGAGATGGTGCGCGAGTTGATCAGTCTCCACGCGCACGACAGGCGCATCCTCTTCTGGAACCTCATGAACGAGCCGGGCTACAACCACCACGGCGACGTGGCCGCGCCAATCTTGAGACGCTTCTTCAAGATTGCCTGGGAGGTAAATCCCGACCAGCCTCTCGCCGCAGACCTCTTCCACTACCTCGGACGGAAGGGCAACGAGGCGGAGAAGGTGGCGGCGGAGCTTTCGGACATCACCAGCTACCACTGCTACGGCGACTACGCGGCGCAGGTCGCGCGCATCGAGTTTTTGCGCGAGAGCGTCGGCCGTCCGCTCATCAACACGGAATGGCTGAACCGCGTCAAGAACAACAACGTCGCGGACTGCTATCCGATGTTCAGCATCGAGGGCGTGGGGGCGGTCAACTGGGGACTCGTCCGTAGTCGGAGCCATCCATCCGCCAGCGATGCGTGGCCGTCGCTCTGGGCGCGCTACAACAGGGGCGAAGGCCCTGAACTTGATTTCACGAAGTGGATGCACGACCTCTATCGTCCGTCGCTCCGTCCCTACGATCCGGCGGAGATCGACATCATCAAGCATGTCAACGCGCAGGCGGACGCGGAGCTGAAGGGCGAGTCGCTGCGTGCGACGATCGCGAAGTCGTACAAGATTCTCGGACGTGACATGTGGCACGGCTACCGTCGCACGAAGTTCGATTTCAACGGTCGCACGGCGTGGATCGTCGAACCGTCCATCGCGCCGCTGGTAGGGTCACGTGTCCCGCGTGACCGCGACGGCATGCACTGGATCTGGAATATGCTCTGGCCGAACTGTGACGTGGAGCGCACGTGCGTGACCGATCTCCTGAAGCGTGGCTTCCACTATGCCTATATCGACCTCTTCGACACGCGCATGGACGGCGCGGGCGTCGTGGCGGCGGCGAAGTTCCAAGACTTCCTCGTGAAGGAGCTCGGCTTCGCGCCGAAGGCGAATCTGATTGGTATCAGCTGGGGCGGATTCATGGCGGCGCAGTACGCGGCGGCGAAACCGTCGAACGTGGCGAAAATCTACTTCGACAATGCGCTTCTCACCTTTGACGGCTATACGCCGTCCAGAAACGGCGGGCTGGGCCCGTGGGCGGCCGCGACGGGGCGCGTCCCTCCCGCATGGCACGACGATCCGAGGATGCCGGTGAACCTCGCGTCCGCGATTGCGAAAGCGGGCATCAAGGTCTTGCTCGTATATGGTACCTCCGATATTGCCGTGAAGCCTTCCGTCAACTCCGCGGCATTCGCCGCGAAGTTCAAAGCGGCGGGCGGCGACGCGAAAGTGCTGCCCCATGTGGAATACGGGCACCACCCGCACGGGATCGAGAGCGGAGAGAAGAACGTCGTCATCAGCTTCTTCGCCGATTGACGAGATAGTTTGCTACGTACGCCGTGTCTGAGTACGTTTTTTATTTACAATCGGGCACGTGGGGCCCAAGCGATTATGGTATAATTACATTCAACAGGCCCAAATAGGAAAAAGAACATGAAAACGGTAACAGCACTCAATGGAAAGCCGTATGCGGGAAATCCGCACGTACGGTTTGACGAGGGGGAAGTCGCATCGGCGGCAACGCCGAGGCGTGGGTCTCTACTCTACAACATCAAACAACTCATTGGTACAACCTGCATCGTGTTGGCGGGGGCGGTATCCGCCTTCGACGCGGCGTTGACGGATCCGCTCGCCTGGCTGTATGCCGACTCGAAAATCGCGACGGCGGAGCGGCTGGACGAAGTCGACGTGCCCGCGAACGGCGTGGTGGACGTGAACATCCTCGTCAACGGACTCAAGCCCGGCGAGCGGTTGGAGTTCGAAGCGTCCGAGAAGGACGGCGAGTGGTATAGGATGCGCGCGGTGCCGGTGGCTCGCAACACAGGCGTAAATGGATGTCTCGAAATGACGCCCGGCAAAAACCCGTACGTTGCGCGTCGCGCACCGTTTGAGGTGTTCGACGTGCTGGAGCCGCTTGCGGAACCGAAAATTACATCGGCAAAAGAGACTGAAGGTCTGTACTTCAGAATACAGAATCCGCCCAAGGGCGCGAAGTCGTTCGATATCCGCTTCCGCATCAAGCAGGGAAATGAAGAGCGGCAACTCTCCTTGAAGGTGAATGTCCACAACGTGTCGCTTCCGCCCGTGGGCAAGGACAGTTTCAAGTACACGAACTGGATGGACTTCGACAGCATGGCCGTTTCGCATGGACTTGAGCTGTGGAGCGAAGAGCACTGGACGATGATCGAGAAGTATGTGCGGCTCGCCGCGCGCGGACGGCAAAACGTCGGCATGATGCGCGCCGTGTTCGATACGGACGCCAACGGCGAGGTGTACCTCGACAAGGAAAAGTTCTCGCGGTTTCTCGACATCTACAACCGTGCCGGATTCTGGTATCTGGAGGGTACGCACCTTGCCCGCATCACGCAAGGCAGGGGTTCGCCGGCGTTAAAGCCGAGATTCTCCACCAACATCACCACCACGGTGGAGGGCGCGCTTGCGCTCTCGAAGCTGGCGCGGATGTTCATGGAGGAGATTGAGGCGCGCGGACTCAAGGATCGCTGGTTCCAGCATGTCGCGGACGAGCCAGGCGGAAAGAGTATCAGCGAGTACCGCATTACGGCGGGAATCGTCCGTCGGTACATGCCCGGTATTCGCACGCTCGACGCCGTGGAGTCGCCATCTTTCGCAGGGGCGCTCGACGTGTGGTGTCCGAAGGTGAATTCCTTTGAACGCCACCATGCGCTCTATGACAGTTTCCGCACGAACTTCGGCGACCGCGTGTGGTGCTACACGTGCTGTTTCCCCGGCGGGAAATGGATGAACCGCACGATGGACGGCGAGCTGCTGCGTCCCGCGCTGATCCCGTGGGTGTCGGTGATGTGGGACGTCGACGGTTTCCTGCACTGGGGCTACAACCGCTGGCAGCGCAACCAGGGACAGGATCCGTTCAAGGATCCGTATCCGAAGCGCATCCCGGGAAGGACGGTCCGTGGCCAAGCGCGCGGCTTGAGGCGACGCGCGCGGGAATGGAGGACGCCGATCTTCTGACGATGCTTCGTCGCCGCGACAAGGCGAAGGCCGATGCGCTCGTTCGCCGCATCGCGCGCGGGTTCCATGACTACACGCCGTCGTGCAAGCTCTACCGCGAAGTCCGCCGCGACATCCTCCGGGCCCTGTCGCACTAGGCGCGGAAGATCAAGACTGAGAAGCCGGAAGGGGCGGTTTCATCGAAACCGCCCTACCGAGTTTTGCAGAGGAAGTGGCTATTCGATCACGACGCTGGTGCCGATGTCGCAGAGTTCGCGGAGGCGCACGGCGTTCCAGTTGGAGAGGCGGAAGCAGCCGTGCGACTCGGCGCGGCCGATCTGCTCGGGCCACGGCGTGCCGTGGATGCCGTAGGTGGGGAGCGAGAGGCCGATCCATGCAAGGCCCACGGGATTGTTGGGGCCGGGGTTATAGATGTACTTCATATTTCAGTGCCTTAGTGCGTGCCGCGAAAGGCCTCGCCTTCGCTGGCGTGTTGGGTGCGGTATTCGCGCATGGTCATGCCGGTGCGGCTGAGGAACAGCTTCTTCGCGAAGCCGTCCGATCCGTAGCCGCATTTATCCACGACCATCGCGACTGGTAGGCTGCTGCGGGCGAGCAGGTCGCACATGCTGCGGAACCTGACGTCGTGTATTTCGTCGAGGATTGTGCGCCCGGTCTCTTTGCGGAACCGGCTCGTGGCGAGCGAACGCGAGCATCCCATCGCGGCGGCGACCGCGTCAACTGAAATGCCGCGTTCGCATCCGTGCCGGCGCACGTACTCGAGCGCTTGGCGCACGGGGAGGCTCTGTCCCCTGTCGGCGGAAGTCGAGCCGCGCCTTACGATGCGTAGCGGACCGTAGTGTTCGGTTCTCGGGAAGGGGCTGGCGGGACGGGAGGTGTCTATGCGGGCGATTTCTTCAGTGAGCATCTCGCCGAGCCGCCATCCCGCGCCCTCGAAGTCCGGCTCTACGCTCGTAAGACCGGGCGAGACCGATTCGCAGAGTGCCTCGTCGTTGTCGATGCCGGCGATTGCAATGTCGTCGGGGATGGAAAGCCCGGCCTTTGTCGTGGCATGGTATGCCTCCATCGCGCAGTAGTCGTTCGCGCCGAGGATGCCGCACGGCTTCGGCAGAGAACGCAGCGCGGCGACGAGCGACTTGCGGTGCAGCACGGCGACGGAATGCCCGGCGCGTTTCGCGTCAGCTTTGAAACTCTCAAGCCTTGGGGCGTCCCAGTTGAAGCCTTTTTCCGTGCCGAGGTATGCGTATGAGCGGCATCCGAGCGCAAGGAGTTCTTGGACGGCGAGGGCGGCGGTTGCGGCGGAGTCGTGCAGAAGGCAGGGATGTTCGGAGGACGGCATCTTGGGGTTTTGGTCAAGATAGACGGTGGGGAAGCCCCGGAACACTGAATCCGGGGCGCGTCCGTTTGACATCGCGCGGTCGACGAGGCATCCAGCGGGCGACCAGTTTTCGAGTGCGCAGCGTACGTCCGAGGCCGTGGCGAAGCGCTCCACGAGCTGCACGAACCAGTCGTGGCCCTTCGCGTAGCGGAGGATTCCGTCCAGCTTCTGCCGCCAGCTCTTCCGCGTCGTCGATTGAAAGAACAGTATCATCTTCATGGTGAGGGGTATTATACCACACCTTCTGTCCGATTGGCTATGTTTTTTGTGTCCAATCGACTATCTTTTAGGACGCGATCTATGATATAATATTTGTGTTCCAATCAAGAAGGGAAAAGTCCATGAAAATGAAAATAACTCGTAAAATCAGGAGTGTGCTAAAAGCCGCTTTTACCACCCTGTTTGCAGTCGCGACTCTCTCGCAGGCCATGGCTGACGAGACAATCAGCGTCGATACGCAGCTTTCCGCCGACATGACGGTGGGCGGCACGCTCTACCTCAAGAACGGCGCAACGCTCGACTTGAACGGACACAACCTATCCGTCAAGGCACTTGCGCGCCCTGTCGTCGAAGGCGAGGATGTCCCCGGCTATTCGTTCATTGAAAGCGTCGAGTCCACCGGACACCAGTGGCTGTATTCCGACTACACTCCCGCCGGTTCAGACCGCGTGGAAATGAAACTAGAGCTTACCGAAGTTCCCGGCTCATCCGCCTGGTGGATATTCTTCTGCTCGCGTGGTACGAGCAACCAGCAAAACTCCTTCATGTCGGGCATTGGAGGTACGACGAAATTCCGCGTCGATCACAAGGCTTCAGGTACAACGACCGGAACGACATACTCCCCAGGATTCTCTAAGGGTGGCGTGTACGAGATCAGCGTAGATGGCAACACGGGCGCTTGCAAGGTGAATGGCTCCACCGTGTTGACAACAACTACTGGGGCGTACGACACCGCGACCGGTCCGTTCAGCATCCTCGGCGGGCATGAACTCGGTGCGGGGCTTGCGGCTAAGCAGGGAACCGCCATCAGTTACATTCCCAAGTGCAAGGTATATTCGTTTAAGGTCACTGACACGAACAACGTGACGAAGTGTGACATGGTTCCGGCGGTGCGCATTTCTGATTCTGCCGTCGGTATGTACGACCATGCGCGGAATATGTTCATCGAGAACTACGGCTCCGCCGCCTTGATTCCCGGATATATCGACGTAGCGATTACCAATTCGGCTTCTTTCATTTCCTCGCTTATCGTCAACGGTGCATCCACGAACGACGTAGTAAAGGTGACGGGTAATGTCCGTCTTGTGAAGACTGGCGCGGGAACGTATTTGCCGACCAAGGCCGGGCAGTCATACACTGGCGGTACGATTGTCAGCAACGGCGTTATTTCCGTGAAGGGCAATGGAACTACCGCGCTCCTTGGCACGGCAGGAGGAAATCTCGTTAGAAACGGCGGCTTCGACGGCGAAGGAACCGTTGTGCCGAAGAATAGCAACAAGGACTGGAACTATGCAAAGGCATCTGGATTCAACTGCCCAGACTGGACCATGTCCAATACGTCCTACATGGGTCTTTCTGGCCCGGCCACTGGATTATGGATTTCCAACCAGACGCAGATCAACGAGATCATGGGTGCATACGGGTTTTTCATGAAAACGACGGACACTGACGGAAAAGGGCACAGCGGTGACCTTTCTTTGGAACAAAGCGGATTGCCGTTGACGCGCGGGCGTTACCGCATATCATACAACTATACGACGCGCGCCGATGTGAACCATGCGCCTGCGACGCACTCGGTCAACCTCGTGCGCGGAGGTGTGTCGAAGCGAGTTGGAGAGATTACCGTACAGTATGCAGAACGCACGAAGTACAATTACGCCGAGTGGTTCTTCGAGATCGGCGAAGGCGAGGATGGCGTTTACACGCTCCAGTTCCTCCAGACGATTGCCGACAACGGCAGCGCGGAAAAGACGACCGTTCTTGACAACATCGTTGTTGAGAAGTTGGCTGCGGAGGTTGTCGTCGAATCTGGCGCGATGGTGGAACTGGCTTCCGGCGCGCGCGACTTCACTGATTGCCGCTTCACGATGAACGGCGGAACGCTGAAGTGTTCCGCCGACACCGATTCCGCCGCGCTTGTCTCGGACGTCCGGCTCACGACGGATTCGTACTGGGAGCATACGGCAAAGGGTGGGTTTATCGGACGCGATTCAGGCACGACACAGCTTGACCTTGGCGGGCATACGCTCACAATCATTTCCGAGAATAGTTCGTATCTCTATTTCAAGAACACGACGGTCACGGAGGGAATCGTGGTGTTCCCGGAGCACCTGTGGTTTGCCCCCTCTTCAGACGACGGCGTGAATGCCACGAACGCGACGTTCGACGTGACGGCGCTCATAAGGCCATACGGTACGTTGTCCCTGGGCAACTATGTGGCGAGGAGGTCTGCTTCCACGTATGCGCGCGATCCTTCAAAGATTCTGGTGTACAGGACGCTTGCGCCAGTGGGTGTACCCTCGGACTTGTCATGCACACTACAGGACGGCTCGACTATCGACTTCTCGCAGGCTACGGGAAGTCTGACGGCAGCGACGACTGGCGGAATCCAGTTCGCCGCAAACGCGACGGTCACGATCAGGCTTGGCGATTCGCATTTGAGCAATCCGATTATTTCGTGGACGACAGCCCCCTCGAACATCAACACGGTGACGTTCGTGCGGGACGCATCCGAAAGCCGCTACAAGCTCGAAGCCCGCAGCGACGGACTCTACGCGGTGCAGAAGGGCTTCATGCTCATCGTGAAGTAGGAGAGTGTCATACGGAGGCATGGCAAAATGAGATCCCTATACACATTGGCGGTTTTCATATTTTCATATTTCCTCATTTCAACACCTGCATATTCCGCCGAGCCGCGCACTGGCCCGTGGTCGAAGGAAAAGGCGTGGGAGTGGTACAACGCCCAGCCGTGGATACGCGGATGCAACTACATGCCGGCGAGCGCGGCGAACCGCTACGACATGTGGCAGGTGTGGGACAGCGAACGGCGCTTCGAGGAGATGGAGCGTGAGCTCGCGCTCGCGGAGTCAATCGGCTTCAATGCCGTCCGCATCATCATCGCGGAGGACAACGGGTTCGCCGTGTGGTGCGAGGACCACGATGGCTACATGCGCAACCTCGAACGCTTCCTCGCGCTGTGCGGGAAGCACAAGATCCGCGCCATCATGTGTCTCGGCAACGACTGCTCGCGTCCGAAGCCTCTGTGGTCGATCCCGAAGCCCGGTCCGCAGCCGTACGACATCGGCTACCACGGCGGACGCAAACGCAGCCAGCATGGCAGTTTCCCCGGCATGATCGGCTACATCAGCGCGGACGAGCCGGAGCTGCGGCCGAAGTTCTTCCAGATGTGCGGCGAGGTGATGGAGAAGTACAAGGACGACGACCGCGTCCTCTTCTGGAACATCTGGAACGAGCCCGGCAACAACGGACGCGGGGAAGTCTCCGCCCCGCTCGTCAAGGAGATGTTCGAGCTTGCGTGGAAGATCGGCGTGAAGCATCCGTGCGCGGCGGACCTGTGGCGCGGGAAGCTGGAGCCGAACATGGAGACCGCCGAGGGAATCGCGGCGGCGTGGAGTGACATCATCAGCTACCACTCCTACAGCCCGCTCCACTCCCAGGTCAAGTTTGCAAAAGAGCTCAAGGCGAAGTTCGGGCGTCCGATGGTCAACACCGAATGGCTCGCGCGCATACGCGGATGCGACGTGCAGGACTGCTATCCGTTCTTCGCGCAGGCGCGCATCGGCTGCACGTGCTGGGGTTTCGTCGCCGGCAAGTACCAGACGTACGAGCCCTGGGAGAGCATGTGGCGCCAGATCGACAAGGGCGGCGGGAAGAACTTCAAGATGACGAAGTGGTTCCACGACCTGTACCGGCCGTCGCTTCGCCCCTACGACCCCGAGGAGATCGACATCATCAAGCGCGTCAACGCGCAGATGGACGCGGAGCTGAAGGGCGAGTCCCTGCGCGCGAAGATCGCGAAGGAATTCAAGATCGAGCGACAGGACATGTGGCACGGCTACCGCCGCACGCAGTTCGATTTCAGGGGCCGCACGGCGTGGATCGTGGAGCCGTCCATCGCGCCGCGCAAGGATGCCGCCTGGATATGGAACATGCTCTGGGCGGATTGCAATGTGGAGCGCATGCAGGTGGCGGAGCTCCTGAAACGCGGATTCCACTATGCCTACATCGAACTCTTCGACACGCGCATGGACGATGCGGGCGTCGCCGTGGCGGCGGAGTTCCAGGACTTCCTCGTGAAGGAACTCGGCTTCGCGCCGAAGGCGAACCTGATCGGCATCAGCTGGGGCGGTTTCATGGCGGCACAGTATGCGGCAGCGAAGCCGGCGAACGTGGCGAAAATCTACTTCGACAACGCGCTGCTCACTTTTGACGGCTACACACCGTCCGCCAAGGTTGGGCTCGGGTCGTGGGAAAAGACTGCTCCAGCTGCCGGCTGGCGCGACGATCCGCGTATGCCGGTGAACCGCGCACCCGCACTTGCAAAGGCGGGCATCAAGGTCTTGCTCGTCTACGGCACTTCCGACGTCGCCGTGAAGCCTTCCGCGAACTCAAAAGCATTTCTTTCCAAGTTCAAGGCGGCCGGCGGCGATGCGAAGGTCCTGACCCACTCCGAATACGGACACCACCCGCACGGCGTGGAGCCCAGCGAGGCGAAGATCGTGTTGGATTTCTTTTGAAGCGAAAGGAACGAGAACATGAATAGGCACATACTTGCAACAGTCGCCACCGCCTGCATCTGTGCGGGCTCGGCTTTTGCTGCGGGCAGCGGCATCAAGGCGCAGATCGCGTCCGAGCGCAAGGGAAACACTGCGGCGTTCGAGGCGGCGTTTGCCGCGACGGAGGCGAAGACGTGGAAAAGCCCCAACGGTGGAACGCTGCCGTACCGTTTGCACGTTCCGGCGAAGCCGGAGCCGGGACGGCTTTATCCGCTTGTCGTCCACATGCACGGCGCGGGCAGCTGGGGGACGAACAACGTGGACCAGATCCGGAACGGCGGGGCGGACTTCATCGCATGGGCGAAGCGGCAGGGCGAGGAGTACGTGTTCATCGCCCCGCAGACGCCGAGGCGGCGCAAGTGGGTCGATACCCCGTGGGAGCAGACCAAGAGCACGATGAAGGAGAAACCTACGCCGTCCCTACGCATGGCGATGGAGATCATCGATGACGCCGTGGCGCGCTACCCCATTGACAGAAACAGAATCTACGTGATGGGCATATCCATGGGCGGATACGCCGCGTGGGAGCTTCTTCAGCGGCGTCCCGAGCTGTTCGCCGCCGGACTGCCGTGCTGCGGCGGTGGCGACGTGGCGCAGGCCCCGCGTCTGAAAAATGTCGCGATATGGGCGTTCCACGGTTCGGTGGACAAGGGTGTGCCCGTCTGCCGTTCGCGCGACATGGTCGCCGCCATCAAGGCCGCAGGCGGCAAGAAGATCCTCTACCGCGAATACAAGGGGCTCGGACACAACGTGTGGACGCCGACGTTCTCCGACGACAAGGTGTTCAAGTGGCTCTTCTCGCAGCGGCGCGGGGGAGAAAGAAAATGAAAAGAATAGTCGTTGGCTTGCTTGCGGTTGCGATGGCGGGTTCGTCATTCGCCTCTTTGCCGGCACTTATACCGATACCGAGGGAATTGAAACTCACTGGCGGGACTGTCGCGTTTGCCGCGACCAATTCGCCGAAGGTCGAGGTTGTCGCGTCGATTCCGCCCGAGGGCTACGAGCTTTCGATTACGAAGGACGGCGTGACGATCCGCCACTCCGACGACGCTGGATTGTTCTATGCGAAGCAAACATTGGCGCAACTGCGGGCGGACGCGACGGAGCGCGTCCCTCCCGGGAAGGGCCCGGCTCCGTCCGGGCCAATTGCCCTCCCGTGCCTTGAAATCAAAGATTCGCCTGCGTTTCACTGGCGCGGGGTGCATCTCGGCGAGACGCAAAGGCTCTACGGCAAGGGGACGATCAAGCGGATACTCGATCTGATGGCGCGCTACAAGTTCAACGTGTTCCACTGGCATTTCACGGACGTTAAGGGCTGGCGCATCGACTTCCCCGAATACCCGAACCTGGCGCGGAAGAGCGCTCTGCCGGGCCTTTGCTCGAACGAACAGGCGCTCTTCTATTCCAAGGAGGACGTCGCCGACATCCTCGCCTACGCGAAGGAGCGTCACATCACTGTCGTGCCGGAACTTGACTTCCCCGGACACTCACGCGGGATCACGACGGCGTATCCCGACTTCGCCTGTCCCGTGAAGGCGAAGAAGCGTCCGGACGTGCTGTGCGTGGGCAATCCCGAAACGCTGAAGTTCGCGGAACGCGCGATCGACTGGGTGTGCGAGACGTTCCCGTCCGAGGTCATCCACATCGGCGGCGATGAGTGTCCGCGCCACTTCTGGGAGAAGTGCCCGAGGTGCAGGGAGTTCATGAAGCAGCACGGCATGAAGTCCACAAAGGAGATACAGCCGTGGTTCACGCGGCATCTTGCGGAATACATTGCGAAGAAGGGGCGCAAGGCGATCGGTTGGGACGACATCGTGACGGAACACGGGAACGTCGCCAAGGCGCTCGACGCATCAGTGTTGCCGGACAGGGAATCCGTCATGGTGATGGGCTACCGCTGCCGCAGCGTCATCCTCGCCTCGCTTGCCGCGAACATGGGGTACAAGGTAGTGCAGTCGCCGTCCAAGTACACCTACTTCGACTACAGGCAGGGAATCGCCGACGATCCGTTCAAGTACTTCGGACGCAGCGTGACGCCATTGGAGACCGCCTACAAGTTCGATCCCTACGAGGACGTGAAGCCAGAGGCGCGGGAGAACGTCATCGGCGGACAGTGCTGCAATTGGACGCTCTACACGCTCACCTACCGCGACCTCGAATGGAAGATGTGGCCGCGTGCGTTCGCGACGGCGGAAATCCTCTGGACGAATCCCGAGCCGAAGAAGCGTGACTTTGCGGAGTTCTCCGCGCGCGCGGCGGAACACCGCCGTCGGCTCGTCCAGGAGCATATCAACTGCGCCCCGATGAAGTAGGGAACTTTTTTGGAAAAACGTAAACCATAAGAGGAAAGACAATGAAGAGATTGAGTTTTTCAGTGATAGTGATGGCAATGGCGTTCGCGGCGTTCGCCGCGCCGCGCACGGGCCCGTGGACGAAGGAGCAGGCGTGGGAGTGGTACAACGCCCAGCCGTGGATTCGCGGGTGCAACTACATGCCCGCCTCGTGCGCCAACCGCGTGGACCAGTGGCAGGAACTCGGGTCCAAGGAGCGGTTCGAGGAAATGGATCGCGAGCTGGAGGTGGCCGAGTCCATCGGTTTCAACACGCTCAGAATCCTCGTGGAGCTTCAGGGGTTCGGCGTGTGGCTGGAGGAGCACGACGGGTTCATGGAGCGTTTCGAGAAATGCCTTCAGATCATGGCGAAGCACAAGATGCGCGCCATCGTCGTCCTTGGAAACGACTGCATGAGGCCGAAGTCGATATGGAAGCTCCCGAAGCCGGGTCCGCAGAGCTACGACGTCGGCTACCACGGCGGACGCAAGAAGAGCCAGCACGGCTCCTTCCCCGGCGAGATCGGCTTTTCGCAGGTGGACGACCCCGTGTTGAAGCCCAAGTTCTTCGCCATGTGCGAGGAGCTCATGACCAAGTACCGCGACGACGACCGCGTCCTCTTCTGGAACATCTGGAACGAGCCCGGCAACGCCAATCGCGTCGAAGCGAGCGTGGAACCGCTGCGGGAGCTTTTCGAGCTCGCCTGGAAGATCAACCCGAAGCAGCCGCTTGCCGCCGACCTCTGGGCTGGCGAGCTCGGGACGAACCCGAAGGGGAGGAACAAGGCGCAGATTCTCGCCGGCAAGCTCTCCGACATTGTTTCCTATCACTGTTACGGCGACTATGAACGGCAGATTCGCGTGATTCGCCTCCTGAAGAAGCACTACGGCCGCCCGATGATCAACACCGAATGGCTCGCACGCATCAAGCACAACGACGTTTTCACGGCGTACCCGCTCTTCTACATTGAGAACATCGGTTGCACGTGTTGGGGATTCGTCGCCGGCAAGTACCAGACGTACGAGCCGTGGGAAAGCATGTGGCGCGAGGTGGAGAAGGGGTCCGAACTCGGCAAGAGCTACGACATGACGAAGTGGTTCCACGACCTCTACCGTCCGTCGCTCCGACCCTACGACCCAAAGGAAATCGACGTCATCAAGCGCTTCAACAAACTGGCCGACGACGACAGGAAGTGACGCCGAACGTCATTTCGTTGTTTCGTTTTAGTTTCTATAAAATCTCGCAGAAGTTATGGTCAATGTCACCGCACTTTGATAAAATACCCGTGTTGTAATTTTTGGAGAAGGTTTATCTTCAAGAAAGGAATGACGATGAGGAGCATCAAAATGTGCAAAAGTCTCGTCCTTGCGGCATGGTGCGGCGCGATGGCACTTTCGCTGTGTGCGGACACCATCGGGTGGTGGCGGTTCAACGGAACCGGCACGAACGTACCCAACGTGGCAAATCCGGGCTTTCTGGACGGTACGATCGTGGCGGTGAGCAACAACGTTTCGGGCGAGGCCACGGTTGAGCAGGTGGCGTTCACGGCAACGCCGTCACAGTATCCTTCGATCACAACCAACTTCCAGAGCGTTTCGCCGGGCGTGTACGACCCGGTCAGCGACTCAGCCGTGACCGGCGGCAAGACGCTCACGTACGGCAAGGAATGGGTGCAGGGCGGCGTGCTGGTGCCGTACGACGATGCGTTCAACTTCGCGTCTACGTCGGGAAGATTCACCATCCAGGCGATGATCCGCTTGCCGACATGCGCGCCGGATCGAACGAAACGGCAGGGCTCGACGGTGTTTCCCATCGTGCAGTGCGGAAAGGACTGGGAGGAAGGCTGGCTCTTCGGCGTCTATGAGGGGCGGCTCTACTTCCGCTACACGTTCACGAACTCGAACGACGTGATTGAACGAGTGGACGGCGGAAACACCGCCAAGTATCATGCTAACGACATTCCGTCCCTCTACGACGGGAAGTGGCACCATGTGGCGGTCATGCTGAACACGTCCGGTAAGAATGCCGTGGCCCGCCTCTATCTGGACGGAGTCCAGTACGGCGAGGCCCGCACGTACACCTTCGGCGCATGGGCGTATCCTCAGAAATGCCCGCTCTTCATCGGCGCGGACCCGTACGAGTCCGGGCGCACGTTCTACGGCGACATCGCGGAGGTGCGCCTTTCGTCCGGCGTGGACAACAACGACTTTCTGGTGCCACTGGCGGACAGCAAGGGACTCGCAGATGACGATACCGCGCTGCTTTTGACGTTCGACAACACTGCGTCGTTCGGCTTTCCGAGCAACCGGGTCATCGCCACGCGCTCCTCCGCCACGGCGACTACCGACTTCCGCGCCTGGTACGCGAAGCACTGGAACATCCTCAACGCCGCCTACAACAACCCGCTTTTGGCGGCATGGGATCCATACGCGGCCGCGAACTCGCCATCAAACACCATCGACGCCTTGCGTCCGCAGACGACGAATGACACGTCGGCAGCCGTGACGCTCTATGCGACCGATTCCGGAGCGACGACGAACGTTGCGCTGAATGGCAGTTCCCTCAAGTTCACGCCGATGTTTTTGAAGGGAAATACTGAGATCGTTGGTTCCGACCCGCTCACCGTGGACAACACGCATACGCTCGTCTCCGACAGAGGTTTCACGATGGAGTTTGTGTACAGGGGTGCCATTCCTAATTCGAATACCGTAACATTGGTTCACTGTCCATTCCTTCGCGTCATGATCTACCATGGATATCTGTATGTACGTTGGTACAAAAATGGTGCACGATCTGGCAGTGTCAACTTGCCGATCTCATCCGCAATATTGAACGACGGCGCGTGGCACCATGTGGCGGTGACATATAACGGCTCTAATACGATCACCGCCTATCTTGATCACGAGCGGGTCGGTCAGAATACGAGCGTGAGTCTTTTCTCTGCCGCCGGCACGACGAAGGGCGCTTGTCAAATCGGCTCAAGGGATAAAGAGGCCCTTGCTGGAGGATATTCTATTGCCGATCCTGCTGACGAATGGGAGCTCGATACGGTCAGATTTACGCGACGGGTACTTGACAAGTCGGAATTTCTGTTTGGCGCGGCGAAACCGAAGTTACGTTTCGACGCGAACTTCGATACAGATACGCCTCCTGCGTTCGCGAGCGGGATGCCCGACTATCTTGCCCCATCCGGAACAGGCCAAGCGGCAAGCGGCAGTTCTACGCCGTCCGTCGTGGATTCCAAAGGCGGCAAGGTGATTCTCGACGGAACGAACGGCACCGAGCGAGTCGCGTGGGGAAAGGCCCTTCGGCTCGAAGGGAAAAGTTGCGTCCACTATCCGCACAACGTCCTTATCAACGAAGGCGGCGCGATGACGATCGAGTTCTTCGCCAAGATCGATTCGATCGACGATCTGGCGCGCCTGTTCAGCCTCAGATGGGGCGACAGTGCCACGTCAACGGAGGCGTTGTCCTTCCAGAGAAGCGGCGAGCGTTTCGCGTTTGGCTCAAGGCTTTCCAAGACGGACGGCATTTCCGTCCTTTCGGACAGTGACCAGTGGCCGAACAATTTCGTTTACAATTGGAGCACCCATCCCGGTACCATCGGTAAGTGGCACCATTGGGCGTTCACGATCGAACCTCTTTCAACCGGGAAAACGCGAATCACCACATATATTGACTATTCGACGAAGGACGTTGTGATCGTGAATCCAAACGGTTGGCCCTACATCCCGCCAGAGGGGGTTACGCTGACGATCGGCGACCCGACGAAGAACATCAGCGCGACCATCGATAACTTCCGCATCACGCCCGGCGTGATCGATCCGTCTGAGTTCATGGGCAGCACGTCCGCAGGTTTCATGGTCATCTTCAAGTGATGAAGCGACTGATTTATTCGTACCCGCTCTTCGCCATGTTGGCATCGACATGTTGCTCGGCGGAAATTCCCATTGAGTGGGGGGCGAAGTGGCCGGTTGACGTGCCTTACGAGATTTGCGTGAATACGTCCAAGTTGGCGCAGGCGGGGTACGCAGATTTGGCGGTTGTGGCGGAGGGCCGTGGTGGGAAGAAAGCGTTGCCGGTTGCGTTGTTGGATGGCGACCACGACGGCGAGGCGCGGTTGCGGTTCAACGTGCCGAAGGGAACGAAGAAGATTGCGTTGACGGATGCGGCTCGCCCGGAGGGCTCGCCCCACCTGGCGGCTCGCTCGGTGATCGGGCCCTACCAGATGGACGCGGCCCGCTCGGTGATCGGGCCCTACCAGGGCGATGCGGCCTGCTCGGTGATCGGGCCCTACCAGGCGGAGGGACGTCAAGTCGTTACTCGTCGCATGGAGCTGCCGCCTTCCGGTGCAGGCAAGCCGGTGCGAATCGAAATGGATGTCAAGAGTCTCTCCGATGAATGCGTGCCCGTGCGCATCTGGTTTTCGCAGTTCGACGCGCAGGGTGCGGAACTGCCGGAGAACGTGAACTTCGGTTTCTCCACGTCGTGTATGCTGCCGCCGGGGAAGACGGTGCCGTTCCGCGTGCCGGGACGTCTCCATCCGCAGGCGGCGTCGGTGCAGATGAACGTGCAGTCGGTGCGCGGACGTCAGCGCTTCGACCGTTTCGGGCGTCCGCGAAAGGATGATGCTGTGCTTCCGCGTTTCTGGGTGGGGCGCCTCTCCCTGCGCGTGGCGGCGGACATCCCGTTCCCGCGTCTGGACGACGCGCTGTTCTCCGCCGGCGTTTCGGGCACGCCCGGAGACGAGGCGCTGGCCCTGGACAACGACCGCGCGTTCTGGTTCAACACGCGTTCGTCCGCCAGCTGGGCGAAGAACTTCAACGTGACGAACGAGACGCAGATGTTCTATCCGATGAAGGACGGAACGGTGGAGGCCTGGTTCCGTCCGGCGGCGCGACAGGCGGGCGCGACGGTGCGCCTCTTCGACGCCGCCTCGCAGCACACGAAGGTCGGGCATCTGCCATTCGCGTACCGCGATGTCTGCTCGCTGATGGCGCTGGACTGGCGTCCGAAGGACGGAACGCTCGCCCTGACGATGCGTCCGCGCAAGTGGGTCGCGGGACGTGCGGGGGAGATCCACCCCGATTGCGCGGTGTCTGCGTCCGGCGCGGCGGAGATCGTCGCCGGGAAGTGGAACCACGTCGCCGTCACGTTCACGCCGCGCGAGACGGCGCGCGTGTTCGTAAACGGCCGCGTGGCCGTGGAGCTGCCGATACCGGACTACGCCGGCTTTGATGTTTCGGGACCCAAGGCGAACGTCGAAGGACCGTGGGAGCTGTACGTCGGTGCGGGAATGCTGGGCGCGCGGTTCGAGACGCAGGCCGAGCGGAAGCTCAACGGACGCGTGTTCTTCACGGGCGAGGTGGACGACGTGCGCGTTTCGTCGGGCGTCCGCTACGCGGGTGCGTTCGCGCCGTCGCGCGGGTTCGCCCTGGACGCCTCGACGCGCGCGCTGTTCACGTTCGACCGGACCTTCGACGGCGCGTCCTCCGGCGGCATCGGTTTCATCCCCGGCACGTTCCGTTGTCCGAAAGACGTCCGACTGCACACGATCCCGGACGCGCGTGGCGGCGAGTTCGCGTATTACCCGGACGCGCTTCCCGCCGACCGCGATCCCGCCAAGATTCTGGACAAGGACAACTTCCAAAATCTTCCGACGGACGATGACTTCGCCGCCGCGCGGCGCGCCGTTGTCCAGAGCCACGACGTGCGTCCCGGCGGCGAGCTGCGGATCGATGCGCCGGACGGGCTGCTGATGGACTGGGTGGAGATCGCCAATACCGGCGCGACGCCGCTTGCGAAGCCGGTCGTCCTGAACGCGGGCGAGGTGGATCTGCGCAGCTGGGGCGATTTCGCCGAGACGCTCGGCGTGGGGCCGGATTCCGGTCTTTCCGACCGCGCGAAGGCCGACCGCATCTTTGCCTGGCTCATCGAGAAGAACGACTACTTCATCGACCACGCCGCGCATTTCGTCCATGGCGGCGACGCGCCGTACAATCCCGAGTTCCAGGCCATCCGCCAGCTGATCTCCTACGGACGCTTCGAGTGCGGTCCGCTCAACCTGCTCCTGCACAACGCCTGCTGCGTGGGCGCGGGAATCCCGGCCAGCAGCGTGTTCGGCTACGGACACGGCTACACGCAACTGTTCTACGGCGGCGAAAGCCACATCTACGACCTTTCCGCGCGCACGTTCTTCCCGGCGATGGACAACGA
Organism: uncultured bacterium; assembly: GCA_902802945.1. GTDB lineage: Bacteria > Verrucomicrobiota > Kiritimatiellia > RFP12 > UBA1067 > RUG572. The sequence continues at coordinate 5,012 of CADCOC010000092.1, read as the reverse complement.
GACCGCCGCGTCCCTTGAACGCGCAAACGACGAACCGATGTCGTTCTTCCGCGCGGACGGAACGCCGGCGTACTACCTGCGTCTCGCCTCGCGTGGCTTCGGCGGTTTCCGGTATCCGTACCAGCCGCCGCGCGCGGGACTTGCCCTGCGTCCCGGCGAACGCCTGCGGATGTTCCGCGCCAATGCCGGGTTCGTCAACGACCTCGTGACGATGGGCGAGGTCAACGACACGGCGTTCTGGAGCAACGCGCCGAAGGAGGTTTACAACGCGCAGTGCGGCGCGCCAGACAAAAAGCCCGTCTGGCGCATCGACAGGTTCCTGCCCGATTACGGCAACTCCGTCCTGACGCTGGACTGGAAGGCGGGCGAAGCGCCTTCTCCGTTCGACGCCGTCAAAGCGAATTCGTTTGCCTATCGCGTTTCGTCCCCGCATCCGGTCGTAGCGGCGGAATACGGCGCGTGGCGGAAGGACGGACGTCCCGTGCCGCTTTCCATTTCCACCAACGGTGGAAAGACGTTCAAGAAGCTGCCGCTCGGCGACGACGGCCGCGCGCGGTTGACTTACCGCGTGCGCGGACGCGAAGGCTACCGCATCCGCGTGGACGCGCCCCTTGCCGATGTGGCGCGTTTCCGTGCGCGTACCGTTCTGCAGAACAACCCGCGCGTCCTGACCGGCGAGCTGAAGCCGGGCAGGAACGTCCTTGCGTTCAAGGCCGACGGCGGCGACGCGGCGCGGGTTTCGTTTGGGTACCGCGTGCCGGCGGGACACGTCGAGACGCCCGATGCCGTGTCGTTCGGCACGATTCCCGGCCTGGAAACCCATCTCGTGGTGCGGGAGGGCGCGACGGCGGGATTCACCCGCGAGATACGCCATTCGCCCGAGGGCGGCGAGAAGGGCGTCACGATTCTCACCGCGCCGGGGGCGCGGCTGATTATGCGGCCGCAGAGTCTTGCCGCCGTCGGCGACAAAGCCACGTTCCCGTGTGACCTTCCAGTCGGACGCTATGCGGTGATGGCGCTCGTGCGGTATGCGTCGCATGAGCCGTTCCCTTACGCGCCGCGCATGTCGCTCGACATCGCCGACGGTGCCGTGACATGCAGCAGCCCGATCAGCGACGCCGTGATGCTGCACAAGCAGGAATACGGACGCGAGGGCGGGCGCGGGCTCTGGAAATGGGATTTCCCGGTCGCGGGCGGATATCCGTTCCAGCAGATGGCGCCGGTTGATCTTCCGTCCATGCAGGAACTGTCATTCCGTCTGACCGAGGCCGTACACAAGGGACCGCTTGAAATCAAAGCCGTGCTCGTCCTGCCCTGGCCGGAACGCGAACTGCGCTGCGAAATCATCAAGCGCCTGTGCGGCCTCCGCACGGTTCTGCTGCCGGATGACCTTTGAGGGGTTTCGTTCTAGTTTCTATAAAAATCTCGCAGTAAAAATGCTGCGGGTTCCTCAGGGTGTGTTTTTTTGATATACTATTTTTCGTTCTCGCTGCACGGGTGTGCGGCGGGGGCTTAGCTGAGGCGGGGGAGAAATCCCGCCCAGGCGAATCAGGTATTTTGCGCTGACACGCAAACGACGTTTGTTGGAAACTTGGCGGTTTCATTCGTACGAGAGTACGAGTACATGAGCGGAGTTTGATGAGGTCACGCAGGCGGTTTCATACCGTCTTGCGTGTCCTTGTCGTCTCTATCATGTACGGGCACGCCAAGGCCTCCAACAAGGGAGATAGACGAGGCACGCATTTCTTATAGTCTCGATCTTTCTCCCTCCAATCGTCTCCTTCGTGGCGGCACACGATGCCGCAGGTAGGGCGCGGAGTCCGGCCGCGCCGCCCAAACGGTAGGGCGCGCTCGCCGAGCGCGCCGCAACGAAGGAGAGTGAGATGCGCGCTACGACAAATAGATTGCCGAGTTCTAAGGCTAACATCTTCTATCCTCCATCCATTTTGGAGGAGGAGTTGAAGAACAGGGTTGCCGTTGACTGGTTTGGCGCGTTCGATTGTTCGCACATTCTCGGCAAGGTTGATTTCTGCGCAGCGGTTGCCGCCACCGACCTTCCGCTGTGTGATGCTGAAAGCGTGTTGTGGGCTGAAGCGAAACGCGGCGCGGACGCACCGCTCGACTTCGCACTCGTCCAGCTCATCCTCACCATCGGCAAGGAGCGCACCTTCGACAAGCATCTCCCTCCCAAGTACCTTGCCGCATTCAACGCCGCTCGGATCGCCTTCATCCCCTATTCGGAAGTGGTTGAGATATTCTATCAGAACGACTTCAACTGGAACGTCGCCCCATCCGACCATGAGACGCGCGAGTTTGGCGACCTCTACCAGCGCGTCATCCGCATCCTTGAATCCGCCACGCTTGAATTTGACTTTGCGAAGGACGATGCTGAACTCCGCCGTTTCATCAAGGCCAATCTCAACACTGGCAGAACGGGCTGCCAACCCGTTCAGATCACCAAGAACAACTTCACGCACATCTACCAGCGCTGGCGCGAAACCGTGATGCCCACGATCCTCATGCCGGACTGGGCCGTAGCCAAGAAGAACGGCATCATCGACGCGGATTTCTTCCTTGCCGACATCTTCTCGTCCGACAATGCCTTGCCGACATCTTCTCGTCCGACAATGCCGCCGTCACCGACCGTCTCAACGTCCTCCTGATGAACGACCATTACCGCCAATCGGGCGGAACGAACGCACTTGGCTTCCAGCTCTTCTCCGAAATCTCCTTCTCCGACGGACAGAAGGCGCATCATCTCTTCTGGAACCGCTACAGGCGCCCCCCTCGTAAGGAGTACTGGAACTACATCGTCAACCGCCGCGACCTCCTTGTGCCGCAGGACGTGCGAGAGCGCAAGGGTTCGTTTTTCACCCCGCAACAGTGGGTTTCGCTTTCGCAGGACTATCTTGCCGCCGTACTTGGCGATAACTGGCAGGACGACCACTACGTGTGGGACTGCTGCTGCGGCACCGGCAACCTTGAAGTCGGCCTCACGAACAAGTATAACGTCTGGGTGTCCACCCTCGACCAACAGGACGTAGACGTAATCCATCAACGGATCAAGCTCGGTGCAAACCTCCTAGATTCACACGTATTTCAGTTCGACTTTCTAAATGACCAGCTAAGCAGTGAGAAAGTCCCCAAAGATCTATGTGATGTTCTAACTGATCCAGAAAAGCGCAAGCGACTTGTCATCTACATAAATCCGCCATACGCGGAGGCGGGGACAACAAGGGCCAAGACGGGAACAGGGGAGAACAAGACCGGCGTTGCTTCTGGAAATGCGGTTAGTGAAAAGTGTAAGGTGCGCATTGGTGCTGCCGCCAATGAATTGTTTGCATTGTTTTTGATGCGTATAGCCGATGAAATTCCTGGGTGCATCATCGGACAGTTCTCAAAGGTTAAACACTTGACAGCACCAAACTTTGCGACTTTCCGCGCTGTGTTTCCTGGATTGCCCACAAAGTGCTTCCTTGTTCCTGCCGACACCTTTGACAATGTGAAAGGCAAGTTCCCGATAGGTTTCTTTGTGTGGAAATTGCATGACATGACTACCTTGTTGTCTCAGGATGGTAGGAAGTCCGGTCCCACGCAATTCACTTCAATAATTGCGGACGTATATGACCGCTATGGAGAATTGACTGGAAATCATACGGTGTTTTGCCCGGATAAAGGAACATTATGGATGGACTGGTTGAAGAAAATGCATGATAAACGAGGATGTCGCATTGGGCATCTGCGCACCACTTGTTCTGACTTTCAAAACCAAAACGGCACATTCATCACTAGCCAGCCTTCCGCTAATGATATTCTACAGCGGCGAACTCACGAGATCACCGTCAATAATATTGCAGGCATAGCGACAGCATTTGCTGTTCGCATATCGGTTGAAGCCACATGGCTTAATGACCGAGACCAATTTCTTTTCCCTGATGCCAGATGGAAGAAGGACCAGATGTTTCAAATTGACTGTCTTGTATTCACATTGTTCCACGGGCAGAATCGCATAATGTCTCGCGATGGCGTGAACCACTGGATTCCGTTCACGGAGAAGGAAGTCAATGCGCAGGGGCTTTTCAAGAGCCACTTCATGAGCGATTTCATCGCCGGGAGAATCGAGGACAAGAAATCCGTACAAGGTGATTTCTTCGCTGAGGCGTCAACGGCGGTAAAGAAGGCGATGGCGTTTTCAGCGGAGGCACAGTCGGTTATGGACGCCGGGCGCGAACTGTGGCGCTATTACCACCTTCAGCCGAACGCCAATCCAAACGCCTCGTTCTACGACATCCGGCTGCATTTTCAGGGATCGACAGTAGATGCGAAAGGCAAGGTACGGATGAACAGCGAATCAACCGATGAGAAATACAACGAATTGATCGGCAACCTCCGCACGGCGATGAAATCCCTCGCACGCCGCATCGAGCCGAAGGTGTACGAGTACGGATTTCTGAAAAGATAAGGAGCACCCTGATGTTGACGATAGAATTTGTGAAAACAGGTCGCCAATTCTCGCTATTTAAACGCTTCAAACACAAAAATCCAATTGCCGCCGGGACACGGAAATGGTACACTCTTTCCCGTGAAGAACCATGTCGAAAACGTGAAGCGTCGCTCGTGGCAGGGTGTGAAGGAGGAGCCGTGAAAACGTTGCTCCTGTTGGTTGGCGCATTCTTTGCGGCTGCGGCGTTTGCAAGGCAGATCGTCATTCCGGCACTGCCAGTGTCGTCGTTTGCAGATACGGAAGTATCAACGAACGTGGTGATCCACGAGAGCCGCACGGATGTGAGGGCCGTTCAAATCCACTTCCAGCTGGAAGGCACACCCACCAACAATCTTGAAGTTGCATTCGGTTGCGATACAAACACAAACGGCGTTCTGGACGTGTCGGAGATCGAGACTGTTTATGGCTGGCGCGGCGGGCGCTACTTCATCGAAAACGTCCGCGCATGGGAGAGGATCGAGACGCCCTCCGCCGCAACCGCACTGTGCGGAGTCATCGACATTCAACT
>CADCOC010000091.1 GCA_902802945.1 uncultured bacterium | reverse complement strand
GGTACATAACCTACCGAGAATGTCATGTACCGAGCGAAACAACGCATGACGACGCCGCAGTCAATGCGACAAGTGCCCGTGCGATAAGGAGGTCCTGTTCAACTTGCTCACTCGCGCACCAGGGGTGTTCCGCCGCCCATTCCGTAATATAGTTTGCACTTATCATGTCTCGTCCGTCTCCAGTTCAGTGTTGATTACGATGTTCCACCGGCCATTGCGCTTCCCCGTGACCTCAGCCCGCGGCGAAAGGGCTACATATCGGGGGTGGGGATTGCATTTTCGCCATTCCCGGTAGATTGTTTCACCCTGTTGTGTTTCGCCAAGTACCACTTCCACGATGTAGCCAAGACGCTGAATCGTCGCCATGTTGCATGTCTGAAACAGGCCATTGGCCGCATTTCGAAAATCGGTCACACCGAGCAGTTCCTCCAGAACCGTTGCCACGACGGAAAGACCTCCTGAATGTCGTTCAAACTGCACGAGGTCAAGAGCGGTAAGTTCTGCGCAGGAATAGACGACTTTCCCGGCTTCGCCGCTTTTCTCGCAAAGGAACTGAGTTGGAATGTCGTTCCTGTACACCCACCTGACCTGTCTCTTGGATGTGCTACTGAGCGACAGTCTCGGTCGTGTCGTCACCACGATGTCCCTCTGCGGCCGCTGGTGCGCCGCTCCCCAGAGTACGGCCGCGCTCAGCAGGCCAAAGTAATAACTGTGCCCCAAGGCAGTCATCAGGGGATCCATGTAATAGTACGCAGGCACGGCGCCGCGCAGGACGTATTGTGGAGGAAGCGTCACATAGAAAGAACTGTACGGGGAATAGAGCACGCGTTCCTTCTTCAGCCGTGACAAGGCATTCAGGATCGACTGTTCCGACATGTTCGGAAAGGCATCGCGTAGAACGTCAAGGGGAAACATGGGCTTCCCATGAATCTCCCGGTCACGTATCCATTCTCGAATGGTCATCGCATTTCTTTCATCTTTATAATCATTTTGAGGTTAGTTTTGCTCCTTCGAGGGCATAAAAAGTGTATCACACTATCTGAATGAAGTCAACGATGATGCTATATATAAGAAAAACTCGCGATTCGTCATAATAGTGTGCACCCTATCAGAGAAGAAGGCAATTCCCTGATAGGCCCGTTCGTCAAAAACTGTGCACCGTGGTAAACTAGGAGCATGTGCAACATGTCCAGAAAATCAAAAGCCGAATACATCGGCGAGAAGCGAAGAGCTTACGCCGAGGCAAAGCCCGCCAGGCGCAAGCGCATACTCGATGAGGTGTGCGACACGCTCGGTCTTACCCGCAAGTACGTCATCAAGCTCATGACCGGGAACATCCGCTATCGTGAACGCACGGGCCGTGGCAAGAGCTACGGAGACGAAGTACGCCAGATGGCGGCCAAGGTCTGGGAGGCCGTCGGCTGTCCGTGCACGACTTACTTCGTCCTGGAGCTGCCGCGCATCGTGCGGGAATACGAGGCGTGCATTGCGTTGCTCAAGCCGGCGTCCGCCAAGGAGGCGCTGCTGAAGGTGAGCGCATCGACGCTCGACCGAGCGTTCAAAGGGCTTCCGAGGAAGAAGCCGTTTGCCGTGAAGTGCAACCGCAGGAGCGGCCTGAACAGGCCCCTCCTTGACGCCATCGAGTGCAAGTCCGGAGAGGAGGTCATGGCATGCGACGTGCCGCCCGGCGACACGCAGATCGACACTGTCGCGCACTGCGGAGGCGACATGCGCGAGAACTTCTTCTGGACGCTCACGCAGTCTGACCGGCCCACCCAGTGGACAGAGATCACCCCGACGTGGAACCGCGGCATGCACTCGACCGTCACGGCCCTGCAGCGCCTCGAGCGCCGCTTCCCGTTCCCGGTGACCTCCGAGCACGAGGACAACGGGCCGGAGTTCATCAACTATGCGATGGCCGAGATGCAGGGCAGGCGCAAGCACATCGCCGTGTCCCGGTCGCGCTTCCGGCGCAAGAACGACAATGCGCACGTCGAGCAGAAGAACGGATCCGTCGTGCGCGAGCTCTTCGGGGAGATGCGGCTGGACTGCAAGGATCTGGAAGACGACCTGATCCGCCTTGAGAGAGACTGGTCGGACTACTGCAACTTCTTCCGCCCGACGAAAATGATCGTCGCAAAGACGAAACGGGCCGACGGCAAGGGCTTCATCCGCCGATACCAGGAGGGCGGCCCGCGCACGCCGTACCAGCGCGTGATGGAGTCCGGCGTGCTGGACGAGGCAGCAGCAGCAGCGCTCAAGGCGCGTTATGAGAGCCTCAACGGGGTGCAGCTGTACCAGTCAATCGTGCGCAGGCTGGGACGCATCGTCAGACGCCAGGAGAAATGGCGGGCCGAGATGCGCCAGAGCGGCGAGAGCGTCCAGGAGGCCCGGCTCGCGGCCTCGGCGCTTCGCGCCGCCCCTTCGGGGACGGCCGACTCGCCGGGCCTCCTGGACGGCACCATCGACCTGTGCCAGAAGCCCGTCAGCAGACGGAAAAGAAAAGAAAAAAGTGTCAAGTATTTGACGAACCAAAAACTACGCCGTCAAACTTCGGGTGCACTTTCTATTTGACGAACCGGGCCCGTCCTGATGTCGCGCGAGAACCTGCGGGGACTGTCCCCGAATATTCGTTCAGGGGTGCCTCACTCGTTGTTCTTGAGAGAGGTTATGCTGAAGGAAAGATTGCCGGGCGGGTACGAGATTCCCTTGACCGTGGCGGGCTTGCCGCTCGCATTGTGAAGAACGGTCAGGAGTTTCGTGCCGTCCTTGTTCAGGAACTCGCCGCGGACGACGCCGGGCGGAAACGGCGACGTGTCGCGCACCGTGAAGCGTCCGTCAAAGTAGAACTCCCCGTATTCCTTCAGCTTGCGGCAGCAGCGTCCGATGACGTCCGCGTATGCGGGATTGGCGTCGAGCGTCCGGCGGCAGACGTACAGCTCGGCATCGTAGCGTATGCCATAGACGAGCGCGTTGCGCAGCATCCTCGCGAAGTCCCCTTCCGCATTGCGCACGCCGCGGTTCGAGACGATCACCTCGGGGAAGGTGTAGCGGAAGAGCGCGGGGAACTGTTCGGAATGCGGGTTGAGGTCCGTGAAGCCGGGCGGACCACTGTGGACGAACTGCGTGTAGGCGGCGGCGATGTCGGTGACGACCTCGGTGGCGAGCGTCCGGCCGACGCGTTCGCAGTAGTTAGCGGCGTCATCGTAAAACTGCCGACGGAAAATCCACTCGTGGTCAACACGCGGGCCATGCTCGTGCGTGCCGTTGAAGCAGGGGCAAGTCGGGTAGGCGCCAAAGCAGTCGAGAAACAGGCAGTCCGGGTTGATGGCGTCGTGCATGAGCTTGATGTTCGAGAAGAGCGTGTCGCGCCAGAGCTTCGTGCCGGTGCAAGGCGCGGCAAACACGCGTGCGCCGTGCATGAAGCGGAAGTCGCCGAATCCCGGATAGCCGTGCGATCCGTATTGCTCGCCGCCGTTGATGGTGCGCACCAGGATGTCTTTCCCGTGCTTCTTGTAGAAGTCGCCGGTGACATCCACGTAGTTGCAGTTGCACTCGAGAATCACGCGCCCGCCGCGTCGGCGCACCTCCGCCACGCCGTCCTTCAGTTCGCGCCATGCGCCGGGATACGGCTCCTCGTAGGTCGGATAGCCGTAATCCATGCCGCCCTTCCACCATGCGAACAGGAAGAGCGTGTCGATGCCGTATTTGTGTCCGGCCTCGTACATGGCGGGAAGGTCCGAGAACTTGTAGTAGTCTTCGCCGTACTGGGACTTCAAGATGACGCGCTGCCAGCCTGTCATGTTCCTGACCCAGTCCGCCTTGGGCTGGACCTTGAAGAACGCCGTGTCGGCCCAGGCGCGATAGCGCTTCGCGCCCACGCGCCAGTCGCCGTCGAGGAGGCCCACCATGACCGGCGCGAACGTCAGGTTCTCGCCCGGACGCGCCATCGGCAGATGGACGACACCCGGCATGAGATCGTCGCCGTGGATCGTGTGGCGGACGACGAGGAAGCAGGTGCGCACCTGCTCGTCATGCCGGCCGATGTAGAGGAACTTGCCTCCCGACTCGATGCCGAGCCAGCACATCGAGCATTCGGGATAGTGGAGGCGCCAGACGTCCTCGTACTCGTTGTGCAGATAATCATGCTGCGTGAACCCCTCCATCTTGCCATACGGATTGGGAGAGCGCTGCCCGAGCGAACGCGGCATGTAAAGGACGTCCTTCGCCTTCTCGCCCACGAGGCCGTTGAAGGACACGAGCGGCGCGACGCATTCGTTCACGCGCACCTTGGAACGGTTGTCGATTGTGGCCGTGAACGCCAGCACGTCTCCTTCTTTCTTGATTTCCAAGGAAAAGCCGATGTCATACGTGTCGCCATAGTCCGAAACGACGCGGTCGTAGGAGACCGTGAGCGCATCGCCCTCGCGCGTGACGCGGCCCTTCTGGGCGTGCGAGAACACGGGGATCTCGGTACGCGCGCCGTCGTCGAGTATCAGCCGCCAGAAGTCCTTGTCCTTGGCGGTGTTACGCGGGAAAGCGAAACGCGCGTTGGAGGCGTCGCCGTCGATTTCAAACGCCATGTTCGGCGTCTCGATTGCGAACGCCGCCGTCCTCGCACTGGCCGTTGTTCCGGCGCACATCGCCACAACCACGATGACTGCCATCTGTTTGTTCAAGTTCATTGCATTGTCCACGTTGAAAAGACGGCTCTTCACGTCCATAAGGCGCTTAAAATCATCTTGAGAGAGCGCGGTATTTCGCGTTGCGCAGGAAGTACGACGGCGCACAGCTCCAGGCATGGCAGTAGCTGTTCATCAAATGCGTCCTATAGGGCCCCGCGCGGTGATCCTCCGGCACGAAGACCTCCCAGAACGTATCCGCCCCCAGCTTCACCATCCCGCCAAAATAGGAGAGTAGCAACGCATCGCCCTCGCCCTTCATGTCGGCGGCATACAGCGCCTCTATGAAATAGTGGTGCGCATACGGCGTGACGGGACGGACCGCCTGGGCGTCCTCCATCGCCGTCTTGAGGCACCGGCGCGCCGAGGACACGCTGGGCACTCCGGCGAGGACAAGCCAAGCCTGTCCCATCCAGGAGACTTGCGCGTCTTTTTCACAGACGAAACAGCCTTTGCCCTCGTTCCACAGCACGTCGCGCGCTCCCTGTTCCATCTTTGCGACAACGTCGGGAATGAACTTGACGTCCGATGTCCGGCCAAGCCGCCGGGCGAGCGCCCACGTCTTCTTCAGTCCGTAGATGATCGCCCCCTGTTCCGCAGTCTGCCTGTTGAGCGGCTTCTGCCAGTCGATGAAACACCACCACTTCCCGTTGTCCCGGAACACGCCGTCCGCACAGACGCTGTTCAGCACGAATTTCGTCTGCAGGACACACAGCGGCCAGAGATCGCGCGCGGTCTCTTCGTCGCCGCTCGCCTCGAGGTACTCCAGGACCGTCGCCGCGTAGATGGCGGTGTAGTCAAGGATACGGCACGCGCCGCTGCGCGGCGAGGGCCGTTCGTACGCGTCGCTGTTGACAAGGCCGTTCCCCCCGCACGTTCCCGCCAGAAGGTACAGCGAACGCTTCACGATCTCGAAATTGCGATAGGTCTCGTAGTCCGCAAGGGCCTCGAGCCGGAGATCGCCGAGCCAAAGCCGGCGGTCGCGCTTCGGGCCATCCTCAAATACCGTCTGCATGCAGTCGCGGAGCGTACGCCGAGCCGTTGCGTCGATCTTCGCCGCTTCGTCCGAAGGCGGCGTCCATGCCGCGAGGCGGGTTTCGTCCGCCGCAGTCTCCGTCTCCACCGCCAGGCGCCCGAGGCCGAAGCGGCTGCCGCCGGAGCAGCCGACCACTTTCACCCTCACGTAGCGGAAGGCGTAGCGGCGGGGAAGCCTGTGTTCGGACGTGGCGACGTCGTCGAACGTAAAGACATCGCTCTGGAACCACGATCTCGACAACGACGGATTCGACGCCTCCTGGTCCTCTGCCAGTTCGCACGGCATCTCGGCGAACGACAGCGCAAGCCGCACGGGCGCATCAAGGGCCCTGCCGAAATCGACAAAGCCCAGCACGAACCGTCCGACGACGTGTTCGCCGAAATCGACGATGAATTCCTCTCCCTGGGAAAGCCGCCGGTTCAAGACGCCTGCAACCGTGCCCGCGTCACGCACCGCCCATCCCTGGAACGCCGAGGCGTCCGCCTCTATCTTGACGATCCGCTTTGCCTGGAGCGTGCGATGCCTGAGAACCGGCATGGACGCCTCCGCCTTCTGTAGCCACTGCGCCCGCCGTTCGCGTATCGTCCCGAGGAAAGGCGCAAAGAACGCCTCCCCGATGCCCTGCGACGCAAGAATCGAACCGCCGCGAGGCGGCACGCTTCCCCGTGGCACCTCCGCAACGACGGATGCCGCACACAGTGCGACCGATGCTAATTCAATGGCCAATCGTGAATGCATTGCCGAGTCTCCTTTATTCCATCTAGTCTTCGATGCACGTCCATTATGTAGAATTCTTTTGAGCCTTAAGTGATATGGCGAATACCTTACCACTATACCTGCGGCTTTGTCAATTAAGAAGTTCGCATTTGAGTGCGGCCGGGCGGTTACGGGACTACCAGAAGCACGCGATCAATCCAGATAAAGCTGTCGCCGGAAGTTCCGGGACGGAACATCGGACCCGTGAACTTTACAGACACCCAGAGCTCCAGTTCCTTCCCGGAAAGGTCGGAGAAATGATCCGCACGCAACTGCGTGGTCCACGCGCGCGTCAACCAAAGATAACAGTTGTCCGAGAACTTCACCTTGCCGAGTCGGTACCAGTGGTAGCCATCACCCGCCACTTTCGTGAAGCTGCCGCCGCCGAGAGACTTCTTCGTCTGCGTGTCGTATACGCCGCCGGAGAATGGCAACTTGTAGTAATGGCTCTTGTCCGCCATCGTCCTCATCGCCCGACCAACCGGGCTCTCGGAATCGTCCACGCGCGTCACGTTCTTCCCGTGGCTCGAGAGGAACTGTGCGGGGAAGTCGTAGTAGCCCCTGTCGCGGAACTGCTCGGGAACCGGGAATGTTTCGCGCGACGGCGTGATGATTCCCGCAAAGACGTCAAGTTCCTTCTTGACGAGGTCCTTCGCCCGCGGATACGCTGCGATCCACTTCGGCCAGTCGTCGCGCAGCCGCGCCTTGGCGGCGTCAAGTCCGGAGACCTTCCTCTCCTCCGCACACGCGCCACCCGGCGCGTGGAACATGACGGACCGTGACCGCAGGCAGGCCAGGCGATCGAGACCGAGACGCGCGTGGCGCACACGCGCCAGAAGCTTCGCGTCACCGGCAACGGACTCTTCTGCCGCGTCGAGCATGCGGTTGCAGGCCGCAACGTCCTCGTCGGAAATGTACTTGAACGCGGAGAGCTGCGGGAACCAGCTCACGAACGCGTGTTTCTCGCGGCGGATCTTGTCGAGGTAGCGGCGATAGGCGAGGACATGCCCGCCTGCTGGTCCGTAGTATTCGCGCATGAAACGTTCGATCAGGGCGTTGCAGTCGAGATCGGGATTCTCCATCAGCTTCGTTTCGAGGAAGAACTTCAGCTCCCACATATCCGCCTTGTAGGGATGTTCGTGTTCCCAGAAGATTCCCGACACGTTGCAGGCGCGGTAGTGACGGAAGAGGTCGCCGTAGTGGAACTCGCTCGGGAACGGCAGTCCGGTGAGTCCCTTCGAGAAGGTGATCGCGTAATCCCACACAAACAGATGCTTCGTCACCTTGCTCCACGCCATCACGCAGTCATAGTACGCGCGGTTGTCCGGATCCGCGATGGACGAGGCCTGGTTGGAACCCGTGTCGCAGAGGCGCACGATCACGTTGTCCGCCGCGCGCACGCCGCCCTTGGGCACCGGCTGCGTGTACTGATAGGCCCACGTGCAGAGCAGCACGTCTGGATACTTCTTCGCCACATCGGCGGCGAGCGCGTTCACGAAGTTGAGGTTGACGCCCGAGAGGCCGTATTTCTCTGCAGCGGCCTTGCACCGGTCGCACTCGCAGTAAGACCGGTTGTCGTTGTGGGATATGTCGTAGATGCGCGGCGGCTCCACGCCGTTCTTCCTGGCCCGCTCCATCCCCTTCTCGATGTTCGCGAGGAGACGTTTGAGCATCTCGTCCTTCACCTCGGGATTCGTCAGGCAGAGCTGCCCGCTCCGCTGTCCGCCCACGCGCTGCCCCTTGCGGAGCGAGAACCACTCAGGATGGTCCTTCATGTACCTGTCGGCGTTGAGATACCAGTCGAACGTGTGGCAGAAGTTCGGCGGGCCGAAGCAGTACGCGCCGCCGAGGTCCGCGCCGCCGTGCGCGTTCATGCGCACGCGACGCTCGAAGCGAGCGGACTTCGGGCCCTGTTCGGAACGGTAGATGTCACGATACGCAAATACGGGCCGCCCCTGCAGATCGAGCGACGGCAGGTCGAGCGGACCCGGCGGCGGCACGTCCTCCTCAAACTCGCTCCACCACCGTACGCCGCAGCAGTCCTCAAGAAAATGGTACACGGCAAAGAGCGCCCCGCGCGGACCGCCGCCGTTCAGCAGCACTTCGTTGCCGAACGAGCGCACGACCCACTTCTCGGGCGGCAGTTGCGCGGAGAGCAGGCCCTCGCGCCGTGCGAGAGCCGTATCGCCCACGCGGAAAACGACGCCGTCCTTCCCGCCAATGCGCACCGTTCCCGCCACGCGCTTTCCAAGGTAAGCGGAAAGTTCCCGAATGGCCGTCTGCTCGTGCGGCTTCGGCACGTCCGGCCCCGACACCTCGTATGGCGCCGCGAACGCCGCCCCGGCGGCCATCAGGACGACGACGCCGATCTTCGCTTTCAGGATGGAGAATTGTTTTTGCATACTTCTTGTGTTTTCCGTCCGCCCGGGGACATTCCCGAGAAGGCCTGGCCATCGAGCCCGCATCTTACGGGGACAGTCCCCCGAACAAGAGCCTTGCCTCTCCCGTTGCAACCATAATCTATGGGAATTTTAGGGTTGCTACGACCGGGAAATGGTCGCTCGGATACAAGTCAAGGCCAGGACGCAGGTCATCGTACGTCGCATAGTCCAAGACGCGGACGCCTTTCGAGACGAAAATGTAGTCAATGCGCTCGCCGTAGCGGCGCGTGCCGTCCTTTGTGCAGCGTTCGGACAGCGGAACACGCTGCGCATCCGCGAACGGTGTCGGCGGCGACTTGCGCCGGAAACCTGCGCAAGTCGTCCCCCACGGACCTGAAGGAGGCGTTTCCGACGCATAAAGCGCGTATGTCATCTCCTTTGCGGCAAGCATGGGCGCGAGTTCGGTCTCGTTGCTGTTGAAATCGCCGGCAAGAATGACCGGAGCGCCGGCCGAGAATTCCGGCAGACGACGCAGCACAAGGCGCATTCCCTCCTCTTTTGCAAGGTGGCTTGCGCAGTCGAGGTGGACGCTCGCGACGCAGATGCGAACTCCAGTGCTTTTCTCACGCAACACGGCGAGGGTACAGGTACGCAGCCAGCCAGAACCCCACGACTTCGAGCCGGGAACGTCCGGCGTCTCTGAAAGCCAGAACGTTCGCGTCTCAACCAGTTCGAAGCGATCCCTACGCCATGCGACAAGGTTGCCCTGGCCGCTCGTGCGGTCTGCATTGCGGTATTCGCCCGCAAATCCGTATTCCGGCATCTTCCCCCGCAAATAGCCGGCCTGCGCCGGAACAACCTCCTGAAACGCAACGACATCCGGCGAGCTTGAGCGCACGAGCGCGGCGACGTCTGCACGGCGCGAAGCCCAGCATCCGGGGTGGGTTGGCGAACCCGCCGCCCAGCCGATGTTGTACGTGCACACCCGCACGGCACCACCCTCACTTCGCTTCATGGAAACCGGCCTGTGGACCGGGCTGCCGAGCGGCATTTGGATGGTCTCAGCGCCTGCGACGACGGCCAACGAGAGGAGAAATGCGATAGTTGCTTTTTTCAAGACTGGTTCCTTTCATCGTTTTTCTTTCTTACCGTGCAAGGGCATGGTGAACCCTTCGCGGTACATTATATTATAATCGTTTTTCGTTTGTCAACGTGAGCGCGGAAACTAAAAAAATCGCAACAGTGTTTTGTAGAGTTTGCAGAAGTTTATGGGGGATGGCTGGTGGTGGGTGGTAACGAGAGACGCGCTAGGATTGCGCAGTGTACCCGCACGCCATTGCGAAAGATGCGGGGGTTTGGTATAATCCCGCGCATGAACAAATATACATTGACCATTGCCGCGTTTGCAGCGGCTACCTTTGCCGCATGTGCAGCGGCGGAAGCGGCAGACTTCCAGATCGGCGTCTATTGCCTGAAGGAAAATGCGCGCACGGAACAGCACATCAAGGACATCCGGGACTGCCATGTGGATTTCGTCTATGGCGTTGAATGCACAGACCGCACGACGCTTGACCTGTTTGCGAAATACGGACTCAAGGCCATTGTCCATGGCGTGTACCGGAACTGGTGGGGCGGCTACAAGAAATTGAACGGGAAATTGGCGGAGACAATTCCGCCTCAGGTCGTCGAGCAAGGGGCGGCCACGATGAAGGCGACTGGCGCGGACGTGCATCCAGCCGTCTCCATGATCGCGATTGGCGACGAGCCTTCGGCGCTCGACTTTCCCTATTACAACGATTTTGTCGAACGGCTCCACAGGCTTCTGCCGCGTCAGGTCCCCCACCTGAACCTGCATCCGTGCTATCCGCCGGTCGAGGCGGACTTCGGCTACACGGGCGCGACAAACTATTACGAGTACATCGACAAGTACATGGCGAACGTGCCGCTTGACTACCTGTCATACGACCACTACCTCTATTGCAAGTCCCCCCGCCAGAGTGGTATGGGACCATTCCTGAGGAACTTCAAGATCGTCGCCGACGCCTGCCGCCGCACGGGACGTCGCTTCTGGTTCGTTCCGCAGGTCAACACGCATAAAGCGAAAGTAGTGATTACCGAGCAGAAGCTCAGGTACCAGGCCAACATGGCGATGGCGTTCGGCGCGGAGACGCTCATGTGGGCGTGTTGGACGAAGGGATGGTGGACGATGAACGTGCTGGATGAGAACGGGGCCAAGACCATCCAGTACGACCGCCTCAAGCACGTGAATGCCGAGATCAAGGGCATTGCGCCGCGCTTCATGGAGTTCAGGAGCGTCGATACGCGGCTGGTCGGCTTCGAGAAGCATCCCGATTGGCTCAAGGGGTCTGATTCCACAAGCGTTGTCGCGCTCGATGGAGGCTTCTTCCGTCAGCTCAAGGCGGAAGACGGCGACGCACTGGTGGTCGGCATTATGACAGACCGGCGCGGCGTTCCCGCTCGCAAGGCGCTTTACGTGGTGGCCGCCGAAGACCCTTGGGACGAATCGCCGAAGGTGAGAACGGTTTCCTTCGAGGGCGTCGGAAAAGTCACGGCATTCGCCGCGAACGGCCCTGTGCCGCTTCGACGATTGGCCGACGGACGCCGTTATGCGTTTGACCTGAAGTCGAACGGTGCGGTTCTGGTTGTCTTCGAAATGTAATCCGAGGTAGTTGCCACACCGTCACCGCCCACCTTCTACAGAGAGAGGGCAACCCCTCGCGTACCCAGCGACGTAACGGGGGTAACGGCAAATTCGAGCGTGTCCCCCGAGGGAATCTTCGCGACGGGGATATCCACTCTCGTTACGCCGGCGTTTGGCTCGCGACCGGGGGACAGGTTGCCGCCTGTCGCGAAAACGCTCATGACGAGAGGCTTCGCCTTGTCCGCGCCGGTCACCACCACATCGTATGCATACGCCCGCGTCGGCAAGTTTCCATCGGCGCGCGGTATGAAGAGCGATACGGCGTCAGGTCCGTTTTCAACTTTCAGTCTTGCGCCGGGTGCAAAGAGTGGCGTCCCTATCGCCTTCCTCATCTCCTCCCGCGAGAACGGGTGCGGCGAATATTTCCCGAACGGCATCACCCAGTCGGCACCGAGTTTCCCGCCCTTCCCCACTTCGTGGCGGGAAAGGGTCATCATGTCGTCGTACAGCCGCATGACCATGCAGTAACGCGCCTTCCCGGCCACGCTCCTGCCCGTGAGCGGCACCCTGCCGACGCCGCTGATCGGCGCGTAGTATCCGCCCCGAGGCGTACACCCACCGCACTGGATCAGCGGGAAACGGTCGAACACGACGGTTCTCCAGTCGGCGATGCTCTGGTGCCAGTGTCCAAAGAACGACACGGCGTTGCGGAAGGAACGCAGGCCCTCGCGCGTCGCCTTGCGCGGAATGACGTGCGAAAGGAGGAAGAACGGACGCGTTCCGGCGAGCGCGGCGGCGTTCTCCTTGACAAGTTTCTCGGCCTCCGCCTCCGGTACGTTCCACTGCCATCCAAAGAAGTGGTAGCCCTTCAGCGACCTATGCCACACGGGTTCGTACCTCTCGCCCCAGATGCGTTCCCAGTTCCCCGCCAAATCCCCTACGAGTAGACGCTTCACGCGCACATCGGGGTCGGGGGCGATTCTCTTGACGAAACCTCCCGAACCTCCGTAATGGCCGCCGACGATGTCGTGGTTGCCGACGACGAAAAGCTTCTCCACCTTGTGTCCGTCTGGTGCCCGATTTCCGGGAAACACGCTCTGCCAGGCATCCGCATGGAACTGCATCTCGATCGTCTGGCCCATGTCGGCGAAATCGCCGAGGTGAATCACGGCGTCGACGTTCTCGCTGCGAAAGAGACGCAGCGCGGCGTACAGATAAGTGAGCGGCCACTCCTTGCCGGGGGCGTCGCCTCGGTGGTTCGTGCGCAAGTGTGTGTCGCTGATTACGCCGACCGTGAGGTTGGGATTGCCCCGCGGCTTCCAGCCTGACGGGGCCGCGAACATGCGGCCAGCTCCGAACGCGCCCAGCCCGAAGGCCGACGCCGCATTGCGAATAAACTCGAGACGAGATATTTTCATGGTGTTCAATTACCGTACCGTTGCAGTGCCTGCCTCCACACGAATCATTGCGGTTCCGCAGAGCAGTAAAGGCGGAATCCGGAGCAGATAAAATTGCGGGAAGACGGGTAGTGGTCGTTGCGACAGGAGGCACGGCAATTCTTGGCGAGATTGAACCAGCCTCCGCCGCGCTGCACGCGGTCGGGACCGGAGACGGGTCCTACGGGGTCCGTCTCGGCCGCCGGAGAAAAGGCGCTACGTGGACGTTGCCAATCCAACGTCCACTCCCAGACGTTGCCGTGCATGTCGTACAGTCCCCAGGCATTCGGCTGGTACGATCCGACGACGGCGTGATAGTCAGGATAACATCCCCTGCCGTCCTTCGAACCGCCTTCATAGCCGTTGTCGTAGCCGTACCGCCCGGCCGCGTCCATCGCCGGGTCCTTGTAAACGTCCGCAAGGTTTTTGCCTGTGTTGAGCGCGGTGACGGTTCCTGCCCGGCAGGCGTACTCCCATTTCGCCTCGGTGGGCAGGTCGAACGTGGCAATGCCGGTCCTGGCCCGAATTTTGCCCATGAACGTCGAAGGATCGACAGTTGCGGAACTAGGCCAGTCGCAGGCGGACGAACCGCCACGAATCATGCTCCATGAAACGTTTTCCACGGGGCGCATGTCACCCTTGAAGTAGGATGGCGATTCGCCCGTCACAAGCCGGTACTGCTTCTGCGTCACCTCGAAGACGCCGATGTAGAACGGCTTGGAGATCGTCACCTTGTGAGGAATCGCCTCGTGTCCGGTGTAGCCGATTTCTGACGGATCGCATCCCATTGTGAACGACCCGGCGGGAATTCTCCGCAGAACAAGCTTTGTCGTCTTGTATTCATCCGTCCATCCACCCTGTGGCTCGGCGTCAAGGCAGGAAACGGGGTATGCCGCAGCGCAAGGACCGCCGGAAAGATCGACCACAAGATAAAGTCCACCACAAGGCCCCGACATTCCTGACGAAATTGCGGCAAAGGCCGTACCCGCAGCTAACACTACGAACGTGAACATCTTGGCAAACATTTCTCTCGCCTTTTTTGATGCGAGCAGGTGCCCATCATGATCTACAGTTGGCATATCAAGCCTCTTTTTTCCTTTCAGCAGCACACATTATACCACAATTTCTGCATGCCCGTGTTGGATGAAACGAACAAGCGGGTGCTTCTGCGTTTTTCACCACGCGTTTTGAGATTGGAAACAACCAGAACAACTTGTAAAAACAACTTTAAGAGAGACGCGCGGGCTAACTCGCCCGCGCATCTATCCACCTATATTTGCAAGAATCTTGATATAATTGTATCGTTTTGGATTGGGCCATGGGCACGGGCGAGTTAGCCCGTGCGCCAAAGGCAAGTTGTTTCAAATAGTTGTTTCCAATCATCAGAAGGCTTGGTGGTGAATTTCGCAGATGCGCCCCGAACAAGTGAGAAAGTGAGGAACAAGCAGTTCACCTAGTCGTAAAATCATCGTTTAGGTGAACCTTCTTTCAGCATGAGTCGATTGGGGAACAGAGAACTGTGGCTAGTGGTTAGCGTTTAGCCAAACGGAATATCCGCGTCTCGCCTTTCTGGAACGGCAAAGAGACCTTCGGCCCAACTCCGATTTGCTTTCCAGTCAGAACGTCGACAACCAAATCCTCATTGCCGAAGTCGATCTCCAGCGGACCCGCCTCCCTCGCCTGGACGACTACGTACCCTTCCGCCGCGCACACGGTCGCCTTCAGCGGCGGCGTGTAGAAATGCACGCCCGCCGCCTTCGCGTGCTCCACGATCTTATCGGTGACGACGTCGTACTTCGTCACCGCCTCCACCACGCGCATCTGCGGGTGCGTCTTCTTGATCTCCTCGAGCCGCGCGCGACGCTCCGGATCCAGGTCGCGTGCGTAGGCGATGAAGAGCAGTTTGCAGTCCGGCGGGTTGGCGAGGACGTCGTCGAGGAGGTACTGCCCGTGCGTCGCGCCGCACAGGTTGAGCCTGATGCGGGCGTATTTGAGATGAGGCCTCACCACGTCGCTCGAGCCGAATCCGTTGCGCATGAGGCTTTTTTCGTCGACCACGAGCGCGATTTCCGGCGAATATGGCTTCTTCCGGCGCATCATCGCGTCGTCCATGACGTTGAGCGCCTTGCGGATCTTCCACATCTCCGCGTCGCAGAACCAGCCGCGCCCACAGAGGTCCATCCACCAGTCGCCGTGTCCGCGCAGGATGTTCAGCGCACCGTTGCGCAGGAGCGCGTTGCGAGTGACGAACGGCGACCTGTTCCTCAGCCCCACGTTCACGGGGAAGCTCCAGAGGTTTTCGAGGTGCGTGCGGTAGTCGTCCTCGTTGATCCAGAGGAAACCGTTGCGCATGAAGGTCTCGGACGACGCCATCACCGGCGACGAGCCCGGCCAGCCGCGGTCCGAGTAGCTGAACGGCGCGGAGAATCCGTCGATGCTGTCCTTTCCGTGCCGCATGATCCAATCGACGAAGAAGTGCCCTGTCTCCGCCGCGCCTGCGACGACCGAACCGAGCTCCCACGTGTAGCCGTAGAAGAAGATCGCAAGCGAGCCGCCGTCCGACCCGCGACGCACCGCCGCGCCAAGGTCGCAGAGGAGGCTCGCCATCTCCTCCTGGCGGAACTCCCCGAACTGGATCACGCGGCGGTCCAGGACAGGGTCGAGACGCCCCTGCGGACGCTTCACGCGCCGTGCCTCCGGCGACGGCACCTCCGCCGTCGCGGCGTCCTTCTCGCCCCTCTTCGCGAGCCATGCGCGGAATGCGTCGCGGGTGTGGACGTCGTACCCCGAAAGCTCTCCGCTCTGGGACATCATGTAGAACCACTCGGCGGAGTTCTGTCCGCTCACGTGCATCCCCGCGAAGTTGCGCGGGAACCTCGTGCGCAGGTGACGCGTGAGCTTTTCAACCTCCGCGCACGCAGCCTTGCGGTAGGGACGTGCGGAGACGGACGACATCCTGATCGCGTACCCCTTGTCGAACACCATCCTGAGCGACGGATCGCGCTCAAACATCCACCCCGGCGCGTCCGCGCACACGCGGGGCATGATCAGCGCGTTCGGGTTGGCGGCTATGATGCGCTCGAATTCACGGTCGATCCTGCCGTAGGCGGGTGGCTCGCCCGGCGGCGCCCACCAGTCCATGCAGCCCCACGACGTGTCGGTGGAGAACGTCACGAAATCCACCTGTGCGTCGGCGGCGAGGCGTACCGTGTCGCCAAGCGTGTCGCCGTAGGGGAGCGGCATCACGACCTTGCGTCCTGCGGCGTCGGCATAAGACGCCTCGTGCGTGAAATACGTGCGGTGGTGGGTTGAACGGTGCGACACGACGAAGTGGTAGAGATGCCCCTTCTTGAGGTGCAGCCCCTCGCGCACGAAGTGACGCGTGCGCTCCTCGCCTCCAGGTAGGACGGTTTCGATGGAATCGCCGGCCGCCGGAAGCGGCAGCGTCTCGTTGTCCGTCTTGTCAATCAGCGCCGCCTTCGAGAACCACATCGGCGCGTCGTCGTCGAATCCGTCGAGGGAGACTCGCCCCTTGTCGGTATCTGCTTCCGGGCGAAAAGGAATGGTGTATTCGTGCTTCTTCACGTTCGAGATGGGGCAGAGGCACGGCGGTGAGCCGTAGTAGAAGCGCGGGCGTACCGCCTTGCCGTCAACGAAAATGCGTGGCCCCTGCGGCGTCTGCCGCACGCGCACTTCAACCGGCTTCACCGCCGCATCTGCGCCAAGCGCAAGGGCGACAACCGCAAGAATCAAGATTGTCCTCATGCGCAGCGGTTTCATCCCTGCAATCGCACCACGCTACTTGACGATAATCATCATGCCTTTGGTGTAAATCAGCTTCAGGCCGGTCGAACCCTTCCGCACCCTAAAGCCCGCTGCAGCTGTCGCGGGATCAAGCACGAAATCTGCGCCGGGGACAACTGGAGCGCCGTCAGCAACCGTCCATGTGAAGAGGTGCGGATTCGCCGACCGCGCAAGCGCCTTCAGGTCGTCGCGCCCGGCGAGGTTCACCGTGATCTCGCCGCTGTCAGCAAACTCGAGGTTGGTCTTGCCTGTCGTGAACGCGGACGCCATCGGCCACCCGGCCGTCTTCGGCCACGCCGTCAGATCCATCGTCGAGCCCGCCAGCATCGTGCAGCCGTAGTACGCCGCAACGGTCGGCTTGAACACGCCCGATACGTTCATCGGAGCGTCTCGATTGTTCGACGTTGTAGAATAGAAATTCGCCTCATACCCGCGCACCTGGAACGGCGACGCGACATCCAACGCGCAATTCACCTTGAAATCGACGTTCGTCGCCGTCACATAGTTGCCGCCAGTCAGGAACCAACCAGTTCCGCTTGTGATTGCAACAGTGCCGTTGAGGTATGTCGTGTTGTAGTTGCGGAAATACTTGCCCGTGGAAAGCTGGATTTCAAGCGTGTGACCTCCAAGATCGACGAAGGTCTGCGCATCCACATTATTCTCTCCGACGAAGCCGTAGTCATTCTCGACAACCAAAACAGAATCGTCAGTAAGGCGCATTCGCTTTAACATGGGCGTCAAGGAGTTGTAAGCTGTCCCTCTGTGCTTTAACGTGCCGCCGTCAAGCGTGAATCCATACCACTGGAAGTTGGCATTCCCGTTCAGATCGACAAGCGCGTTCTTGCGGACGGTGATGTCGCCGTCTCGCGCTCCGAGAGGCATCGTGTCTCCCTGCGCGCCAAGCGTCAGCCTGCCTGCAACGACATCCGTGCCGCCGTTGTACGTCTGGCCCGTTTTCATGGCGACAAAGATGCCGGCCCCATCCTTGACGAGGCGGAGATTCCCGGTGAGCGAAACAGTCCTGTTGTAGGCAGCAGGTCCATCCGGCACGACGATGCGCAGATGCCCGCGGTCCGCCGTGTTGCAGTACTGGAGCTTCCAGAACGTAAGGAACCCGTTGCCCTGTACCGCGCTCTTCGTAAACCTCATGCGGTAGTAGCGGTACGGCGTGGCGTTCGCAAAGCACGGACATGTACGCCGCATCGTCGTTGGAGCCAAAAAGCTCCCATTCGCCCGGCGCGCGTCTCACGTTGTCGCCAGCGGTCAGTCGGTACGAGTCCACGACCGTCGCCGTCCTGAAGTCGTAGTCGATGACGATCGGCAGCTGAGACTCCTCGGCCATGACGCGTATGCCAGTCCTGCTGGGTTCAATCTCGTTTGCAAAGGCGTCCTTCGCCGTGCCCGCGTTTGAGCTGAAGTACGTGTTCGGCGAGCAGACGCGCGTGGCGTCGGAATCCGTCTTGTCCGGCGACGAAAGCGTGTCGGTAATCGTTCCACGACCTTCCAGCCGGTCAACCGTAAGCGTGTGTCCCCGCAGGTCAATCGTGCCGTCAATGGCAAACTTGGAAAGATTCAGGTTATCCGAAAGGACAATGGCATCGCCCTCGGCAATGGCAAAGTGCGCGTCCCCCGCAACGGCGATGCCAGAGAAGTCGGATGCCGCGACTCCTGTAGGATCGAGGTAGATTGCGTTGTACGGAATCGCTCCGAATTCCAGTTCGTAGATGTAGCACTTTGCCGCATCTTGGCCTGTTCCCGCTACAGCCGTGATGCGCAGACGGTATTTGCTGTACGATTCGCTGTTGTCGAAGGTATAGTCGGCATACGCGGCAAACGGAAGGGACTGTCCGAAACGGGAGTCAAGCGTCGTCCATGTCGTGCCGCCGTCATTCGACCCCTCGAATGCCCAGGACTTGGGGACGCTTGTGTACATGGTCGAACCCGAGCCATATATTCTGTAGCGGTTGACGTACGTCGCCTCGCCGAAATCGTAGTTTATCTCCAGCCCGTTAGATGAAAAGTCATTGCAGAAAACAAAAGAGCAGGGATTAGCGGCGTCTCCAGTCGTTCTTGTGGTGGTATCGTCGTCAAACGCTGCGCTTGCGGGATATTTGTCGTTGCCTGCCATGACCACTACCGTTCCATTCACGGTGGAAGTGGCACGCGTCCTGTCGCTTGGCGACGTGAGGTCTGCAAACTCGGAAACGTCGGATGTCCTCACCTTCCCCGTGCCGTCGATGGCGTGGACTTTCAGGTAATGACCTGCGAGGTCCAGCATTTCGTCGGCCCCCAGCGTCACCTTTCCGAGTCCGCGAAGGTCCACGTTGGCGGAGATCTTCCCGCCTGCGACAACGAACTTCGCCGTGCCGGAGACGGCGTTCGACGCTGCGGCGAAACCATCATTTTGCGACGGGACGAGCCGCACCTGGTTCTGCACTCTCCCGTACTCGAGCTTGAAGAACTCAAGCACAGAGCCAGATGCGCCGCCTCCGTTTGCAAGGATTCTAAGTCGATAGTACTTGTATGCATTGTCATTGAAAAACGTGAACTGCCGATTCTCGTAGATCGCCCAGTCCGTGACGTTCTCCCGGGAATCCAGCTCCACCCAGGTGTTGTCCTCCCCTGAGACAGAGCCGAAAAACTTCCAGGTCTTCGGCGCACGGCCGAGATAGGTGTCCTCTATACTTGTCACCTGGATTTTGTAGGCGTTCAAGGTCGTGGCGGAGTCAAACTCATAGACTATGTCAACAGGTGTCGGATTCGAAGAGTCAAACGCTGTGATCGCCCGATGATTGGCCACAAAGTCATACGACTCATAGTCCGCGAACAGCTTCCAGGCGGGCTGGATGGTGAATGTGAACTCCGTGCCGAGCGCCTGGTCCGTTCCGCCGGAGTAGGACTTGACGCGCGTGGCGTCCATCTGCGCCGTCGTGAGGTCGAACGTCGTCGGGTCGGGAACGGCCGACGTGAACGTGCCCGCGCCCGCGAGGCCGGAGACCCAGAGCGTGTGGCCGTTCAGATCGACCGTCACGCCCTGCGGGACCGTGACGACGCCGTCCGCGCGCCAGTCGGCGTCCGCCGTGAGCGTGATGTTGTTCGCAATGGTCGTATCGGCATACGCCGCCGCTGTTGCAGCACACACCAGAAGCGCGGCGATCCTGCCGCACATCGGCTTCCTTTTTTGCATAGTCTTCATTTCGTATTTCCCCCGATTCCACCAAACTGTCGAATTTTGTCTCCCATTCGTCCGCCTAGCGGACGATGACGTACGTGCCGCCGCTCAGCAGCATGATCTTGCCGTCACGGTAGGTCACCTTTGCTGCACGCCTCACGCCGTTGACCGTCACCGTCCAGCTGCGGAGGTTCGCCGCATCCTGGACGTCTGTGACCGTGATCGGCACCTCGTAGCCGGAGAAGCGTGTGACTTCCGCCGGGAAGTTCACGAGTTCGAGCGTACCACCCGCCGCCGGACGGAACGAGTTGATCGTGCCACCGTCGTTGCTGCCCTGCAGACGCCATGCGGAGGGATCTCGTTCACTCCTGTCGTTCGCCGTGTACCATGCATAGCCCGTGATGAGCGAGATCGTCGCCGACGTGCCGAGCAGTTCCGTCTCGCCCGCGCCGATCACCCATTCGCCGCCGTCCGTCGGCACGGCCCGCGCCGTTCCCGCCGCGCACACCAGAAGCGCGGCCACCGCCACGCGAATCACGTTCTTCTTCATGCCTGTTTCCTCTCTTTAAATTGCCAATGCCTTTTACCCGCAAAAAACATAAGTGATATTTTGCCATCCCCTGCGCATTTTGTCAATTGTAAAGATAGCAATCTTTCTAGTCTCACAAGACATTGCATAATACTACTCAAGCTCTTTTGGCGATCAGGTTGGAGAAATCCCCCAAGATTGTAGCAAATGGAGGTTCTCACTTCACTCCACCGATCGTCCTGAAGTTAGGCGTGTTGTAGATGTTCATCTCTTCGAGGTTGGGGTCGTTGAAGGTCGGGTTGAAGAATGACCGAAAACCCATACATCCAAAAGAATCCCAACTCCATCCAAAAGTCCAGTCGCCCTTTATCAAGGAGTAATGCGCCCCGATGAATTTTCCCTTTTCATCAATTCGTGAACGAGTTCTCAACACTAGGAATTCGTCCTTGCTCAACTTATTTGAAAGCCATGTCTTATTCTGGGCCTTCTCAACGTAGAAATTCAGCTCTGACGCATATACAGCATTCGTGTCTGCGGCAGGATCGGTTTGCATTTTGCTGATCTTATTTAACCGTCGTCTGTAAGCTCCATCAAATGGCCGAACAAACCTCACATGTAGCTTGGCACCCGTAAAATCAAATAACCGTTTTCCGTCTGACTCGTACAGAACCTCAAAGTCAACAACTCTTCCCCTCCCTTTAGGATTCACCCAATCCATCTTTTCTAAATCAAAACCTATCCATTCTCCCCTCTCGGCAATTTGATAATCTTTACTAAACTGCGATGTTATAAGTTCTACTGGTTTACCGATAGCCCGTATAACGATATTGGTGCATATTTCCTTGGGCATCCATCTACCATGTACGACTTCGCGCATTTTGTCGGCAACCAATTCTATTTTCTCTGCTGATTCGTAGAACCCAGACTTCGTTACGTTCACATACACTTCGCCTGTTGTATCTCCCCTTGCACTAAACCTTCCCAATGTATCGCTCTGCCCCTTGGCCGTTTTACCTTCTCTAACCGACATCCCGAAATAAATCTGAACATCAGCATTCGAGACTGTTGTTCCATTATCATCAATGACATGAACGAGTATTTCTGCCCGTGCTCCGTACAACTCTGCACGTTCACGAGGTGTTGCCCCCGCGCAAGAACACGTCATCAAGGCAATAGTCATCGTAAGACTACAGAATTTACACAAGTTCATTTTAATCCTCCTTGCTCAACTATAAATTGATACAACATGTAATTGTAGAAATATGCTACATCTTTCATGTCGCTGTGAAGCCAGCGGGTTTTCCAATCGCGACCTCTGTTGGGCCAATCATTAGGCTTAAAAGCCATACTATCAAGATTCCGCTTGCGATTTTGTGCGACAAATACGGCCCCCAACTCTTGATTACCAACCGCCGGGGTGATGGTCGGGATGCCTTGGGCGAGCATGGAGTCAATCTGGAGCTGGGAGAGTTCGGGCGAGTTCATCCACGACGGCGAGTGGCGGAAGGCCGGGTATTGCGCGAGCTCCTGCGGCGAGAGAGTTTCGCCGGGCTGGGGCACAGGACGCTTCCGCCGCGTGCCCTTCCAGTTATTCTCGAAGCCCCAGCCGGCCCAGTCCGTCTTCCCCAGCGGATTGGCGGACGGCAGGCAGCCCTTGCCGAGTTCCTGCTTCTGCCAGCAGTACCGCTCCGCGAAGTAATTGACGGAACCGAGCCCGCTCCAGAAATGCGGATTGCCGCTGCTGAACAGCTCAAAGGCATGGTCGCCGCTGGAGTATAGGTTGAAGGCCTTGTCGAGGATGTTCGTGAACCGTCCGTTCCACGTCAGTTTTCGACGAGAGTCGTTCGCGGGGAAGTTTTCGTGCCAGTTGCACGAGTAGAGCGCGGCGGGGTAGTCCGCCCAGTCCTTGTGTACGAGCCGGCTGTCCGTTGGCGCATCGGGATAGAGCGCCTCGGAAGGCACCGCCGCGTTGCACATGAAGTAGGCGTCGGCCGGCATCCCGCAGTCCGCGATGGCGGACGACACGACGACGTTGCCAAGCGAATGTGCCACGAACACCTTCCGCCCGCCGACCTGCATCGACGCGTAGTCGGCAAGCCACGTGGCGGTCACAAAGGCGTTCGACACGTTCTCCTGGTAGTTCGCGCCCGTCGCCCCGATGTTCGACCGCCACGTCACGCCGTGGAACCTCGCCCGGCATCCC
Organism: uncultured bacterium; assembly: GCA_902802945.1. Classification (GTDB taxonomy): domain Bacteria; phylum Verrucomicrobiota; class Kiritimatiellia; order RFP12; family UBA1067; genus RUG572. Next base: position 9,413 of record CADCOC010000091.1, on the reverse strand, counting down.
GTCTGACGGAAGCGCTTGAACATCTCCGACATCCACGCGCGGGCCTCCGACTCGGATACGTTCGCCCCGTGCAGGAAGATGACGTTATTCCCGTCCGTATCCCCGTCAGGGAAGTTTGTCGGCGAGCCGGTTCGGTCGGGCATGTAAAGCCCCTCCTCCCCCGCAGGGTACCGCAGGTTCTTCCAGCGGTACATGTCCTCCACGGGCGAGATCGAGAGCGGCAACCTGAACTCTAACAGAGGCTGCGCGTCCGACGCCCGCGGACGCCTGTAGCAGCGCAGGACGATGGGCGAGGTGGCGATATCCCTGTCTTTCACCTTGCGCCCCTCGATCAGGAAGATGCCGCGCCGCCTGTCGTTCCTCATTGCCGACAGGATGGCATCCGGTACCTTCGTCTCCTCCGCCGACAGGGGAACCGTCGTGGCCGACTCGAGGTCCTGTCCCAGCTCCTCCCCGCATCCCGTCACGCGGGTTGCGAGAAACGCGGAGACGTTGTTTGTCGTAAGCGACGTCCAGATGGCGTTCACCGAGCCGTCCTCGCAGGAGAGGTAGAGGTCGTATTCGCCGTCGTCGCCCAAGAAGTTTGAAAGCTGCTCCAGAGCCTTGCCCACGTCCATCCACACGGGGGTGAAGTCGAGGATGTCGCATTTCCCGTCCACGTGGTCGTTCCACCAGTCGGCCACTCGCGAGGCACCACCGGAGGGCTGCGGTCCGGACACCGGCGGCCCCCCCGGTACGGACGACGGTTGCGGCTCGACGGCCGGAAGCCCCTGCGCGCCGGGCATGTCGTTCGCGCTGTCGTTCTCGTCGCCCTTGTCGTCGTCGTCATTGATCCAGTGTCGGAGCGGCTTGCCACTATACGCCCGCGAGAGGTCGTATTCCGTGAAGCCGTCCCTCCGGTCATAGTCACCGACAACGCACCCGTCGAGAACAAGGATTTCCGCCTTTTTGCCGTCAGCCTCGAAGGTGTCTCCAGAGTTGCTGTTCTCGCCAAACAGCCGCTGCGGGTCGTTCGTGACGACACCTACGCACGACGGAGGGAAACAAGACAGTCGGTAGTCGTAGTCCGGCCGCGGCGAATCGTCGTATTCAGGATCGGTTCCCGCATGGTACAACCGTACCTCATACGTCCAGCCGCGCAGAAGCATTGCCGTCTTCGTCTCGCACTCGCCATATTCGGCGTTTATCCACTCGAAGGTCTTTGGCTCTTCGCCGGAAACAGGTTTTTGGCCGTCTGGATTTTTCTCCGGCTTTACGACGAGACGGTACTTCTCGGAGTGGCTTCCGCTTGGATCGCCAAAGTGGAAATCGACGGGAACTCGGCTCGCCGGACGCCCGCCGTCCGTGTCGTCGTTGGGGTCGCTTGAATTCTCGACCTCCTGCCCGTCGGTGACGCCGTCGTTGTCCGTGTCATCGTCGTTTGGATCGGTCCCCCAATCGGCCTCCTGCTTGTTTGTAAGGCCGTCGTTGTCGGCGTCGCAGGTCGAATCGTTCGTCGCTTCGGAATCGACATCCGTGTCATCGTTGTTGACGATCGGATTGAAGCCGTACTTGTGCTCCCAGCCGTCGAGCATTCCGTCCCCATCGGTGTCCGGCTGATTTGGATCGGTGCCGATCTGCCTCTCTAAGTCATCTGGAAGGCCATCCCCGTCGGAATCTACAATCTCGTTGAGCGGGTCCGTTCCCGTTCCGGGTATGAACTGCATCACCTGATAAGTCGGCAGGCTCACATATTGGTTGAAGCCGACGGACTGATTGACGCCATTGACGGAGTCCTGGACGCCTATGCTGGCGTCAATCCCGTTTACTTCGACAGACGTGTCCCTGCCATACAAGACCTCTGTTGCCTTGTATGTCCCGTTTGTGAACACAAGCACTGCCTGGAACGATACCGTGTTCGTTCCGCCCGCCGCAAGAGCCGTGTACTGTATGGCGTAACGGACGTTGCCGCCAGTCCCCTGCTTGAACACATTTATTGTCGGCGAGACGCTGTTCGTGACGCTCTCGGTCCAATAGGGGGCAATCATCAAGGCCGCATCGGAGACATACGATCCCGAAAGATTCACGGGAGCGGTCGTCACAATGCCGTCTGCGTAGTGGAGTCCCGAACTGACAAGCATGAGTCCGTTCCACTGACAGATTACATCGTACATCCATTCTCCGCCAATTTTCAGCAATTCGTCGAACGCGAACCATGCGGCTTTCCAATCCGGGTCGGTCTCGATGGTCACAGCCGTCCAGCCGTTGGACGAAGCCGCCCATTCATCATCCGCTGCATATCGTCTGCGCCGGCAACCGACCTCCTCGCCGTCATCGAGACCGTCGCCGTCCGTGTCTTTCGCCATCGGATTCGTCCCTAGCTCAAGTTCCTCAGCATTCGTGAGACCATCGGAATCAGGATCGCCGGACGCGCCGTAAATGCCACCACTGTATTTCGGGTTCAGGTTGTACTTGACCTCCCAGCCATCGGGAAGCCCGTCGTTGTCGGAATCAGGATTCGTGCCAGATGTACCTCGCTGGTACTCGTCCTTGTCGTCAAGCCCATCGCCGTCCGTGTCCTTCAGGACAAGAGAGGTCCCGTTATGGTATTCATCGTAGTCAGAGCGCTCGTCTCCGTCCGTGTCGGAATCGCGGGGCGAAGACCCGATCTGAAACTCCAGCAGGTTTGAAAGCCCGTCATGGTCGGCATCTGCCGAGGTGTCATTGCGATAGTTCGGATTGAGGCTGTACCTTACCTCCCATGCGTCAGGCATGCCGTCGCCGTCCGTGTCGGACACAAACGGACTCGCACATGCCGCAATCTCCGCGCCGTCCGCCAATCCGTCGCCGTCCGTATCGGGATTCATTGGATCGGTTCCAATGTCGAATTCGTCGCCGTCGTTCAGTCCATCGCCGTCCGTGTCCGCGTTAAGCGGATCCGTGCCGATGCCGAAGCGGAACCCGAGCGAGAGGCCTGGCCACACGGCGTCCTCTCGGTTGTACGACCAGACAAGCGACTGGCAGCGAGCGCGATCCTTGCAGGACGGTCGCCTGCGATCGAACACTCCGATAGTCGCGCTGCCCCCGGCCATGTTCGTGGAGACGGACTGATAGTTTATGCGGATGGGGAAGTTCGTGTCGTTCGACAGCACGACCTGGCAGCTGAGCGATACGTTCGTGTCGTAGTCTCCATACAGGCCCATGCCGAGATAGTCCACCACCACGCACCCGTTGGAGGTGTCCGTCCCGATGCGGACGAGCGAAGCGAGGTCGGGACGCAGTACCAGGTCGTCCCAGTACGGCGCCACCATGATGTCGTCCGCGTTCGGCGCAATTCCCGCAGGATTGAGGTTGCCGTATGCGTATGACGAGATCGGCGTTCCGTTCGTGGGAATGAGATGCAGCTTCCCGTTGGTATCCACGGACACGCGGTCGAACCCAAACCCGCCGATCTCGACAACGAACGGAAGGTTCGTCGTCACGATGGCGTCGTCCAGCTTTCCTTCGGCCGGCGCGGCGAATAAAGTTACCGCGCTCGCCGAAGCGACCTCTACCCATGCGTTCGACGTCAGCGCCTCGAAATCGCCGAATCCGTCGCCGTCGGAGTCGGCACGGAGCGGAGAAGAGCCGAGTTTCATCTCTATGCCGTCCAGCAGTCCGTCGCCGTCCGTGTCCGCGACGAGCGGATTGGCACAGTTCGCGATCTCCCAGCCGTCAGGCGCGCCGTCACCGTCCGTGTCGGGATTGACGGGGCTTGTGCCCTGCTGGAATTCGGCTGCGTCATTGAGCCCGTCGCCGTCCGTATCGGCCTTCGTTGGGTTGGTCGTCCCCGTGACCTCCGCCACGTCTGGAAGGCCGTCACCGTCCGTGTCCGCGAGAAGAGGGTCGGTGCCATGACGGCAAAGCTCGTCGCCGTCGCCCAAGCCGTCGGAGTCGCTGTCGGGAGAAAGCGGGGTCGTCCCCAGCGACACCTCGTCGGCGTCGTATATTCCGTCGCCGTCCGTGTCGGGATTCCATGGATCAGTCCCGGCGGCGATCTCGCCGGGATCGTCAAGCCCATCCTCATCCGTATCGGCCCGTCCGGGATCGGTGAAGTATACGAACAGCTCGTCGATTGCGGCGAGACCGTCTCCGTCTCGGTCGGGGTCGGTGGCGTCCTCCGGCGAGAGCGGGTAGAACGCGAGCGAGGTGACGTTGGTGGGGATGGCGTTCGTAATCCATCCGTTGCCTCCGAACGACGCCCCGATGACGGCACTTGCAACGGGCGGGACGCCCGTTGTCCCAGTGCCGCCGCACCGCGAAAGGTCGTAGCGGTAGGCGAACCGCCCGTCGGGCCAGAGTTCCATCTGGATGCTGACAGGCGTGTTCGTGTCACTTTCGAGAGGCGCGTTCTGCCACGTCATCTGCAACGTGTTCGACGGCGTGACGTAGTGCCAAAACTGACTGGGAGAACGGGCATCTTGCCCGTTCACTGGGACAACGGGCGTCCCGCCCGTTGAGATGAGCTGCCAGTTCGCCTCCGGCACGATTTCGAACGAGGCCACGAAGGGCGCGAACCAGTTGTTCGTGGCAACGATTCCAGTTGGATCGGGAACAAGCGGATCGATCTTGCCATAGGAGAACACGCGCAGCCTGTCCACTTCATTCGTGCCAAGCCGGAACGCCCAGTCCTCAAAGGCTAGGTAAATCCAGTCCTCCGCCGCACCGAACGCCCGCCAGTCGGCGCATACGACGGCATTTGACGGTGCGGAGAAGTCATGCGTCTCGTTCGTGCCGACACACACCAGGACGAACCCGCGCCGGAAATCGTCGCCGGTCAGCGTACGCGTGGTGTTTGTCGAGGTGACGGGCGTGAAGTTTTCCCACTCGTCCACGACGGGCGGATCGCCGACCAGAGTCAAAGTCCCCGCGCCAGGGCCGACAACCATCTGCACGTTGGTCATGCCGCCATTTCCGCCCTTGGTGCTTCCATACTGGATAAACGGCATGGCCCAGAGCGCCAATGCGCAAATTCCCACAATGGAGAGATTTCTCATGTTCTTCTTGAGAGACCCGACCGGGCAGACGCCGTGTTCGTGGAACCAAAGGCACACACCCGCGATGCCAAGTCCCACCGCCAGCACGACAAGCACTTCTGTGAATATCTTGGAAATCATGGCGTCACCTTACAATGAGGAAGAGCTCTTCGTACTTGACGTCACAGCGGACCCATTCCGCAGGGACGCCCGGGCCGCGACGTGTCACGCGCATCAGGTTCCAGTTGGGGCGGTATGTCCACTCGGGCACGGACGACGCAAAACTCGCCAACACCGAGACGCCCGCATCGTTTGTCGCCGCGAAATACGCGGGGAGCGATTCCTTCGTCATGCGCATCCTCACGGACAGTGCACGCCCCGTCGCGATCTCCGCCTCCTCAGTCCGCACGCCCGTCTTTACGTTCTCGGCGAAGTAGCGACCGTTCCGCCAGCCGTACACGGTGTCCGTCTCGCCAAAGGAAAGGACGCCGTCACCGTCCGCGTCGCGTCCGAACGCCACCTGTATGCAGTTCGACGAGACGCCCTCGAACGTGAAAAACAACCGAACTTCCCGCACATCGCTGCGCACGGTGTTGAACGCGACATTCGTCGACACCTCCGTGGAAACGCACTTCTGTACCGCTTCCGGCCGCACCTCGACATGCAGCCCAAACGCGAGAACGGGTACGAATGCCACCAAGACTGTATACAGTACTCTCATTGATTCGACTCCAGTATAGCAAGATTCCTGCGTTCTGCCTAGCGGTTTCCCTTGGCTCGGTTGTGCGTCTTGCACAGCATCTGGCAGTTCGAGGCGTTGGTCTCGCCACCTTTCGACCACGCCGTGACATGGTCGGCGTCCATTTCATCGAATGACCATATCCTCGTTTTGTTTGCCTCATGCCCGACTGCGCACAGAGGGCAGTTCGAGATCCCCTTCTTCTGCGCAGTCGCAGTTTGTCTCGCGTAAGCCGCCTTTGCGGTCTTCCTGTCGAACATGCGCACGTTGAGAAGTTTTGTGTCCGCCTCGCCACCAAGCACGTACTCGAACACGCCGCGCTTCGCCGTCACGCAGTCGTCGTCAAGCAGTTCCTCCACGTGCCTCCACACCTCGTCTGCGTTGTAGGCGTTACCGTGGAACCGCTCGTACAGATCGCCCCACTCCAGACCGCACATCTCGTCCCTCACTCCCTTGAACGTCCCGTCGATCCAGTCGATGACGCTCGTGAAGTACGTCTTGAGTTCGACGCAGTCAGTGTCGGAGATGTGACGCCCCATGTACTTCTCGATGTTTTCTTTACCGCGCGCAACCCACGAGAGCGCCGTCTCCAGCACGTCCTGCCGCCGTTCGTTACCCCTGACATAGTTCTTCCACCTTTGCATATCGGAGTTGGCGGAGTTCGAGAACACGGCCTTCGCTGCCGTCACGAACGGCCCGGAATAGATCGCATTCAGAAGTTCCTGCTGCACGAGCGGGACGCCTGCGATGTTGATTGTCTTGAACCATTCCCTGATTTCCTCTCGCTCACCCTCGCAGACATAGACGGTGAGTGGTGTGTAGAGAAGCCTTTTCTGCCTCTCCACGCCAAGTCCATCGAACCACTTGGGCACGCCATCAGCGTCCGTCACGGGGAACTTGCCACGCACGAAGCGCCCAAAACTCGTGATGCGTTGCTGCCCGTCCAGCACTTCGTACTTTCCTTCAGCAGTCTTGACGAAATACAGCAATCCTATCGGATAGCCCTTCAAAAGCGAATCGACCACCGCGACGTCGCGCGTGCCGTCCGCATAGATGTAGTTACGCTGGTACTCGGGCTGGATTGTGAGCTTCCCGCCCCAACCGAAGAGTCCCTTGCCCTCCAGCTCGTTGTAGACGAAACCGTCGCAGATGTCGCGCACGGTGAGGAACGGTTCATGCAGGAGTGTCGCTTTCATGGCTAGTTTTCCTATTTCATTTACGATGGCGGATGAGAATACGAGCGTATACTTGTGTATACGGCACATCGCCTACAAGATAATAGGTTTCTCTTTCTGGCACTGATTCTAGTTTCAATGTAGCGCCGTCGTTCAGCTTGGTTACGCGTTTTCGAGTGCCATTCCTTGACACCTCGATTTGCTTCGGATAAATTTTGGTTGCAGATCCAAACCACGTCTTGGTGATCCCCAATATCTCAAACTGTTCTGGGCAATACTTGTCGAGAAATGAAATCGGGACACCCATCACGCCGTCGTAGTCACTTGGAATGGCATCGGTGAACGGAACCTCAATTGCATCGTAGTTGTCGTACGTGCGATATCCAATTCCCCGCACCTCCTTGTGTTTGGAATGCTTGACGTTCTGTGCCATAGTCATCAGTTGCAACGGTTGGTGTCGGCGACCATGGTCAAGGTTGGTGAACCAACAGACGTTGCGAAACTTGACAAGATTGGTCGTGGAGTCGTAAACCCCATCGGCATAATCCGTAGAAGCCCCATCTGGTACCCGGAAATAGGCATTGCCATGCGAGAATCCGCGTCCCAGCCACAACTTATTTCCCATGATCAATGGAAACACCTCTTTGTATGTTATGGCATTCATGTTGCCGATGATGAGAAATTGCTTTCCATCGCCACCAAGATGGCGGCATTCCCAGTTAGTGATTTTGCTGTCTCGGCTGTGACCGTCCAATATCCAAGCCAAAAACTCACGAAACATCGAGAATGGCGGATTCGTCACGATTAAGTCCGCCTCGTCTCGTAGGCGGCATACCTCGTCGCTTCTAAAGTTACCGTCGCCTTTGAGGTACTCCCATTTCAGATCATCGAAATCAATCCGACCGTTCTTGTTCGTGTCATGATCGAGGACGAATATTTTGCCTCGCTCGTTCTTCGGCGTTTCGCCGTTTTGCGATGCCGCATATTCAAAGAGCGTTCCGTATTTCGCCGTCTTAGATTCAGGTGCGTAGCTCGTGGAGATAAGCTTCTTCAAACCCAACCGCTCGAAGTTCTGCGCGAAGAAGAGCGTGAAGTTGCTCCATTCGGGATCGTCGCACGGCAGGAGAACCGTCTTGCCACAGAATGCACAGAATGTGTTTTCATCAAAGTCGAGATAGGCGTTGATCTCCGCCTGGATGTCGTTCATCTGCGTATAGAACTCGTCCTGCTTCGCCTTCTTCGCCGTCGAAAGGTTTTTGTTGGCCATGTGCCTGTGGCCGCGACAAGCGCGGCCCCTCCCGTTTTTCCGCGCTCATCGTTGCGGCGGTCGCGGGGCGACCGCCCTACCGCCGCCGGACACCATATCCAATGCATAAAAAGAGAGCGCATTTTCTTTTCCATGCACTCCCTGGAAGCCCGACCAAAGGCTTATGTGGATACATGAAGAGAAAATGCGCCCATACGGGCGCACCCTCGCTTACATGCCGTCCACATTTCAATATTGGTCGTATTTCCAGGGAACGACTTGTTAGCAAGATGCTAATTTGTCTTTGTCAACTCCGCTTGGGGGGCGGCGGTCGCGGGGCGACCGCCCTACCGATTCGGCGGCGGTTTCATCGGAACCGCCCTACCATTTTCGGTCATGCGGGACGCGTGACCCTACCAGGCGTGTGACCGTGGCGGCTGAGCCGCCTATGACCGTTTCACTGTTTTGCCGTTGGTTCCTTTCTCGTTTCAGTTCTGCGGTTGGAAATTGGTTACAGTGTCATGCCTCGTTCCTCGGCAAGCATATCGTACAGGTAAGCGGGGCCCTCCCGGTAAAGTCCGGTTTCGGGGTCTTGCAACTTTTCATACAACTTGGATGAATAAACGACGCGCATGGCCTCCTTGATCGTAAGCCCCTCCTTTTCTGCTACCCATGCACAGAGATTGCCGGTTGCTATGTCAAACAGATTCTTCTGAAGTTCAGACATGCTTCACCTCGATTCTCTTGAGCAACGAAACTGCTGTGACCGAATGAAACGAATATTGTACAGACTTGAATCTTGACGCCCGCAGAGTCGAAGTGCGGCGTCAGATAGAAACCTTGCCCGAAATCCGTACCTCTGCGTCCCCTTTCAGGAAGCGGAACATCGAACTCCTTGTCCGTGCCATGGTAAAGGTATATCATACCAAGGTGCCTCCTCGTGAACGGCAGCACTCTGCCATGTCCTGCAACATGAGACTCATCGGCTGTTGCGAATTCTCAACATAGAAATCTGTTATGTAGTCAATCGCCTGGTACTTGTCAAGATAGTCAAAGGCGTCACGATACGACAACGAATTCGACCGCGCGAATTCATTCACGCAGTACACCGTATAATCGATCTTGTCTATCATACTCTTTGACATGTCATTTCTCGCCTTGACGCCATTATTATACCACATTTTTTGAACGCCTACTTGGCCACATGCGAATCTTCTCCTCTATTGACTGACGCGGCGGTCGCGGGGCGACCGCCCTAC
>CADCOC010000090.1 GCA_902802945.1 uncultured bacterium | reverse complement strand
CGCTGATGAAATCTACGACGCCGAACGTTTCGCCTGACTCTCTGCGCAACTATCCCGAGCTCCGGCGCCGCCTGCGCGATAGTATGGTGCGCAAGCGCCTCGCGGACCGCGTGACGCCCGGACTGCCCATTGACGGTGACCCCGTCGAGACGCGCGTACCCGCGGCGTCCGTCGGCACGCTGATGGACGGCCTCCTCAACAACCTGCTTGCCGAGAAAAGTGTCTTCTTCGACAGCGTGTGCGCCCAGTGGAACACGCTGTTCCCCGATTTGCCCGCGCGCCCCGGACGTTACCAGGACGGACACCTTTTCCTCTACGTGCGCACGGCAGGACAGTTATTCGCACTGCGTCCAAAACTGCCTAAGATCAAGAAGGCGCTTCTTCCGCTTCGCGCCGCCGATCCAAACGCGCCGAAGCGTTTCACCCTGCACCTCGAGATTCACTCAGGCGCGATTTGACGTTGCGGCATGACTTCCATGAACGACGACAGACTTTTCGCCGTAAAGATGCGCGCTGCGCGCGAGGGCGCGCATATCTCCGGCGCTGAACGCATCGTCAAAGCCCGCGACATCCCTGCGCTCGCCGCCGCGCTTGCCGAACGCGCGCTGCACCATGCGAAGGGCGTGCCAGACGAAATCCACGTGAAGGTCGAGGCAGCCGAGAACATCGAGCGTCTCGTGTCGCTTCCGGTTTCGACATACGTCACGCATACGCCGGCAGAAGGACGCGCCGTGGCGGCGCGTCTCCTTTCGAGCGCTGGCATCACGCACATCGACGAAATCCTCGCGCGCTTTTCGGAAACGTACGGAATGCGCGGCGCGATGCTGCTTGATGCGGACACGCTTGAGCGCCTTGAACCAGATCCAGAGCGCGGCGTGCGTGCCACGTACATGGACGCGTATTGCAGCGGGCAAGATGCTCGTTGTCCCAGTGGGGATGTGAGGAAAAAGAACCACTTTGCCGAGGCGGTGGTACTTGCCACGAAGGTGGCGAATGCGCCAGGTATCGTGGGCGAGATATGCGCCTCGGATGATCCCGACTACGTGACTGGTTACGTGGCGACTAAGGAAATCGGTTACTGCCGCATCACGACCGTCAAGGAAATGGGCGATCCATGCGGCGGACGCATCTTTCTCTATCGGGGCCCTCGCGAGGGTGTGGCGGAGACGATTGAATATTTGCAGAAGCAGTGCGTGCTCGTCGAGGGCGTGCCGGATGTTCCCACAAAGGCCGCGACAAGCGCGGCCCTCCCGTTTGAGGAAGTACTGAGGGCAGAGTTGCGCGAAGTGGCCGAACAGGGGCTTCTGCGAGTGTGCCGGGAGCGTCCGACGGAAATGCTTTCATTCGCCTCTAACGACTATCAGAACCTTGCGGGAGATCCGCGCCTCAAGGCGGCGGCGTGCGAGGCGATCCAACGCAGCGGAGCGGGCGCTGGCGCGTCGCGTCTAGTGACTGGCACATTGCCCGAACATGTGCGCCTTGAGCGGCATCTCGCCTCCTTTAAAGGCACGGAGGATGCAGTAGTGTGGGCGACGGGCTACATGGCGAACGTAGGGACCATCTCCGCGCTTGTGGGGAAGGGCGATGCCGTGTTCAGCGACGAACTCAACCATGCGAGCATCATAGACGGGTGTAGACTCTCGCGTGCGGACGTTTTCGTTTACCGCCACGCGGACATGGACGACCTCGCGCGTCAACTTGATGCGGCGGGGCCGCGTCGGCGCAAGCTAGTGGTTAGCGATGCCGTGTTTTCGATGGATGGCGATTTACTCTACCTGCCGGCGTTTCTTGCGGCGTGCCGTCGGGCTGGTGCCGTATCGATGATTGACGAGGCGCATGCAACGGGCGTAGTGGGCGCAACGGGACGTGGTCTCACGGAACACTACGGCTGCAAGCCGGACATCATACTCGGCACGCTTTCAAAGGCTCTTGGGAGCGAGGGTGGATTCGTCTGTGCAAGCCGCACCGTATGCGATTACCTGCGGAACCGGTCGCGTGCGTTCATCTTCTCTACGGCGCCAGATCCTGGAGCGATGGCGGCTGCTGACGCCGCGTTGTCCGTACTGGAGGCTGAACCGTGGCGCGCGCCTGAGCTGCGCGCGAAGGTGGCGCGTTTCGTTGCGGCGCTCAACGCGGCAGGAGTGGAATGTTCCACGCAGAGCGCCATTGTGCCCATACTGATTGGCGACGAGCGCATGGCGTGCGATGTCTCGGCGGCGCTGGAACGCGAGGGCGTGCTTGTGCCCGCAATACGCTATCCCACGGTTGCGCGCGGTGCGGCACGTCTGCGCGCGGCGGTGGATGCGGGGAAGAGCGAGGCAGACCTAGAGCGTGCGGCTGCGCTCATCGCCGTTCAGCGGAATCGCCGTCTGCGGGGATAATAGCCGCGCTCGAAGTCGCCGCGTGCGCCCGACTGCGAGGGCGGGCGGTGGCGCGAAGGATTGCGGAAAGAGGGAGGCGGTGTGTCAGGCTTGAGGTCCGTCTTTAGGCGGAAGTCGGCGAGCGGCTTGTAGCCACGTTCTGCCATGAGCGCGTCCCATGCCTTCGGAAGCGTGATCTTGATTGTCGCGAAACCGCCGCCGGGCACGCAGAGCGTCTTGTTGCGCGAAGGGTCGCCCGTCACGATGAACGCGCTCTTGCCGGAAGCCATCGCGGGAACGGTCTCCATCTCGGACTTGTCCGTCCAGGCAAGCCACGGCGGCGTCTTTGTCATGGATGATCCTTCCCTGTCGGCGATGCGGTCCTCGTGGCGGGAGAGCGGGTATCGTTCGGGATCGAACGCGCTGCCGGGGTTGCCCCAGTAGTTTGCGAATGCGCGTGCGCCGAGCGGTATGCGCGCCGTCTTCTCAATGGCCTTGCAGAGCGATTTTTTCGTCTGGTAGGTATTCGCCAGATCGCGTGCGACGCCCTCCGTGACGAAGAACGCGCGGTAGGTGCAGGGCATGCCGCTCGCCACGGCCATCTGAGACTTCTCCACGGCGTCCCACGCCATCATGTCCTTGATGCGCGCACCGTCGGACGTGGCCGGCACGAGGTTGTTGCCCCAGTTGATCGACGATGCGGCGGTGAGCGTGGAGTCGTCGATGGCGTAGCCACACTGCATCTGGTACGGTTTCCAGCCGATCTTCAGCGCGGCGGCCTCGTCCTCCACGAGACACCACGGCATCAAGTAGCCGAACGTACCCATGCGGTTCTCCTTTACGCGGTAGCCACCAAGGTTGAGCATGGCGAGGTTGATGAAGCGTCCGAGGACGGCGTTCTTCGGCTCGCAGGTTTCGCCCTGTCCGCAGTCGAAGCCCAGCTGGCGGGCGACGGGCCCGTTCAGCCAGCAGTAGGGCGTCCAGGCGTGGGTCGAGGCGAGCGGACGGCGGAAGTCGCCATCCTTCATCGCCTCCACGAACGCGAGGAGCAGCGGCATGAACTCGGGCGGACACCCCGCCATCGCGCCGTTTACGGCCACGTGTCGGACAGTCACGCCGCGCTGCGCGGGCGGGATTGCGCCGAGCGAGTGGGTGGGCGGCAGGTCGGTGAAGCGCAGGAACTCGGAAACGGTTTGTTCCGTTGGCGGCACGATGGGCAGGCCGTCTGTCCAGCCGGAGTCGAGGAAGATGCGCTGGATTTCGGCGAGCGTGCCGGAGATTTGGCTGTCGGCAGTTGGCGTTCGACTGTCGGGTGCCGTCGGGCGGATGTCCTTGGCCCCCATGAGTCCCGCCTTGACCTGCGGCCACAGGACCTTGCGCGTGTTCGACAGCAGTTCCTCGCGTGTGTGGCTTGCGAACGCGCCTGGGTATTCCGCGATGCGCAGCTCGGCGAGTCCGGCGGAGAGGGCGGTGCTCTTCGCCTGTTTCACGAACCCCGGCGCGGCGATCATTACGGACGGAATCCCCAGCACCTCGGCGGCGATGCAGGAGCCCGTCTCCTTCGGTGTGCAGAGTCCGCATCCGCCGTTGCCGGAGATGACGGCGTCGATCTTGAACTCCTTCAACTTGCGCTGGAAATCTTCCTTCTCGCGGCGCACTACTCCCGGACGCGGGTAGGGACCTGCCGAACCTATCTCGCTCAACAGATAGATTTTCGCTGTCGGGTATTCGGCGAGTATGAGCCGTTTCAGTTCGGGATGCGTGACGTTTGCCATGAAGCTCCCGCCTACGAGCGCGATTGTCTTGCCGTCCAGCGTCTTGAGGCGCTCTGCGGGTTTGATCGGCTCTACGGCGGATTCTGGCACGGGCGACAGCACCGTGTACGTTGCCTCGCTGCCTGATGCCGGCATCGGGCAGGTTCCGTCTTTGCAATCCGCCGCCAGTGCGCATTCCGCCGCCAGTGCATGTGCGGCAACTACTGCCACGGCAATTCCAAGAACAATTCTCATGGCATTATCCTTCAGTTTGGATGTACTGGACGGCGGCGAGCGGCGTGGGGACGACAGGGCATCCGGTGGCGCGCAGACGCTCGGCGGTCTGGTGTCCGCAATCGACGAGAATCACTTCCGCGCCGATGGCAGTACCGACTTCGGCGTCGTGGAGCGTGTCGCCAATAAAGTAGAGCTTCGTCTGCGTGGGAAGGGCGGCGACGAGGTCGTGTCCGCGCGAAAGCTTTGTGGCGCCGTCGAGGTTGTCGACGCCGAAGATGTGCGTGAGGAACGGGGCTACGCCGAAGCGTGTAGTGTCGCGTCGGAGAAGGTCTTCGCGGAGGGCGCTGAGGATGCACTGGTTGAAGCCGCCGGCGCGGGCGGCTTCGAGGGCCTCGAGCGAGGTGGGTTGGAGGCCCTGCGGCTCGGCGGCGATGAAGGCGTGGAAGTCGGTGCAGATTTCATCCCAGTCCACGCGGTCGAGGTCGATGCCGACCTGCTGGTAGAAGGGGCGCACGGGGAAACCAAAGTTGGCGCGGTAGAACTCGCGCGTGACGGGCGGAAGGCCGTGTTTGGCGAGCATGCGGCTCAACGCGGCCACGGCCGCATCGACGTCGTCGAGCAGCGTGCCGTTCCAGTCCCAGATGAGGGTAGGGTTTATTTTCGCTTCAGTTTTCATTTTTATTTTGAGGACCCTGTTCGCGCGGCGAGGTTGTAAAAAATCGTTTTGGTCATGGTCATTCCTTTGAAATGCTAAGACCGGGATTGCTCTCGGCCTTGCGCCGCATTGGCAGTGCATCAGCGGGTGGATGTAACCCATCGCGGGGTTTGGATGGTAGTGTATCACATCCTGATTAAGAAGGCAATAGGGGTAAAGAACTTCCTGTAACCGACTCACCTGCATCCCTCCAAAAACTGATATTGGAAGACACACCATCGGGGAAGCGGCGCGTCTCCCGTCACGCTCGCGCCGAAGGCGATCCCCTCCGCGGACATCGACTACTCCTCCGGCGCCGCGACGATTTTCGTCCCCGAAGACTTGAATATCCCCTGGACCCGTATGGTGTGGAAAATCACTAAATTGTGTATTTTCGCCACTTCCAAAAATCTGCATTTGGTGTAGATTCCGCATTGTAGAAAATCTAAATTTGGTGTATACTACTCGTCGCAACGCCAAAATGGAGGCTAAAAAGGCATGAAACGCAAGTTCTACGAAACGCTGAAGGAATGGAAGTCAAAGCGGGCCGACCGCTTTGCGCTGCTGATTGATGGTGCGCGGCGCGTAGGCAAGAGCTGGATTGCCGAGGAGTTCGCGAAGTCTGAGTACGCCAGCTATCTGCTGATAGACTTCAGTAAGGCATCGCGCGGCATACGCACAATATTCGAGGAGAACCTCGGAGATCTCGACACGTTCTTCATGCTGCTTGAGGCGGAGACGGGCGTTCGGCTTGTTCGCGGCAACGCATTGGTCGTTTTCGACGAGGTGCAGGAGTTCCCCCGCGCCCGCGAAGCCATAAAGACATTGGTCGCCGATGGGCGATACCATTATCTTGAGACGGGATCTCTCATATCGGTAAAGAAAAACACGGCAAACATCGTGATACCTTCCGAAGAGCTTCATCTGAAGATGTATCCGATGGACTTAGAGGAGTTCCTCTGGGCGACAGGGCGGGAATCGGCCATGGACGCCGTCAGGAAGTTCTTTTCAGAGCGCAAGCCACTTGGGCAGGCAGTACACCGGCGAATCATGGAGGCGTATCGGCAGTATCTCGTCGTGGGTGGGATGCCTCAGGTGGTTTCGGAGTTCGTGCGTTCGCACGATCTTGCCGAGGTTGACGGACAGAAGCGCGCGATTCTCGACCTTTACAGGGCCGACATCTGGAAGCACGCCGGCGCATTGGCCCCGAAGGTAGAACGCATATTCGACGAGATACCCGATCAGTTGTCCCGCCACGAGAAGAACTTCCGAGTCGGCAGCCTTGAGGCCAAGGCGAGGATGCGCGACTGGTCTGATGCGTTTCATTGGCTTGAATCCGCCATGTTCGCCAACTTGTGCTGGAACTCCACCGACCCGAACGTCGGACTCAAGATGAATCTGGATCGGAAGTCCATGAAGTGCTATCTTGCCGACACGGGGCTTCTTGTGAGCCATGCATTTGATGAGAACGAGCTTGCCAGAGAGGAGATACATCGTCGGCTGCTGCTCGACAGGATCGAGGTGAACAAGGGAATGCTCGTGGAGAACCTTGCGGCGCAGATGCTGGTCGCTTCGGGCCATAAGCTCTACTTCCATTCCGAGTCCAGTTCCGACAACGCGAAAGAGCGGATGGAAATCGACTTTGTTGTCTCGAAGTCGAAATTGGCCCGTCGACACAATGTCATGCCGATCGAGATCAAGGGCGGCGCAAACATTACGCATGCATCCCTCGACAAGTTCAGGAACAAATACGCGGAGTGGTGCGGTGAAGCCTTCCTGTTCTCAGACAAGGATGTCCGCATGGAAGATGGCATAACCTATCTTCCCCACTATATGCTCCCACTTGTCTGACTGGGAACGCCGGAGGTGGAGAATGTTGCCAATGTAAAAATGTTGCCAATACCCAATGCCAACGCCCAATTGGGAACTGGCAACATTGGAACTGGCAACACTCCCATAATGGCAACATTGATCGCCGCTGCCGCGTAGGCCATTCTCGACGCCCACGCCGCGTACCCCAACGCGACTCTTGCCGACCTCTACGATCCGCTCACGATGCCGCCCGACTTGGTGAAGGCCCACGCGCACCTCGACGCGCTCGTTGACGAGGCGTATGGTCTTTCGCCGTCCTGTACTCACGCCTTGCGCGTTTAAATCAGGGCAAAGAATTAAGGACTTTGGACATTCTTTAATCTTTCAGGCGGCGGGCCACGGAGGCGCACCAGACGCGGAAGGCGCCGCCGTCGAGGAGTGCCTTGGCGCAGTGCGCGAAGGTGTTGCCGGAAGTCATCACGTCGTCGATGAGAAGCACGGTGCGTCCGCGGATGCCGCGCGCGTCTGCAACGGCGAAGGCACCGATGAGGTTTGTGCGGCGCTCGTCGCCGGAGAGACGCGACTGGTGTTCCGTATCTTTGATGCGCGTGAACGAGCGTTCGTCGACGCGGCGGTTGATGCGGCGTCCGAGCGCGCGCGCGAGGAGGGCACTCTGGTTGTAGCCGCGCGTGCGCAGGCGGTTGGGGTGAAGGGGCACGGGCACGATCACGTCTACGTCGGCGGGTTGCAGTTTGGCACGTACGGCGCCCTCGAGTAGGTCCGCGAGGTCCTCCGCGAGCCACACGGCGGCGCCGAACTTGAAGTCGTTCACGAGCTGGTCGACGGGTGCCTCGTACACGACGGCGCTGCGCGCGCGTTCGTAGGCGGGCTTCTCCTTGGCGCAGGCCTCGCAGACGAAATCGTGCGTCACCTTCGAGGCGATGATGGTGCCGCAGATGCGGCAGCAACCATCCGCTTCGTGGAAGGGGAGTCCCGCGAAGCAGGCGGAGCAGAGGTGGCGGCCGGGGCGGTCGGACGGGCGTGCGCATGTCTTCACCGCGCAGACGCGCGGCCAGACGCGGTCGAGGACGGCGTCCAGGAACTTGCCCGCCCAGCCCGCCATGATTATTTCCCGAACAGCGACGCGGGGTATTCGCCGGCATCGACGAGGGCGCGGATCGCGTCCGTGACGAGCGGCTTGTCCTCGCGGTACGTGACGCCGAACCAGGCGGACTCGGTGGGCAGCACGTCGACGGTGGCGGCGCCCTCGTGGATCATCTCGTCCACGACGAAGGGAATGTACCACTCGCTCTTCTCCTCCGCGCCGCGTTGGGCGAGCCATGCGGGGAAGCGTGACTCAAGCGCGTCGAAGAGCGCGGGCGTGAAGCCCCAGAGGTTCATGGAGACGCGCTCCTTGCCGGTGAGCTTCACGGGGGCGGCGGGATTCTCTTGGTTCTCCGCGCCCTCGGGCGTGCGCACGAGCTTCGTCATCTCAGTGACGCCGGTGAGTTTCCCTTCAGGAGTCACCTGGCAGATGCCGCGCGCGACGGAACCGTGGTCGGAGAGCGTGAGGTCGAGCTTGTAGCCGACCATCGCGAAGCGGAGTGGACGCGCGGCGGCGTCGACGCCGGTGAGGAAGGACGAGAGACGCGCGAAGGCGTCGCGGCCATAGAAGTCGTCCGCGTTGATTGCAGCGAACGGCTCGCCCACCACGTTGCGCGCGGCGCGGATCGCGTGGGCGGTACCCCACGGTTTCGTGCGTCCAGCGGGGACGGTGTAGGGGGCGGGGAGGTCGTTGATGTCCTGGAAGGCGTAGTCGACGGGCAGGAGGCCCTCGTACTTCGCGCCCACCTGGCGGCGGAAGACCTCCTCGATGTCCTTGCGGATGATGAACACGACCTTGCCGAAGCCGGCGCGGTGCGCGTCAAAGACGGAGTAGTCGAGAATGGCCTCTCCCGAAGGGCCCACGGGATCTACCTGCTTGAGGCCGCCATAACGGGATCCCATTCCTGCGGCCAGAACTACGAGTGTTGGTTTCATTTGCTTTCCTTTCCTGTTGCGGACATTAGTATAGCAAAAAACACCGTATGCGGCGGAGGTTTTCATTTGTTGCCGTCTGGATTCTGCCTTTTCAGCGGGGCGGGCATTTGATATAATAGCGCCCATGAAAAACAGAACATTGTCTGCCTTTGGGGCAACATGCTGAAGGAGAAGAGGATGCGGATAGAGAGAAGAGGATTCCTGAAGGGCGTACTTGCCGCCGGAGCGGCGCCGGTGGTCGTGCCGGCGAGCGTGTTCGGCGCGACGGCGCCCAGCAACAAGGTGCAGATCGCCATCATCGGGTGCGGACGTATCGGCACGACGATGGACATCGCGGGGATGGCGCAGAACGAGGACATCGCGATGCTCACCACGGTGTGCGACGTCGATTCCGTCCGCCTCGCCAGCATGAAGGTCACCGCCGAGGCGTACTACCGCCACAAGATGGACCACCTCAAGCTGGAGCGCGACTACCGCAAGGTGCTGGACGATCCCGGCGTGGACGGCGTGATGATCTGCACGCCCGACCACTGGCACGCGCGCATGGCCGTGGAGGCGTGTCTGAAGGGCAAGGACATCTACGTGCAGAAGCCGATTGCCTTCTCCATCGAGGAGAGCCTCGCCATCAAGGAGGCCGTGCGGCGCACGAAACGCATCTTCTACACCGGCACGCAGCAGCGCAGCGAGAACTTTTGCGGGAACGGCTTCCGCTGGGCGACGGACTGCATCAAGAGCGGACGCATCGGGAAGCTCGTGCGCATCGAGACGGGTATCATCGACAACAGCCCAGCGAAGGAGTGGGACGTGCCGTCGATGGAGGAGACGCCCGACAAGCGCGACTTCGACTTCGACATGTGGCTCGGCCCGGCGCGCGACGACGTGCGCTACTCGCAGCTCCGCACGCACTGGCGCAGCGCGGCGGCGCGTCCCGGCGGCGGGCGCTCCATCTCCCGCGGCCCCGCGTTCGTGCCCGGGCAGAACGTCGGCTGGCTCCAGATACAGGACTACTGCACCGGAAACGTTTCCGGCTGGGGCACGCACATGATCGACTCCGCGCAGTGGCCGATGGACGAGGCGATGCCGATATCCGTGAAGGCCGACATCGCCAACTTCATGCACGGACGCCTCTTCAACGTACACGACCACTGCCTCGTCACCTACAAGTACGCGAACGGCGTGGAGATGAAGCTCGGCACGCCGCGCGCCTCTAACTTCAAGATCGGCGTGAGGTATATCGGCGAAAACGGCGACTGGATCTACGCCAACCGATTCGTCTCCCGCATCCCGGAGAAGGACCGCGTCGACACCGCCTACAAGCCGAAGGCCGACATCTGGCGCAGGTGCGAGGCGAACAGGAAGGGCATCATCGAGGAGACGCCCGAATCGCACGTGGCGCGCAACGAGCTCAAGGGACACCACCGCATCTGGTTCGTGTGTATGCGCGAGCGCAAGGACACGAACATCCCCGTGGAGGCCACCTGCTCCTCCACGATCTCGTGCATCCTCGGCTACCACGCGCTCAACAACCCGGGCCGCACGATCGAGTGGGATCCCGTGAACTGCAAGTTCAAGGACCCCTCTGACGAGAAGAACCTGCGCAACTGCTTCATGCGTCCGCAGTTCTCCGCCATCGAGGCGCTCAAGGAAATCAGGAAGAGAGGCGCGTGAAGACGATGTTTGTAAAACTCACAAAATCCGACGGAACGCCAGTTTGGCTGAATCCCGAGTTCATAGTGCGCATCGAGTCTTGGAAAACGGGTTCAGCCGTGGCCGCGGCCGGGGATGGAGATTTCGAGGTGCGCGAGACGCCCGCTGCAATTCTTGCGTTGTGTCAGGCGGCTCCGGTTCCGGCGTCTAAGCCAGCCGAAGAGCCTGCTAAGCCAAAAACGCGCGGACGCCGCAAGAAAACAGAGACGCCACCGGCGGAAGAGGCGCCCGTGGCGGAACCGCCTGCCGAAACGCCATCGGCAGAAGAGCCTGCCGCCTCCGTGGAGGAGCCGAAACCAGAGTCCGAACCGGCATCGGTTCCTGCGGAAGCGCCGGCGCCTGCGGTTGTGTTGTCGGCTGATACTCTTTTCCCAGATGCGCCGGACGAAATATCCTGCGCTGCCGCGATACTGAAGAAGAACCGCTGCCGTTCGCGCAAGCGGATTCTGAACACGCTCAAGAGCCGCAACCCCAAGATGTCAATGGACGATGCGCGCTCCATGCTGGATCAGATGGAGGCGCGCGGATTCGTGTCGATCGACGCGCAGGGGCACGCCGTGTTCAACTGATTCGGATTTCATTGACGCGATGCAGAATTCTCGCCAGACGGGTGTTTCATTCGCCCATGTTTGCAAGATCTACGCCAAGGGACAGAAGCCCGCGGTGGACGACTTCACGTTCGAGGTGCGTCCCGGCGAGTTCCTTGTGCTGGTGGGGCCGAGCGGATGCGGCAAGTCCACCACGCTCCGCATGGTCGCGGGACTTGAGCTGCCCACGTCGGGGCGCATCGAGATCGGCGGACGCGACGTGACGAACCTGCCGCCGAAAGACCGCGACATCGCGATGGTGTTCCAGAACTACGCCCTCTATCCGCACATGACCGTGCGCGAGAACATGAGCTTCGCGCTGCGTCTGCGCCACGTTCCGAAAGGCGAGATCGCGCGGCGAGTGGATGCGGCGGCGGAGACTCTCGGACTCGGCGCGTACCTTGATCGCCTGCCCAAGGCGCTTTCCGGGGGACAGCGCCAGCGCGTGGCCGTGGGGCGCGCGATAGTGCGCGAGCCGGCGGTTTTCCTCTTCGACGAACCTCTTTCCAACCTCGACGCGAAAATGCGCGTTGAGATGCGCGCGGAGATCGTGCGCCTTCACCACCGCCTCGGCGCGACGATGATATACGTTACGCACGACCAGACCGAGGCGATGACGATGGGCGACCGCATCGTGGTGATGGAGGGCGGGCGCATACAGCAGGCCGCGCCGCCGCTTGAGGTTTACGACCGTCCAGCGAACAAGTTCGTGGCGTCATTCATCGGCACGCCGCCGATGAACCTTCTGCCGCCAGGCGTGCTGGACCTGAGCCGCACGGCGGGGGTGCGTCCCGAGCACATCCGCCTGTTCCCCGCAGATGGCGCGCCGGACGGTGCCTTGTCGGCGACGGTGGACATCGTCGAGCCGCTTGGCGCGGAGACGCTTGTACACGCAATCCTCGACGGACGCCAGACGCACGTCGTCGCGCGCGCTCCGGGCGACTCTCGCCTGCGCCACGGCGACCATATCGCGCTCGTCCCTGACCCGACGAAGACGGTGTTTTTCGAATGACCAGAAGGAATACAGCTCATGCAGACATCATTCAGGAATCTCGAACTTGACGGTAAGGTAGTGGATGTCGCGGTGGAGAACGGACGCATTGCGTCCATCACGCCGTCAGAGCCGTCGCAGTCGCGTGCGCGTCCCGTCGTGCCCGCATTCTACAACTGCCACACTCACCTTGCGATGAGCCTTCTGCGCGGCTACGCGGACGACCTGGAGCTGATGCCGTGGCTGCAGGAGCACATCTGGCCGGCTGAGGCGCACCTCACGGATGAAATCGTCTACGCCGGCACGCGTCTTGCGATTTTGGAACTGATCCGCTCAGGCACCGTGTTCGCGAACGACATGTACTGGTACGCACCGGCCGTGGCGCGTGCCGCCGAGGAGATGGGAATCCGCTGCGCGGTGTCGATGCAGACGATCGAGACCGGAGGCCCCGGCCACAACGACCCCAAGAACATTGCCGCCAACGCCGCGCTATCCGGTTTGCCGCGTGACGCTTCCAGCCGCGTATTCGCGACGCTCGCTCCGCACGCGATCTACACCGTGTGCGAACAGTCCCTGCGCGACATCGCCGCGCGCGCGAAGGCTGAGGACACCTTCATCCACGTGCATGTTGCGGAAACTCGCTTTGAAGTTGAGACGTGCATGAAGGAACACGGCGGACGCACGCCCGTGGCCTACTTGAACGACATCGGGTTGCTTGGTCCCAAGACCGTGATGGCGCATTGCGTCCATTTGACCGACGACGACATCCGCATCATCGCGGACACGGGCGCGGTGATCTGCGAGAACCAGCAGTCGAACATGAAGCTCGTGTCGGGGCTCTTCCCGTTCAAGCGCGCGGTTGAGAAGGGCGGATGCCGCGCTTCAATCGGCACGGACGGCGCTTCTTCGAACAACTCCCTCTCGATGTTCGCGGAAATGAAGTGCGCGGCGCTTGCGGCGAAGATAGAGAGCGGCGATCCCACGTGCGCCCCGGCCAAGACGGTATACGGCCTTGCAACGCGGGGCGGCGCGCAGGCGTTTGGCATCGACGCGGGCGAAATCCGCGTGGGCGCGGCGGCAGATTTCGTGATACTCGATCCGGACCGTTTGCCGCTGGTGCCGGGATTCAACCGCACGAGCGACCT
Source organism: uncultured bacterium (assembly GCA_902802945.1). GTDB lineage: Bacteria > Verrucomicrobiota > Kiritimatiellia > RFP12 > UBA1067 > RUG572. The sequence continues at coordinate 4,796 of CADCOC010000090.1, read as the reverse complement.
TGTTTACGCGGCGGATCCGTCGTGCGTTGACACGGTGGTGTGCGACGGACGCGTGTTGATGGAAGGGGGCGTAATACCGGGCGAAGGGGAAATCATCGCCGCCGCCCGTGCCGCCGCCAGGACTTTGTCAAAAGCAGATGAAAGGTAAACTTTCATGAGCAGTCTACATACGTTGGCCTTTGGGGACGGACCGGTATTGCAGCCGGGGGAGAACTTTCGTGGTTATTTAGTGGAACGACTTCTGGGCGAAGGCGGATTGGGGTCTGTCTGGCTTGCACGGCACCAGATGCTCGACACGCTCTTCGCGATCAAGATTCTCGATCCGGAGATTGCAGAGCAGCAGCCCGACTACGTGAAACGCTTTGTGCGCGAGGCTAGGCTTGCGACCAGAATCCGCCATCCGAATCTCGTGAGGGTCCATGACGCCGGATACGACGAGACGCGGGGAGTCTACTTCCTCGTGATGGATTACGTCAAGGGCGATACGCTGCGCGCGGCCATTGCTTTTACTGGCGCACACGCGGAGAAGGACGCCATACACATCATCCTTCAGGTAGCCGACGTGCTGGCGGCGGCCCAGCGTTTCGGCATGGTACACCGCGACCTCAAGCCGGAGAACATCATGCTTACTCCAGAGGGAAACGCGAAGCTGCTTGACCTCGGAATTGCAAAGATCGCGGAAGGGATCGACTCCCTGAAGACAAGCGCGAATTCTGTGTTCGGCACGCCTGCCTACATCTCTCCTGAACAGGCCACGGACTCCAGTACCGTTGATACGCGCGCCGACGTCTACAGCATGGGCGTCATACTCTTTGAACTTCTCTGCGGCCAGCGTCCGTATACGGGAAAATCGCCGCCGGAGGTTTTGCAGCAACTTCTCGAACCAACTCCGATTCCGGATGTCCGCACGTTCAACCCAAACGTCTCGCCCAATGTGTCCGCCGTGCTGGCGCGCATGTGCGCCAAGAAGAAGGAAGACCGCCTTGCCTCGCCACAGGAAGTCATTTCCGCCTTTGCCCGCATTGGTTACGTCCTATCGCCCTCTGGCGAAACGGAGTTTGCGGCCGAGGAGGACGCGGCGTCTATCGGCATGGTGCAGGATCTTATCCCCGAGTTTGTCAAGACGCCCCGGAAATCTAACGACCTTACGCTTGAGACGCAAGATGAAGATGTCCAGGAGTTCTTGACCCAGCTTCGGCACAAGCGATTCCTCCAGCGGATGTTTTGGATAGCGACGGGACTGATCTTGATACTTCTCATTGCGCTGGCATGGCACCTCGCCGCATGAAAAGCCAGTCCTGTGTTAGTTTTTCTGCCAGGTGGTGCGGTCGGCGATTGACTGCTTGCGGCCAAAGAACTTCGCAAGCGCGCCCCAGCCGTAGACCCAGAGCGTGATCCAGCAAACGGGTACGTGGTAGAGCCACGCTCGGTCGGGCTTGCGGCAGAAGCCGATGAGCATCTGAACGAGGAGGGGAATGAGCGTAACCGTTGAGAGACAGAAGAGGATGATGCCTGTCTTGCGCTGGCGGTCCCACGGATAGGAACGCTGCTTCTCCTGCGCGAAGTAGAGGAAATCGCGGATGCGGCGGCGCTGCTTGCGGACGAAATCCGCGAGACACGCGCAGTAGAGGTGTACGATGCCCGTCTTGACTTTCGCCACATGCACGGCACCGTCGCGGCGGATGCGCTCGTAGAGGATGTCGATGTCGAAGAGGTAGGGGTCCCAGTTCGTGCCGTCGAGGAGCGAGCGGCGGAACACGAAGCCGTTCGCGCCGATGGTGGGAAGGGCGTCCGCCGTGAGGGTGAGCTTGAGCCAGTCGCCCTTGTCCTCGGTCGGAACCTTGAGACCGGTCCACGTGCCAGTGACGCCGCAGGTGCGGTCGTAGTTGCGCGTGAAGAGGCAGATGGGGTCGTTCATTCCGAGAAGGGCGAAGTAGCGCGTGGGGGCGGGGTCGTGCGGACGCACCGTGTAGGCGATCGGTTCCGTGGCGACGACCTCGGAATCGGCGAATGGGGCCGTCATGCGCGCGAGCCAGTCGGGGTCGGGGAGAATGTTGTCGCTGTCCACGAGCGCGATGATATCGCCGTGTGCGGCCTTAATCCCGGCGGTCTTTCCGGCCTCGCCGGTCTTGAGAGGGTTGTCGGTAATCACGTCCGCACCGTAATCTCGTGCGATGTTGAGCGTGCGGTCGGAGGAACCGGCGTCCGCGATCACGATCTCGCGTTCGACGCCCGGCGGGAGAGTCTGCGCGCGGATGGCGTCGAGGCACTCCGCGAGCGTCTTCTCTGAGTTCAGTACGGGTATGACGAAAGAGACGAGCATTGCTTAGAACCGGGCGAGGTCGAGCATGGAGTTCGGACCGAACGCGCGGAGGTAGATGAAGATCACCACCCGCACGTCGTCATCGTGGTGGGAACCGTCGATGCGGCGGTAGTCGTTCTCGTATTCAAGCTGCACGCGCAGGGCTAGGCAGTCCGTCATGAAGTCCACCCAGGCACCGATTTCGTCCACTTCGCCGCGGCGGCAGTCGTAGCGGAGGTACGGACCCCAGGCGAGCCAGTCGCAGATGCCGTGTTCGAAGCCGATGCGTGCGATGCTGGACTTGGCCCAGTTGAAGCGGTCGTAGACTGACGGCACGTATTCCCATGTGCGGTGGTCGCGGCCGATGTAGCCCAAATGCCAGCTGAAGTTGTCGGTGATGCGGTGGCGCATGAAGATGTCGGAGTAGGCGGCCTTGTCGTTGCGGGCGTCGTATTCGCTGCGCGCGAGGAACGTGACGCGCTTCGTGGGCGCATAGCGCAGGCGTATGCCGGGCACGATGTCGTCGCGGTGAGAGTAGTGAGGGTCGTCGTTATCCTTCGCGTAGCCGTTCATCCAGCTGCCGCGCGTGTAGCGGTTATACGAGGCGAAGGGGATGGCGGCGTAGAGGTCTGCGTCGAAAACCGTGCGCGGGACGCCGTGCTCGTCCGCGCGCTGGAAGATGTTACGGATGCCGGGACGAACGCCGTGCCAGTTGTACGGCAGGCCGCGACCCTCGAATCCGAACTGGTCGAGCCACTCCGTGGCGCCGTCGTAGCCGTCGAACACATACGCGCGGCGCTTGCGGGTGGAGGTGGTGTCGACGACCTGGTAGGAGTAGTCGAGATAGGGCTCCACGGTGTGGCGCCAGGCGTCGCTAAGCCAGGCGCTGCCGCGTGCTGAGGCGGTGAGGCCGAACTCTGCAATGTTGCGGTAGATGTCGTCGCCGGACGCCTTGGAGCGGCCTTCGGCAAGCGCGGCGCGGCTGCCGGAGTCGCTCCAGAATGTTCCGTGGTACGTTGCGCGTGGCGCAACGGCGAGGACGTCCCAGAGCTTGAAGGGCGCGGTGATGCGGTGGGACGTGTCGGCGCGGAAGGCCTGGTAGTCGGCCGCGCGGCCGTCTGGCCCGATGTAGGGCACGTAGCGGAACATGTTGTCAGTTGCACCGCGGTATTCGGCGTAGTTCCTGTTAAGGTAGCCGGCGCGTGTCTGCGATTCATAGTTGACGGGCAGGTCCCAGATGGGCTGCGGGCTTACGGAAATCCAGCCTTCGGGAAGTCGTGCCACGCCGCCGTAGAAGTCGTTGAGCGGTCCGGAGGCGGAGACGCCTGATGCCCAGCTCAGCTCGCGGTGCTCGTATGAGACCTCGTTGACGGGGATGGACTCGCCTCGCTCCTCGTTGCGGTAGAAGTCGCGGCGGAACCAGGAGTCGGAGTAATAGGTGGCCTGTGCGCGGAGCGTGTCGCGCTCTGTGATGTCGGCGTAGTGCTCGAGCTTGAGGCCGTAGCGCTCGCGGTCCACGTCGCTGCCCCAATTGCGGTAGTTGCGCTTGTGGTCGCCCCAGTGGTCTTCGTAGCGGTCATAGTCGATGTCCCATGCATGGTAGACCTTGAACTTGCCCTTGCCGTAGTCGGCTAGGTTCCAGCGGACGGTCTGGCCGAGCGCCACGCCGTTCCTGGTGCGGAAGTCGGCGTAAGTGGAGCCGCCGAGCGACGGGCCTTGGCCCTTGCCCTCGTTCCAGATGTCGTAGACGTAGCCGGTGAGCAGGTAGCCGCCCCACTTGGAGGTGTAGCCGGGCATGGCGCGAAGGCCGTAGTTGGTGTTGAGCGGATAGAACCAGTACGGCACCCAGAGAACGGGCACGTCGAAGAGAGTAACCCAGGCGTCGCGGACGACTGCGGCTTGGTTCTCGAGGTAGTGGAATTCGCCGGTAAGCCGCCAGTGCAGGTGATTCACGTCGTTCGAGCACGTGGTCATCATCGTGCCTGGCGCGAAGGCGTAGTGTCCGTCTGCGGTGCGCTGCGCGGCGTCGGTGTGGAGACGGTATGGCGCGGCCGTGGCCACGACGTTGCCCGTGGCCACTAGGACGCCGGTCTGCCGATTGGCGGAAAGGTGCTTCGCCTCGATCTTGATGTTGCCGACGTTCTGGACGGCTGTCTTGTCTGGAGGCATGAGGTCGTGCAGAAACTGTGCCTGCACGGCGGCGGCGCAGCCGAATGCGCAGACAAGGACGTAAAGAGTTTTCATTTGGAATTCTTGCAAGACCTCTCTTTCGCACCATTCGCGAGGCAAGTCACACGGCTTGGCGGAACTCGCAGAAACGACCCTGTGCGGCTGAAAAGCCCAGCGCGATTAGTATGCCAAATCCGCTCGCACAATGCAAGGGAAAACATCCCGATTGTTGGCCGACGCGCAAAGTTAGACTTTTGGAGTGAGCAAAATTAGACAGTTTCGGGCGCGCAAAGGTGGACTTCTTCTTGCCGGGGGTTGCCAACGC